>CAXUFG010000265.1:0-6729 GCA_964250265.1 uncultured Pseudonocardiaceae bacterium | reverse complement strand
GTTGAGTTCGGGAGATTGAGTGCAACCCGTGGGTGGTTATTGGAGGGTGGGGACGCTTGGCTGCGCCTCGCGCAGGTCGCGGTCCTTAGTCTCGGTGAGGGCTTTGGTGCAGAACAGGCTGAGCAGGGAAAGGGCACACAGCAGAACCCCGATGGCCCAGCTACCGAATGCCGCCGCCAGCGGCGCTGCCACCAGCGGCGGCATCGCGCCGCCGAGGATGCCGGCCAGGTTGAAGCTCATACCGGTCCCGGTGTACCGGTATCGAGTCGGGAACGTTTCCGGCAGGAACGCTCCGATCGGGCCGTAGCACAGGCCCATGAGCCCCAGGGTGACGACCACACCCACGGTAAACGCCATCGCGGAGCGTGTGTCCAGTAGCGGGAAGAGCACCAGCGACCACACCGCCGCGGCGGCGCAGGACAGCATGATCAGCGCCCGGCGCCCGAACCGATCGGAGGCGACTGCGGACACGATGATGCCCGTCGCCATCGCGACCGCGGCCACGATCCCCAGGGACAACACCAGCATTCGGGACAGTCCGGCGGCAGCACTGGTGCCGTAGCTGGTCAGGTAGGTCGTGCCGGTATAGAACAAGGCGAACATGATCGTGACGGCGCCGGCGGCAAGCAGGATTTCCCGCGGCGCATGGGTGAATGCCTCTCGCAGCGGGGCCTGAGCCGCCGGTTGGTGGCGTCGCGCTTCCCGGAAGACCGGCGTCTCCTCGATCTTGAGCCGGACGTACAGTCCCACTCCCACCAACACGATGCTGACCAGGAACGGGATCCGCCACCCGTAGTCGAGGAAGGCCCGATCGGTATTACCGAGGGTGAGACCGGTGATCAGAAAGGTTGCGCTGGACAGCGCGAGTGCGATCGTCGCTCCCAGCTGAGGAAACATCCCATACCGACCCCGCTGCCGCGCAGGCGCATATTCCGCGGTGAGCAGCGTGGCGCCGGCCCATTCCCCGCCCACCGCGAAGCCCTGCGCGAACCGCAGCACGATCAGCAGAGCCGGAGCTGCGACCCCGATTGTGGCCGCTCCCGGTAATAGGCCGATCAGCACGGTCGAAACACCCATCAGCAGCAGCGTGACGATCAGTGTCCGTTTGCGCCCGAGCCGGTCGCCGTAGTGGCCGAAGCTCGCCGCCCCGACTGGCCGAGCGACGAACGCCACCGCGAAGGTGGCGAACGACGCCACCGTACCGGCAGTGGAACCCAACGCCGGGAAGAACACCTTCGGAAACACCAGCGCGGCGGCAGTGCCGTAGATGTAGAAATCGTAGAACTCGACGGCGGTTCCTACACAGCTGGCGATCGCCACGCGCCGCATCTTTGCGCTAAAATCTGCTGTCGCTTCTGCACTCATTTTCCGGTTCCCCAGGTCTCTTGCCGCATCAGCCCGTCACATCACGACGAAACAAGTATCACCACGCCGGGAAGCCCCTCATATCAGTAGCGTCTGTGGCGTTCACCAGGGAGGAGAGCCACCAATGGCGGTCAGATACCTCGAGCGGTCCCGGATCGTCGCGCCACCGGGTTGGAGCCGTTGGCTGGTCCCACCGGCGGCGCTGTCCATCCACCTCGCGATCGGTCAGGCCTACGCGTGGAGCGTGTTCAAGAAGCCGCTGGAGGCCTCGCTGGGCATCTCCGGAGTCGCCAGCGCGCTGCCGTTCACGTTGGGGATCGTGATGCTAGGCCTGTCTGCGGCGCTGTTCGGTACGCAGGTCGACCGACGCGGCCCGCGCTGGGCCATGTTCATCTCGATGTGCTGCTTCAGCAGCGGATTCCTCATCTCCGCACTGGGAGTGTCGATCGGGCAGTACTGGCTGGTCGTCCTCGGGTACGGCGTCGTCGGTGGGATCGGCCTGGGCATCGGCTACATTTCCCCGGTCTCCACGCTGATCAAGTGGTTCCCCGACCGGCCAGGCCTGGCCACCGGCATCGCGATCATGGGTTTCGGTGGCGGCGCGCTGATCGCCTCGCCCTGGTCGACTTCAATGCTGACCGCGTTCGGCGCGACCGGAGCTCACCCGGATCCTGGCGGCATCGCGAAGACCTTCCTGATCCATGGTGTGGGGTACGCGGTCTTCATGTCGGTGGGCTGGCTGCTCATCCGGGTGCCGGCCGAGGATTGGAAACCCACCGGTTGGGAGCCCACGGCGCAGCCGTCCGGTTCGTTGATCAGTGCCAGCGACGTGTCGGCTCGCAATGCGATCAGGACCCCCCAGTTCTGGTTGTTGTGGGTGGTGCTGTGCTTCAACGTGACGGCGGGCATCGGCATCCTGGAGCGCGCGGCCCCGATCTACGCCGATTTCTTCCCCGGCGGAGCTGGGCTCACCGCCGCGGCGGCAGGCTTTGTCGCGATCCTGTCCCTGGCCAACATGCTCGGACGTTTCATCTGGTCATCGACCTCGGATGTGCTCGGCCGCAAGAACATCTACCGGATGTACCTGGGTGCCGGTGCGCTGCTCTACCTGGCCGTGACGCTCACCACGAACGCCGACAAGGTGGTGTTCCTGGTGTGCTGCATGCTCATCCTGTCGTTCTATGGTGCCGGATTCGCCACCGTACCGGCGTATCTCCGTGACCTGTTCGGCACGTTCCAGGTAGGCGCGATCCATGGCCGGTTGCTCACCGCCTGGTCGACCGCGGGGGTGCTCGGTCCGGTGATCGTCAACGCTATCGCCGATAACCGGATCGCCGCCGGAGTGACGGGCCCGGGCCGCTACACACCGTCTTTCTCGATCATGATTGGATTGCTGATCGTCGGTTTCATCTGCAATGAGTTCATCCGCCCGGTCAACCCGAGGTATCACGAGGGGGCTTCCAAGCGGGCGGCCCGGGGCGTGGGGATGGCGGCATGAGTACTCAGACGACCGAATCAGTGCCACCCGGATCGCCGTCGAATGGGCGTGTGGTGCTCGCCGTGCTGGCCTGGTCGTGGGTGATCCTACCGTTCCTGTACGGCTTGTACCGGCTGCTGATCAAGATCCCGGCTCTATTCGGGAGCTGATCTCGATCTGTTAGGGTCCTCCGCCAGCTGGGTCAGCCTGAAGTAACGAGGGGGGTCCGTGTCTTTCGTTCGCAGCTACACCAAGCCTACGGTTTTTGGCGCCACCGTGATCACCGCTCTCGTGCTCGGCGCGCTACTTGGCATCATCGCCAAACGCACCGGATCAACCATACTGGTCACAACCTTGAGCACAATCGGAACTCTCTTCACCAAGATACTGCAGCTTACGGTCCTGCCATTGGTATTCACCGCGATCGTGATCGGTATCAGCAGCCTACACAATCTCGGCGGTCCCCAAACGGCGGCTCGGCTCGGCGGCAAGACCTTGCTGTGGTTCGCGACCACCTCCTTGATCGCAGTGCTCATCGGCATCACCATCGGGCTCCTGGGTCATCCTGGTCGTGGGGTTGTCGTCACGCCCGATCTAACGAACGCACAGGACGTGGCTACCAGGGATCATGGGTCGTGGCTGACCCTGGTACAAAGCGTGGTGCCGGACAACGTGGTCGCCGCGTTCAGTAAAGGTGAGGTCCTTCAGGTCGTCTTCCTTGCCCTGCTCGTTGGCCTTGCCAGTTATCACCTCAAGGAAAGGGCGGAGCCGTTTGTTGCGATCAACAGGGCGGTGTTCGATATCACCCAGCGAGTACTCGGTTGGATCATCCTGTTCGCTCCAATCGGTGTTCTCGGCCTGATCGGCAAGGCGTTCGCCACCTACGGCAACCAGTTCGTGCAGCCACTGATCTCGCTGATCGTTGCCGTCTACCTCGGCGCGCTGGTGGTGCTCTTCGTGGTCTACCCGCTGCTTCTGCGGTTCGTCGGCAAGATCAGTCCGGTTACCTTCTACGGGAAAGCGTGGGCCACGCTACAGTTCGCCTTCGTCTCGCGTTCGTCGGCCGCCACGCTGCCGTTGAGCAGGCAAACGGCGATCAACCTCGGCGTGGCGCCCGACTACGCCGGTTTCGCGGTTCCGCTCGGCACCACAACCAAAATGGACGGTTGCGCAGCGATCTACCCGGCCATTGCGACAATCTTCATCGCCAACCTGTCCGGCATCTCGCTTGGTTTTTGGCAGTATCTCGCCATCGCGGCGATCGCGGTATTCGGCGCGCTCGCCACTGCTGGCGCGACGGGTTGGTTCACCATGTTGACCTTGACCCTGAGTGCGGTGAACTTTCCGCCGCAGATCATCGCCACTGGACTGGCGATCGTCATTGGTATCGATCCCATTCTGGACATGATCCGTACCGCGACCAATGTGGCAGGTCAGATCACCGTCCCGATACTGGTAGCTCGTGGCGAGGGATTACTCGACGATCAGGTCACGCAGTCGGCTAACCGCCTGCCACTGCCGCACGGTGAGCAGCAACCGGTCCTTGCGCGGGCCGCACCCGTGTTCGAAGAAAACAGGCATCGTTTCGATGCGATGTGAGCGAAGCAGGTGCTGGACGAAGCAGTAGAAGTGAGTTCGCTCGCACGGCATCGAGATCTTCGTCAGGTCGCGATGGTGACGGCCCATTCAGGCCAGCCGGGTCGGATCGAGGATGAGGTCGGCGCGGGTTGCTGTAGGTGCAATCAGGCGGGCGTTGCGCTCGTCGCTGCCGATGGTGCGCTCGGCCGCCTGCTTCGCGGTGCGGCCGTACCGGCGGTGCCGGGCGGTGAGCCACCCGCGGCGGGTTGGCTCGTCGGGCGCGAGGAACCACGCCTCGTCCAGCAGCCTGCGGATCGCCGACCACGGCGCGGTGTCGAGTAGCAGGTAATTACCCTCCGTGACGACGAGGCGAACGTGGGGTGGCACGGGTACCGCGCCTGCGATGGGTTCCTCGATCGCGCGCCGGAATTCAGGGGCGTACACGGTGCCGGCGGCGGGCCCGCGCAGCCGGCGCAGCAGCGCGACGTAGCCGGCGGCGTCGAAGGTGTCCGGAGCGCCCTTGCGCTCGGCGCAGCCCAGCCGCTCCAGTTCTGCCTGCGCCAGGTGGTAGCCATCCATCCCGACGAGCACCGCGGCGTCGCCCAGCACGTCGACCAGCCGCCGCGCCACCGTGGACTTGCCGGCCCCTGGCGCCCCGGTGATGCCCAGAATCTGCCGGTCACCGACGCCGACCAGCGCCTGCGCCCGGGCCAGCAGCTCGGGCCACCTCACCGGCAGCCACGATGCGACACTATGCGCACGAGGGTCGCTCTCGGGCAAATCTGGGCCCCGGATGTGCTCATCGGGTCAGGGCGGTTGGAGATCGTGGGTCTTGCGTAGTCTTGCCGGGGCCTTGAGGCGCCAGGCGGAGGTGATCAGCTCGGCGAGGTGGTCGCGGTCGATGCGGTCGAGGTCGATCAATATCGCGCCGTACCCGTCGTAGTGCGGGGTGGTGTAGAAGGCCGGATCACCGGAGGCGAGCAGCGCGTGCTTCTCGTCGAGCGCGCACATCAGGACGAGCCCACCCTCGGCCTCTGTGCGTAGCCGGGCGAAGCCCTTGCCGCGTACCTTGAGCGCTGGCGTGCGGTACCAGGTCGATTCCTCGGTGTCGGGCAGCGCGCCAGCGATCGCCACGACGTCGCTCCAGGTAGCCATGGTGCTAGTGGGCGATCGCGTCGATGAGTGCCCGAGCTCCCTGACGCAGGAGGTCCGCACCGACGAAGTAGCCCAGGGCGGCGGGCTCCTCGGGCACGCCCCAGTGGTGGGAATCGAGCCACTGGCTGCCGTCGAGGGTGAATACCTTGCCGCGCAAGGTCAGCTTGCCGTTGGCCTCGGTGCTGGCGTAGCCGGCGATGGGTGAGTTGCAGTGGCCTTGCAGGGCGTGCAGCATGGCGCGCTCGGCGGTGGCGTGCCGGTCGGTTTCGGCGTCGTTGAGCGGAGCGGTCAGTGCCCGGATGGCGGTATCGGTGATCCGGCACCGCAGCGCGAGGATTCCCGCGCCGATCGCCGGGCACATCGTGTCCAGTGGCAGGATCTCGGTGATTCGGTCGGCTTCGTCGACCCGGTGCAGGCCGGCGACTGCGGCCACGATCGCGTCGAAGTGGCCCTCGTCGAGCCGCATCAGGCGAGTGTTGACGTTGCCTCGCAACGGTTTGATTTCCACCTGCGGGTAGTGCAGGCGCAATTGGGCTGCGCGGCGCACGGCGCTGGTGCCGATGACGGCGCCGGTCGGCAGTTCGGCCAGCGGGGCACCGGTGCGGGAGATGATGGCGTCGTGAAGGTTCTCCCGCTGCAGGTAGGCGGCGAAGGTCAGGCCTTCGGGGGCGGGGACATCTCCGGGGATGTCCTTGAGGCAGTGCACCGCGAGATCCACCGAGCCGTCGAGCAGGTTGCGGTCGATCTCGCGCACGAACGCGCCCTTGCCGCCCAGCTTCGCGAGGTCACCCATCCACTGATCGCCACTCGTGGTGACCTTGATCAGTTCGGTGGTGACCGCTGGGTCCAACGCCTCCAGAGCGGCGGCGACCTGCGCGGCCTGATGCACCGCCATCGGGCTGGCGCGAGTGCCGATTCGCACGTGCGGCATACCAGAACCTTACGCACTTCAGCGATGGCGCCAAGAATCAGGCAGTCGTTTAGAGGCGTGCGCGTGTGCTGGGTGGGATGGTGAGTATGGGTCGGTAGTGGCCAGCGGGGTGAAGTTCACCGATGGGCTGGTCGTTGACCTGGATCCAGGCGTGCGCAGTGAAGGGGTGGGTGCGTACGCCCGTGCACCAGGTGGGCCAGGTGCCGTGTGCTCGGCAATAGAG
>CAXUFG010000264.1:0-6748 GCA_964250265.1 uncultured Pseudonocardiaceae bacterium | reverse complement strand
CCACCGGGCCGCCCTCACTGTTCGATGAGTGACGGCCAGCCAGCTAGCATGCCTGCGATCACGGGACGACCTGCCCGAGCTGAGCCTTACGTGCGGTCAAGTTACGAAGCGAGCTGAACTGTAGTTCCATGGCTGACCCGTCGGCGTTCGACCGACCCGAGCTCAGTGCACTGTGGACGGAGCTGCGCCGCCGGTACGAGGCCGCCGGGGACAGCGACGTGCGCACCGTCCGGCTGACCGGGCTGGGCACGGCGGAGCGCTCCGCGCTGGCCGACCTGCTCGGGCTGCCCCGGCTACCCGGCGAACCCGCCACGGTGGCCCTCGCCCGAATCGATGAGGCGCTGCGGCGCGGGTGCGGGCTCGGCGCGCGGGAGCTGACCGAGCGCCTGCACGGCCCGCTGCGGGACCGGCCCGCCGAGCGCGCGGCCGCTGCCGCCGAACGGGCTGAGCTGTGGGCCGATCTCGAAGGCCACCCATTGGTGATCGCGCTTCCAGCACTGCGAGGCTGGGTGGGGGCGCTGCGTCGCGGCGGGTTGCTCGGCGGGTCCGTCGCAGCCACTCGGGAGCATTGTCGCGCGGCGCTGGCCGTGCTGGCGGAGCTACCAGCAGGTGGAGCGCCGCTGCCGGTACTGGCGCAGCGTGTGCTTGGTGATCCGCATGCGCTGGACGAGGGCACCAGGCTCTCGGGCACCGTGCTGCGCGCGCTGGCGGCGCTGCACGACGAGCCGCCACCGCTCGACGCGGCGGGTCGCAGGGACCTGTGGGCCTTGCACGGCGTCACCGGCGATGAGCTGTCCACCACAGTGCTTGTCGCTGGGTTGGCCCTGCCGGGTTCGGGTGCGCTGGAGACCACACTGCGCGCCTGGGCCCGCGCCGGTCAGGCGGTGGTCGTGACGCTCGCGCAGCTGCGCGCGGCGCCTGAGCTGCCCGGCGTGCGGGTGGTGCACGTTGTGGAGAACCCTTCCGTGCTCGCCATGGCGGTGCGCCGTTTCGGCCCGGAGTGCCCGCCGCTGGTGTGCACGGCCGGGTGGCCGAACACCGCGGCCGTCACGCTGTTGCGCGGGTTGCGGAAGGCGGGCGCGACGCTGCGTTACCACGGGGACTTCGACGGCGAGGGGCTGCGCATCGCCGCCTACGTGATGGACCGCACCGGGGCGACGCCGTGGCGGATGTCGACCGGCGACTACCTCGCCGCGATCACCGGCCACGGCCCCGCGACCGGTCGGTTGACCGGCGCACCCTGGGACCCCGATCTGGCCCCGGCACTGGCCGAGCACGCTGTCGCCGTCCCGGAGGAATGCGTGGCATCGGTGCTGCTCGATGACCTCGGGCAGCAGGGCCCGCAGTGTGTATGACATGCGCCTGGCGAGGGTGAACATGACGGTTCCCGACAATCTGCTGGGCCGGGCGACGGCGGCGGGCTGAGCAGCGCTCTTCCACTCACCGGCTATGGGGCCTCGTTAGCGCGCTTTCTTCCACGTCGGTCACCGCTGGCTGCGGGTCGACTGACAGCCTGACGAGTCGCTTCCGCAATAAGTCGGTCGCGACAGGGAATGCACTCGCACATCCCGCTACCGTACGAGGGAGTGTAGTGAACGCAGCCGTGCACGACTCCGTTGTCATGATCAAAACGAGACCAGATCCGATCCAAATAAGCCGAGTCGGTAGTGGCAGGGTTATATCTCCGATAAAGTGAATACGACACTAGATCTGCAATCTGAAGCAGGCGCGTTGCTCTGCTGTCAGTGAAGAGCGGCACATCTGCTAGATTTCTGACTTTCCCAACCGTGCCCGCCGCTACTCGCCACTCAGACGTCCACTGCTGAATGTCGCGCTCCGCCACCACCCGTCTGTCATGGATGACGAGGCCTCGATTGGGAAGGTTGTCCTTCACTCGCCGCCTCTTCAGCATGACATCAAACTTATTCAGTAGTACCTCATATGCGAAGCGTTCACGCTCCATTCCCCTCCAATCGGGACGGAAATGGTGATCAACAACTACTCCGAAGAGCGCGTGAGGCAAGGAGGTGTTCGTCGATTTGAAGGAACAGATGAGATCGTACGAGTCGTTCAGCAGTTCGAAGCGAAGTCGCCGAGGATAGTCTGCCCAGATACTAGATTTCTGTGTCGCCATCTGATTTTTCTTTGCATTTCTCATCTCGCCAGCGTGTATCTCAAACTCGTCTAGGTTGAGTGGCACTGCGCCGAGATGGTTGATTACGAGTTGGTCTAGCTCACGTTGCAACCGTAACGTGTCGTCCTCATGAATCGCCAACCCGCCAAGCACGAATGGATGATCTCCGCCGTGTGTACCTGATTCGTCAACAAAAAGCAGGTACAACGCATCCCCTTCCGCCGAACAGCAGCAGGGCCCGGAGGATCTCCGGGCCCTGCTGAGCATGGTCGAGTCAACTACGTGGGCACCGCGTTGGCAGTCCCACCCGTGATCGGAACCGCGTTGGCAGTCCTCTCGACAGACACGATGATCGGACGGTTTACCCTCGCTGTCAAGCTGAAACGTCCGTCGTCTCCGCTTACGTCTGTAGCTTCGGCCGCCCCGTGAACGTCGCCGAGGGGCTACCCGGTGGGGCGCCAGATGACCAGGGCGGTTTCGGTGTGGGGGCGCACCGGGACGAGGTCTCGGCGGTAGGAGGCGTGCACGGCGGCGGCCTGCTCGGCGAAGGACTGGGCCTGAGCCAGCTCGGCGCGGGCATCGTTCAGCTCGGCAGCCAGCTCAGCCATCCGGGAGTGCAGCGCGTCCACCTGGTTCTCCAGGTCGATGATCCGCTTGATGCCGGCCAGGTTGACGCCGTGGTCCTGCGACAGGCGCTGCACTTCCTGCAACAGTGCGATGTCGCGGACCGAGTAGCGGCCACTCCCTGGGCTCCGGCCGGGTGAGACCAGTCCCAGCCGGTCGTAGGTGCGCAGGGTCTGCGCGTGCAACCCGGCCAGTTGGGCGGCGACCGAGATGACGAAGACCGGGGTGTCCTGATCGGCGCCGGGCGGGTTCGGGGAGGTCATTGCACCGCCCCGATCTGGCCCCGGCACTGGCCGAGCACGCTGTCGCCGTCCCGGAGGAATGCGTGGCATCGGTGCTGCTCGATGACCTCGGGCAGCAGGGCCCGCAGTGTGTATGACATGCGCCTGGCGAGGGTGAACATGACGGTTCCCGACAATCTGCTGGGCCGGGCGACGGCGGCGGGTCTGAACGTCTCAAGGCTGGCTGCGGCTGGCTTAGCCTCGGGCTGCTTCACCGGACCAACCGCACCTCGCCGGATTGGGGATACGTGGGAGGTAGCCTGGCGATGTGAGGGCCGCAGACCTTGTCCGCGCCGCCCCGGCACAGACCGCCGACGGACGGACGGCGCGGGTGTTCGCAGCGATGTCTGCCGGGACACTCCGCCCGCACACCGCCGCGCCGAGTGGAGAGGGTGTCACCGAGTTCGCTTCCCGGCGCACGCTCATGGATCAGTCCATGGTTCCCACGAGCCTGCTCGAGGAAGTCGACCAGGGTTCGAACACATCCGATCGGGTCCAGACCCGATCCGGTAGCGACGATGCCGAACCCCTCGACGAGCGGGTCAGGATGATGATGTCGCACTGGACGAGTTCCTGGCGGATGCTGTACGACGGCGGCAAGGCCCTGTTACTCGTCGACGAGGGCGAACGCTGGACCAGCTTCGGTGACGATGATCGGGCCGGTCCTCGCGGTCCCACGGATCCGCTGTGGCTCCTCGACGCGCTGACCGGCGCGCATGCCGACCCGAGCGAGGTCGGCACCGAGGACGTGCGGGGCGTCACTACCAGTCACTACCGAGTCCACCTGGACTTGGTTGTCGCCGACGGCGAGGTCGAGGCCGGTGTGGCGGTACCCGATTCGGGGCCTGTGCGGTGGTGGCGCCGCATGCCGGCCGAGGTCTGGCTCGATATGGACGGTCGCGTACGCCGGATGGCGTTCCCCGGGAGGCGTTCGCGCTCAGGGCCACTGTGGAAGATCACCGAAATCTACGAGTTCGGGATCCCTGTCCCGATCCCGCAGCCCGATCCCGATGCGGTGGTCGAGCCGCGCGCAGTCCGCTCCTGGCCAGGATGCCAACCCGATCAGGCCCCGAAGATGGGGCCTTCGCGATAAGAGGACTGGGCCCACTCCGGTCACCGCAGTGCATATTATATGCGCATGGCTCGGTGAACATTACGAGTCAAGGTGCAACAACGCACCTCCGGCGGAAGCTGGCGCACCCTGCAGGGACTCATCGATTTCGCGATCGTGCACTCCTACCTCGACACCACCACCAAATGGGCATCAACAAACTCCACGCACTACGCCAACTGTTCACCACCGGCGCATGGCTGCCACCAGCCCTCAGCCCCAGCTGAACAGCTACCTCACGCCAGCTGAATAGCTACCTACCGCCATCTGTCGTTCACTAAATGGGCACAGACGCCGCCTTCAGGATTAAATGAGCAGAGGCGCCGCTTTCAGGTTTGGTGCAACTAGATTTCTGTGTACCATCTGATTTTCTTCGCCGCCGCGCTGTGCACGTTGTTCCTCCCTTCCTGGCGTCTCCCGCACCCAGATCGCCGAAGGGCTACCTGGTGGGGCGCCAGATGACCAGGGCGGTTGCGGTGCTCGGGCGCACGGGGACGAGGTCGCGGCGGTATGAGGCGTGCACGGCGGCGGCGGCCTGCTCGGCAAGGGTCTGTGCCTGAGCCAGCTCGGCGCGCGCGGAGTCCAGTTCGGCAGCCAGCTCTGCCAACCGGGAGCGGAGCGCGTCCACCTGGTTCTCCAGATCGATGATCCGCTTGATCCCGGCCAGGTTCACCCCGTGGTCCTGGGACAGGCGCTGTACTTCCTGCAGCAATGCGATGTCGCGGACCGAGTAGCGGCGGCCACCTCCCGGACTGCGGCCGGGTGAGACCAGTCCCAGCCGGTCGTAGGTGCGCAGGGTCTGCGCGTGCAACCCGGCCAGTTGGGCAGCTACCGAGATGACGAATACCGGGGTGTCCTGATCCGGGCCGGGTGCGTGGGGGGAGGTCATCGCGCCGCCGCCGAACGCTGCGCGCGGGTGAACAACTCCGCCCGCGGGTCCGTCCCCGCCGTGGCCTTGGCGTAGGCCTCCAGTGCGTCCTTCGCCTTCCGGTCCAGGTTGGTGGGGACCACGACCTGAAGGGTCACCAGGAGATCGCCCGTGCGCCCGTCTTTCCTGGTGATGCCCCGGCCACGGACACGAAGGGTACGACCCGCAGTGGTACCAGCAGGAACCTTCACCGACACAGTCCCGTTCGTCCCGCCCGCATCCATGGTCGGGACGGTCAGCGTGGTGCCCATGGCCAGCTCAGGGAACGTCACCGGCACGCTCAAGGTGAGGTCATCACCGGAACGTCCGAACACCGGATGCTGCGTGACGTGCACCAGAACGAAGAGGTCGCCGGCCGGGGCGCCACGCATGCCCGGCTCACCCTGCCCGGCCAGCCTGATCCGCTGACCGTCGGCGACCCCGGCGGGAATCCGCATGGTCAGCGTGCGGTGCCGGTTGGACACCCCGCGACCACCGCACTCGGTGCAGGGATCGTCGATGATCCGGCCCGTACCACGGCAATCCCGGCACGGCTCGGACAGGGCGAACGCACCCTGGCTGCGGGTCACCAACCCGGTGCCGCCGCACACGGCGCAGACCCGGGGAACGGTTCCGGCGCGGGCGCCGGAACCGCCGCAACTGCCGCAACTGGCCGGGCTGGCGATCCGCAGCGGCAGGGTCGCACCGTGCACGGCTTCGGTGAAGTCGATCCGGACTTCGGTCTCGATGTCGGTGCCGCGCCGTGGACGGCTGGCGGCGGCACCGCTCGCCGCGCCGCCGCGGTTGCCGAACAGCCCGCCGAGCAGATCGCCGAGGCCACCTGCCTCTCCAGGCCGGCCGGGCGCGGTGCCGAACAGGTCGCCCAGGTCGAATCCACCCTGACCGCCGAACCCGCCACCGCCCGGACGGAAACCACCGTTGAACAGGCTGCGTGCGTCGTCGTACTGCTTGCGCTTGTCTGCATCCGACAGCACACCGTAGGCCTCGGACATCGACTTGAAACGCGCCTCGGCTCGGGAGTCGCCGGGGTTGGCGTCGGGGTGGAGCTCCCGGGCCAACTTCCGGTATGCCCGTTTGATCTCATCGGCGGACGCGGTGGAGGAGACACCCAGCTCCGCGTAGAAATCCTTTTCAATCCATTCGCGGGCGCTCACCGGACACCTCCTCCGTGCATCGATTTCAATAGTTGTCAGTAAATGTCAATTGTCCTGCAGCTGTCCTGCCTGACCAAAGGGTTCGGCATCACCTAGTAGCTCGGCATCGTCGGTTGCTGCGGTCCCGCCCTCGGCATCGGTTACCGCCACCATCGCCGGGCGCAGCACCCGCTCGCCGAAGCGGTAGCCCAGGCGCAACACCGCCGTGACGGTCGGCTTTTCGACGTCCGGCGAGGTGCTGTGCTGCACCGCCTCATGCACGCCCGGATCGAAGCCGTCACCGATCGTCCCGAACGGCTCCAGGCCCTGCGCCTGCAAGGCGGCCACCACCTTGTCCGCAACAGCCTTGAACGCACCCGACAGGTCGCCGTGTTCCTGCGCCCGCTCGATGTCGTCCAGCACGGTGAGCAACTGAATGACCACCTGCGCTTTCGCCGAGTCGATCACGAGTTGGCGATCGCGATCCACCCGGCGCCGGTAGTTGCTGTACTCGGCGGAGATGCGCTGCAAGTCACC
>CAXUFG010000263.1:0-6842 GCA_964250265.1 uncultured Pseudonocardiaceae bacterium | reverse complement strand
GTCGATCACCCGCCCACCCTCGAGCACCGCGATCCGGTTGGCCAGCGCCAGCGAGGATCGGCGGTGCGCGATCAGCAAGGTGGTGCGCCGCGCGGTGACCATCCGCAGGGTGGTGTGGATGGCGGCCTCGGTGACGGCGTCGACGGCGGAGGTGGCGTCGTCGAGCACCAGCACCCGCGGGTCGGACAGCAGTGCCCTGGCCAGCGCGATCCGCTGGCGTTGCCCGCCGGAGAGGGTGAGTCCCCGCTCGCCGATCGGGGTGTCGTAGGCCTGCGGCAATGCGGAGATGAACCCGTGGGCCGAGGCCGCTGTCGCTGCCTTGAGCACTTCCTCGTCGGTGGCGTCCGGGCATCCGTAGGCGATGTTGGCCCGCACCGTGTCGGAGAACAGGAACGCCTCCTCGAACACCATTCCCACGGCTCGGCGCAGCGACGCCAGCCTCAGCTGCCGAACGTCGACGATGGCGTCGGGCGGCCCGATCCCGATCGCACCCTGCTGTGGATCGTAGAAGCGGGCCAGCAACAACGAGACGGTGGACTTGCCGGAGCCGGCCGTACCCACCAGCGCCAGCGTCTCACCTGGCTCAATGCGCAGGGACAGCCCGTCGAGCACCGGCTCGGTGCGGGCGTAACCGAAGCGCACCTCGTCCAGTTGCACCGCCAGCGGCCCGTCCGGGACGTCGATCGCGTCCGGCGCGTCCAGTATCTCCGGTTGGGAGTCGATCACTTCGTAGACCCGTTCCACCCCGGCCCGGGCCAGCTGCGCGAGGACCACCAGGCTGGCGATCAACCGGGCTGGACCGACGAGCATGGCCAGGTACGCGGCGAATGCCAGAAACGTCCCCAGGCTGATTCTCCCGCTCAGCGCCAGCATGCCGCCCAGGGCGAAGACCGCCACCTGACCCAGCGACGGGAACGCGGTCAGCGTGGGGGCGAACGTCGCGGTCAGCCGGGCCGCGCGGAGCCGTTCGGCGAACAGTTGGCGGGCCCGGTCCTCCAGGCGGGACACCGCGCGTGCCTCCTGGCCGAAGCCCTTGACCACCCGCACCCCGGTGACTGTCTCCTCGACATGCTCGGCGATCTCGCCTGCGCGTTGCTGCGCCGACCAGGTCGCCGGAAACAGCGTGCGCCGCGTCCGGGTGGTGACCAGCGCCGTCGCCGGTATCACGACCAGCGCGATGAGAGTGAGCAGCGGCGAGAGCCACAGCATGGCGGCCAGCGCGGCGACGAAGAGCACCAACACTCCCGCCGTCAGCGGCACGATCGAGAGCAGCCCCTGCACCAACTGGAGATCGGAGATGGCCCGGGACACCACCTGCCCGGTGCGCAGGCTGTCCTGCTTGGCGCCGTCCAGCTTCTGCACAGCGCGGAATACGGCATTACGCAGGTCGTGCTGCACGTCCAAGGACAGCCGGCCGCCGAGATAACGGCGTACGAAGGCGGTCCCGAAATGCAGCAGAGCTACCCCGGCCAGCGCGGTGACCAGCCAGCCCAACCGCCCAGTGGTACCCGCCACGGCGTCGTCCACCGCGAGCCGGGTGAGCAGCGGGGTGATCGCCTCTGTGCCGACCCCGATACCGGAGGCCAGCAGCGCCGTCATGGTGAGGCGGGGATGTCGCCAGCAGGCTGCTCCAAGTTTGCGGATCCAGCCGCGGTGAGCAGTGATCTGTTCGGGCACGACTGCCAGGCTATGTGGCTAGCCCGACAGCGTCGCAGACGTGCAGTGATCGGGGATAGATAACAGCGAAGATTCAAGCTCGTTGACTTGAGGCCTTGTCGCTCTGGCTGTGCGGGGAGACGTTGCGTGTCGCAGCCGACTTGATGACGCGAGCGTCGAGCTGGCGCGGCACTATCAGCACTTGACGTGGCTGGCAGAAGGGGTTGGAGTTCCTGGCGGATCGTTCAATCGACTCGGTCCCATCACCGATGAGGTGACGATGTGCGGTTACCCACACCTCACAGGGCCAGCGGCGGCGGCGTAGCCATCCCGAACAAACAGGGCAGCGACCAGTCGGATCCGGCTGGTGCTGGACGAGCAGCTCGCGCCAACCGTCGGTGATGGTCCGGATGTGCCTGCGCGCCAACGGCGCCGACAACGTCGCACCTGCCCGCACGGCCATCTCCTCAACCGCCGCCAGACGTTCCAGCACCGCACGTCGCACCCGACGATCCACCTACCTACCTCCTTGTCGCCCCCCCGACAGCCCCAGAGCGCACCTGCCACGTTAACGACCCGGCCGAGCTGCCGTCACGCCGCAGTGCACTGTCTACCGGACTTCGCTCGCGGACTTAAGGCCCCTCACCCTGGTGTCGTGCCGCTTGGTTCGGTCGCCGCAGGCCGACCGTCAGTGGGGTCGGCAATTCGTCGGGTTGCGTGATGGACAGTCATATTCCCAGTTCAGGCCCCTGGTAGGGCGACGAAGAGACTTCGCTGATCTGCCCTTCCTTGCCCGGTCAGCTGCGATCGCCGGACGCCGGTGAGATACAGGTCGGCTCAAAGTGCACCCGATTGCCTAAGTATTTCGGGTGATGGCCCCCGCCGCGAGGGATCCCCGGTGCGTGCAGTCGTGACCATCGAGGCCAAAATGGTCGCACTTCCCACCACGCCAGGACCGAAGCCGAGGAGGGCGCCGTGCGCGTCGAGGTCAACCCCAACATCTGCGAGGGCCACGGTCAGTGCAACGCCGTTGCGCCCGAGATCTACGACCTGGACGACGGCGGGTACTGCCTGATTCGCAACCCGGAGGTCGCGCCCGACCTGGCGCCCCAAGCAGAGGAAGGCGCCCGAGCCTGCCCCGTGCAGGCCATCACGGTCACCCGCTGAGCCACCCGGCAGGCCCCTCTCATCATCCCGGGCTCAACAGCAGCGCTGTCCCAAGCCAGCGCAGCGACTCTTGTGGTTGAGTTCGGGAGGCTGAGTGCAAGCTCGCTTAGCTTGGTGATCCACAGGGCAGGGTTAGTCTCGACGTCCGGTGAGTGCTAATTGGGCGCCAAGCCCGATCATGATCACTCCGGCGGTACCGCCGAGGGCGCTCAGACGCCGCGGGGAGCGACCGAGCCAGCTGCGCGCCGCGGCGGCCAGCAGCGCCCAGGATGCGTCGCAGACCAGGGCAATCCCTACGCATACCATGCCGAATACCAATAACTGGAGCGGCAGATGTCCCACTGCCGGGTCGGCGAATTGCGGCAGGATGGCTCCGAACAGTAACAAGCTCTTAGGATTGGTCATTCCCACGACAACACCATCAAGCAGGATCCGGCGCGTCCGGGTGGGGCTGGCGGTAGCGTTGAGTGCCGCCACCAGATCGTGGCGCTGCCGCAGCGTGCGAACACCGAGATAGACGAGATACCCAGCGCCGACCAACTTGATCACGGTGAACACCGCGACTGAGTACGCGACGATCGCTCCCAAACCGAAGGCAACGGTGACTACCTGCGTTAACAGCCCAACCTCGTTGCCGACCACGGTGGCAAGCGCCGCCTTCCTGCCCAACGACACCCCGCGGCTGATCACGAAAAGCACACTGGGCCCCGGCGCAGCGATAATCACCAGTGCCACCAGGGACATCGCCAGCAGGTGGGTGGGTTCGACCATGGACAGCACGCTAGCTGTTCGCCCGAGCTCTGGTCGCGGGATAATCGCACCCGAAATGGCAATGACACTTGATCGGGATCACAGCTACCTGCGGCGTGCCATCGAACTGGCGGACCGTTGCCCCCCGTCGCGGACAGCCTTCTCGGTAGGCGCGGTGATCGTGGATATCAACGGTGTTGTGATCGCCACCGGTTACTCCCGCGAGACAGACCCCCACGACCACGCCGAGCAGGCCGCTCTCGCCAAGCTCACGCCGCACGACATCCGCTTGGCCGCAGCCACGCTCTTCAGTTCACTCGAACCGTGCAGCACCCGCGCCTCACGGCCGTTGAGTTGCACCGAGCTCATCCTTGCCACCCCGATCCCGCGGATCGTCTTCGCCTGGCGCGAACCCCACGTGTTCGTCGACTGCCAGGGCACCGAACTCCTCCGCGCCGCTGGTCGGGATGTCGTGGAAATACCCGATCTCGCCCAACTGGCGCGCCGTACCAACGCACACCTGTGGGAACCGTGAGAAGCGGCACTGCGCGATCCCGGCCCCATGTCCTTGTCTCGGTGGCGATGTCTCTCGACGGCTACCTCGACGACATGAGTGAAACCCGGTTGATGCTGTCCAATCAGGCGGATTTCGACCGGGTCGACGAGGTGCGGGCCGGCGTCGACGCCATCCTGGTTGGAGCGAACACGATCCGTCGAGACAATCCCCGGCTGCTCGTGCGATCCGTGCAGCGCCAGCAGGCGCGGGTGCGACGTGGACTACCTCCGCACCCCATGAAGGTCACGCTCACCGGCCGCAGCGATCTGAATCCCGCAGCCAGGTTCTTCTCCACCGGAGGAGCCGAGAAGATCGTCTACACCTGCGACCCCGCAGCCCCGGCACTTCGCGGAGCGCTCGGAGATGTCGCAACTGTGGTGGCGGCTGGAGAGCCGATCGACCTCAGGCTCGTCCTGGACGATCTCGGCGAGCGAGAGGTCAAGCGCCTGATGATCGAAGGCGGCGGCACTATTCATACCCAGTTCCTCAGTGCGGGGCTGGTGGACGAGATTCATCTCGTGATCGCGCCGTTCTTCGTCGGCGACCGCGCCGCCCCCCGCTTTGTGCACCCCGGTCAGCTCCCCCAGAACTCTGAGAATCCGATGACACTCGCAGAGATCCGGCAGATCGGAGACGTCGTTCTGCTCCGCTACCTGGTCTCCGCGCCAGGAGCCCGTTGATGGCCGTCGCCGCGTTCCACAGCGAGCTCGCAGCCCCCGTCGCCGGCGGAGCCTTGACCGTCGCCACCGCAGGCCCCAGGGAACCGGGCGCCGCCACACTGGTACTGGGCGTCCACGGCATCACCGGATCACACCGCTCACTGGCGGTGGTGGCCCGCCACCTGGCGGCCCGTGGCATCACCTTCCTGGTACCCGACCTGCGCGGCCGGGGGGCCAGTGCAGCCCTACCGGGACCCTACGGCCTCGACGCCCACGTGGCCGACCTAGTCGCTGTCCTCGACTACTGGGGAGTCGAGCGGGCCGTTCTCGCCGGCCATTCGACGGGGGCCTACATCGTCGCCCGCCTGGCTACCGCCCACCCGGGCCGCTGCACCGGAGTGGTGCTGGTCGACGGCGGGCTGCCGCTGGCGGTTCCCGACCGCGCAGATCCTGACGCCGTGCTCGAGGCTGTCCTCGGCCCGGCCCTGACCCGGCTCCGGATGACATTCGCCTCCCCCGAGGACTACCGCGACTTCTGGCGCCGCCACCCCGCTTTCGCCCACCACTGGAATGCCGACGTGCAGAGGTACGTGGACTACGACCTGGATGGACCACCCGGGCACCTGCGCTCGAAGGTGGTAGAGGCAGCCGTGCGGGCCGACGGGCGCGACCAGCTCGACGTTGCCGCAGTCTGGGCGGCGCTGGCAGCGATGCCTGAGCCGGTGGTCCTCGTCCGGGCGCCCCGCGGCCTCGCCGACGAGCCCGACCCGCTCCTGCCCGAGGCGGTGGTCAACGAGGCCAAGCGCACCCTGCCCGGGCTGCGTGACGTGCTTGTCGACGACACGAACCACTACCTGATCGTGCTTGGTGACCGGGAGGCGGCTGTGGTGGCCACAGAGATCGCCCGGCTGACGTCTGGCGCCGGCTTTTAGAGCACGCGGATCGTGCACCGGATGCCGGGTGCAGCAGTGCAGGGCGCCAAGATCCTCCCCGGGCATGGGGGCAAAAAGGGGTGGGCGCCGCCCCGCCCGGCCCGGGCGCCCGGCACCCGCCGCGCCGCCCGCCGCCGCGCTCCCCCCCCACCCCCGGGCCCCTTTTGGCCCCCATGACGGGAAGGAGAGGGCACGGAGGGATGCAGTTGAGGGCCGGTGATGCCGCAGTGAGAGCAGCGTTCCAGCGGGATGCGCTCGGAGGGAGCGGGGATAGGCTCCGGGCGGCGCTCCTGAAGCAGAACCGCAGCCAGTATGGAGCCCAGCGCCAGCAGACCGGCGCTGATCAACATCGCGGCATGGAAGCCGGCTTCGAAGGACAACGGGTCGGTGTAGTCGGTCTCGCCCAAGCCCGCTGCTACCGGAATCACCGCGACGGCCAGCAGGCCGCCCGCCCGGGCAACCGCGTTGTTCACTCCCGATGCGGTTCCGGAGTAGCGCGGGTCGGCCGAGCCCAGCACGGTCGCGGTGAGCGGGGCCACGGTGAGCGAGAGCCCCAGCCCCAGCACCACCACCGCCGGGAGAACGTCGCCCAGGTAGGAGGCCCCGCGCCCGATCCGCAAGGTCAGCAGGAAGCCCGTGGCGGCCAGCAGCGGACCCAGTGCCATCGGTAGCCGGGGACCGATCCGCTCGGCGAGTGCGCCGGCCCGGGCGGAGAGCAGCAACATCAGCACGGTGACGGGCAGCAGCGCGGTGCCGGCGACCAGCGGGGAGAACCCGGCCACGATCTGTAAGTGCAGCACGAGAAGGAAGAAGAACACTCCGAGCCCCGCATACACCAGCAACGTCACCGCGTTGGCCACACTGAACCGGCGCTCGGCGAACAGGCCCAGCGGCACCAGGGGGTGAGGAGAGCGGCGCTCGACCAGCACGAAAGCCAGCAATGCGGCAAGGCCCCCTACGCCGGCGAGCACCACCGCGATGCCGCCGGCGCGGGCCGCCCCCCCGGGGGCCCACCCCGGCGCCGCCGCCCCGGCGGCCGACCGCGCCGGCGCCGGCGCCGAGGCCGCTCTGGCTGCCGTCGACCGTCACCGGCCGGACCGACAGCACGGTGGCGTCGTAGAC
>CAXUFG010000262.1:0-6877 GCA_964250265.1 uncultured Pseudonocardiaceae bacterium | reverse complement strand
GTAACGTGTCAGCAGCCCGCGTAACGCCGCGACATCCTCGACAGCGTGCATCCCTGCGGCCACCATGATGCCCAACGCGTAGCTGATCGTCGCCCCATGCGGGGTCGGCCGCCACTCGGTGACCGGCCCCAGCGTTCGGTAGAGCCCGGCCGCCTCGGCACGCCGCCCGGCGCAGAGCAGCACAACCGCTGGCGCGAGCGAATAGAGGGCGCCGAAGGCCGGGGAGTAATCTCGGGCACCGGCAGGTCCATCGAGGCCGTAGGCCTTCACCCCGCCGCTAGCCTCCTGACCGATGTGGTAGCCGGTCATCGCCAACACAGCGTCCCGGACCCACGCCGCGAGCGGGAGTAGTTCGGTGAAGCCCTCGTTGGCCAGCCGGATGGCATCGGCGAAGCGTGCCTGTGCCTGGGCGTGCGCTGCCCGGCAGCGCAGCAGTTGCCAGCGCGCGACCGGCCCGCCCATCTCATCGACACACCAGGCCACGGGATCGAGCTCCCGGCCTACGCCGGCGAGGTCGCCGCGCTGGAACATCACGTCGATGCGCCACAAGTGGGCCCACATCTGGATTTCAGGGTCCGAGGCTTCCCGGCCGATCTCCAGCAGCTGCGCGGCCAGGCCGGATCGCTCGTCGGTCCCGTCCGGATCACAGCGCACGAGCTGGCGGGCACGTAAGGCCGCCACGACTGCGACACGATCGCCGCACTGGTTCGCCACTGCCAGCGCCTGCTCACTGGCCCGCGCGGCGGCATCGACGTCATCGAGGTAGATGCACGCGCGTGCCAGGCCGGCCGCCACCCTGGCACGCAGCGCGGAGGACTGCGGATCCAGCCACCGCAGTACCTCCTCGCACAGCCGCCTGACCAACCGATCGGACTCGGCGCCGTCGCCACCGTCCAAGATCAGGGCTGCCTCGGCGATGAGCTCGGGCCGCGCCATCGAACGCGCGAGATCAGCCGCACTGCGGCAGGTGTGCAGCCGGCCCGGGTGATCCCCCGACAGGCTCTGCGCAGCTCCGAGCGTGAGCATCAGCTGGCAGCGGTCGAGATCGTCGAGCTCGCAACCGCCGACGTCGAGCGCAAGCCGGTAAAGCCGGACGCCCTCCTCGTAGGCGAGCCGGCGCACCGCCTCATCCGCTGCCCGGCGGATCCAACCGGTAGCGCAGCCCCGGTCGCCGAGCACCGCCGCGGCCGCCCAGTGCCGGGCGAGATCCGCCAGATGCGGCTGCAGACGGCCGGCGTACAGCTCCGCCACGGCCTCAGCTGCCGATCGGTGCAGCTGTACCCGCTCGGCGCTGCCCATGCCGGCCTCTATCGCGTCCCGAATAAGGACGTGCACGAATCGGTACTCGCTGGGCGTCACGGTGGGCTCGATCAGACCAGCGGCCGCTGTCTCGTCGAGCTGGCCCAGGCAGCCGAGCACGGGCTCGCCGACCATCCGGGCGAGCACCTCGACGGGGAACTGCCGGCCGACAATCGACGCCGCGCGCAGCAGCTGCACGGACTTCGGTGGGAGTCGTTCCAGCCGTTCGTTGATCGTCTGCTGCACGCTCGGTGGGATCGGGACCAGCGACACGGCTGGGCCCGCAGCGGCCAGGGCCCAGCCCATCTCGCCGACGAAAAAGGGGTTGCCACCAGTGACCTCGTGCACCCGCTTCACCTGCGCCGGTGCGACGTGGTGGCCGACCAGCGCGGAGAGCTGCTTGCAGACGGCCGGAGCGGCCAAGCCGCGGAGGTCGATCCGCCGGGTGACCGGCTCCCGAGCAAGTCCGGCGGCGAGGACGTCGGGCACGGGTTCGGTGTCCCGGTGGTTCACCATCACCAGTAGCCGTTCGCGAGCCAGCGTGCGCGCCACGTGGTGCAGCAGGAGCAACGAGCCGTAGTCCGCCTGGTGCGCGTCGTCGAGCACGATGACCCACGGTTCGCTCGTGGTGATCTCGCTCAGCAGCCGGGCGACCGCGTCGAAGAGCCGGAACCGATCCTCGTTCGAGCCGCTGAAGCCCCGATCGCCTGGAATGTCGAACACCTCGGGTGCGAACCGTATGAGGTCGGAGGTCAGCCTGAGCTCATCGGCGATCGTGATGATGTCGACACTGGCGGCAACCGCGCGCAGCACCTGACGCCACGGCCAGTAGGGGGGTGCGCCACTCGACTCCGCCGCCGGCCCCCATGCCGCCGGCACACCCCGCGCAGCCGCCAGCCCGGTGAGCTCCTCCGCCATGCGGGTCTTGCCGATCCCCGGCTCGCCCCGACACAGCACCACTCGCGGCGCTGCGGCGAGAGCCGACTCGAGATGGTCCACGAGCGCGGCAAGCTCCCGTTCGCGACCAACCAAGTCGGTGCGCATCAGCAGCCACGCCTCCTCCGCAACATAGCTGGCGTGGAGCCGTCCGAGCCGGACGGGAATCATCCTGAACTGTAATGCCCGGCACGAAGAGCGAACAGGGTCCGGCTGAGCAGGTTCACGATGGTGAAAGGCGGTGTGAGGTGGCGGGACTGATCCAGGTCGCGGGGATCATCGACCAGGCCGAGGCGGTATTGCTCTGCGAGGAGGGCGTCGACTGGCTGGGCTTGCCTCTGAGGTTGTCGTTAAATAAAGAGGATTTATCGGAGGCAGAAGCGGTTGCCGTCATCGCTACAATTCGGCCTCCGCACACAGCAGTCCTGATCACCTACCTCACCGATGCTGGACAGATCAGTTCCTTCTGCGCTGAGTTGGGAGTACGCACAGTGCAGTTGCACGGTGAGGTGCCGGCAGGCGAACTGAGCGCCCTCCGATCGGTAGATCCTGATTTGTACATACTCAAGAGCCTGGTGGTGCGGGAGGACAATGCCGATCAGCTGGCCAAGACAGTGGACGAGGTCGCCGAGTGGGTCGACATGTTCATC
Organism: uncultured Pseudonocardiaceae bacterium; assembly: GCA_964250265.1. Taxonomy (GTDB): domain Bacteria; phylum Actinomycetota; class Actinomycetes; order Mycobacteriales; family Pseudonocardiaceae. The sequence goes on along the minus strand of CAXUFG010000262.1, from coordinate 3,992 downwards.
ACCGACACCTACAACCCGGCCACCGGCGCCAGGGGCGCCACGGGTTTGGTCCACGACTGGCGGGTCAGCGCCGATCTGGTCCGGCGTTCGCCTCGGCCGTTGATGCTCGCCGGTGGATTGACACCCGACAACGTCGCGGACGCGATCAAGGAGGTCCGCCCCGCTGCGGTCGATGCCCACTCCGGTCTGGAAGGTGCCGATGGTCGCAAAGATCGAACCAAAGTGCGCCGGTTCGTAGCGCAGGCACGACGTACCTTCGGCCTGCTCGGGGTTGGTAACACGTAGTGAGCCCTACCGCCTCGACACAGAACTGTGTAACCGTGACCCGTAATGGAGTTCGCACTCGGGCCATTGCGGCGCAATCCCCACCGGGTCGGTAAACCACTCCAGGGAGAACAAGTCGACCGTTGGTGCGCTTAATCTGCCGGAGCTTCGATTCGTGTAATTCTTACAACTACAGCCCTCGCTGCTTGTCGTGGCCAGAAGTCATCAGGTTCGAGCACCCTGACAATTTCAAGCATAAAAGAGTTCGCCAACGATACTAGATCATCGATTGACGACACCGCTGCGAGCGCCACTCGCAAGTCCAAACTCGGCAACAACTCGACAAGCATTGGCGTCAACCTCGATGGCAGGTTGCTCAGTAATACATCAAAACGCAGCGCGGGTAAGATTTGCAAGGCATCACCCTGGATAACACGAGCACGGGGCACCCGCTTACGCAAATGCGGAACCAGGTTACTGTCGTACTCAATAGCCGTCAAGCTTTGACAGGCAGGCACGTGCTCGGCTACTGTCCCGATTCCCGCTCCGGCCTCGACCACGTGGTCAGTCAGCTGAATTCCTGCGGACTGGACAACGGAGACAATTTTGACCAGGTTGCTGAGAAAATGTTGGTCAAGCTCGGAATTGGTCTGAATACTTAGCTCGTCATCGACGGGCACGGAGCTCCTTGAAGGGGGTTAGGCAGCCTGATCCAAGAGCATCCTCAACTGATCAGCAATTTCTCGCGTACTTTGCGGTACCCGCCTGCGCTGAAGTTCGGCTAGTACCGCGGCGAGCAGTACAACTGTTCGTGTAGAGGACACATCACTGACCATGGTCGCGATCTGGCGCATGGTCGTCTCGACGTCGCTCCAAGCCTCCACCTGCACCTGTGCGCTCAGCAAATACCCCAGGTGCAGGTAGCGACCGCGCACCTGGTGCGATGTCATCTCAAGCGATTGTTCAAATTTCACCACCGCTTCGCGCGGCCGCTCGAGATCAACCAGAGCCATCCCCTCGTGCCAGGCGAGCTCGTGCTCGTGAACCCACCACGCCCATCTCGGGTCGCTGTCTCGCACGCCGTCTTCGTAGTAGGACCGCGCTTGATCAAACAGTCTCAGCGCATGATCGTCACCGCCCTGAGCCAGCGCACGGGCTTTCCGCACCAAGAAAAGTGTTTTTACTCGTGGCGAGAGCCGGTCCCGGCTCTCCAACACCGAACGCGCAAGATGGAGTGCTTCACGCGGCCGTCCAAGATGACCAGCATGCATACTGGCATTCTGCAGTGTCAGTAGTTCCATACGCCGGTCCCCAGCTAACCGGGAGAAATAGAGCGCCTCCTGGTTCATTCGCCGAACATCCTCTTGCCGGTCTGCGTCATAAAGGAGCCATCCCGCAACTTCGGCCAGCTCGCCTGCCGTTGCCTGCAAATCCCGCTCAATAGATGGCTCATAGGCACCTGTGCCAAGTTGCTGGTGCAGCGAACGGAAGAATCGCACAGCCAAACGAGCCAAGTCGCTGCCACCAAAGCGATTGTCCAACTCCACGATATGCCAGATGTGCTGCTGGGCTGCTTCGAGGTAGGCCGTGTCGGCATATGAAGTCACCGGGAGAGGACGGAGTGATGTCGAGGCCGCAAACGCGGTGCCGGCAGCACTCACCGATGCAGCGACCCTCGGCTGCCCCAGGCGGCGCAACCGCTGAGCGTCCGCGTGATGGTTCGCCCGACTGGTCCGCCGCTGCCCTTCGGCATATTCGCGCTTGCCCGCAACTAGCTGGTCATACTGCTTCACGAGCGCGCCCTCGGCCTGGAGCAACCGGTCCACGACCTGCCAGAACGGCCGATCCGGCAACTGGCGACCACGCTCAACCTTATTGATCGACGTGCGGTCGTAGTCGGTTTCCGTTCCAAGCTGGGCCTGGGTCAGCGCGCCGGCCTGCCGGAATGTAGCCAGTGCCGCGCCAAGCTGACGGCGCTGCGCCATGATGGCTTCCGGTTCCCGGCTCATTCGGCCCTCCTCCTGACCTGCTCAGGGTAGTGGGGCTGGTGAACGCGCACGTGATTGCGGTTCGCGTCGTTGCCCACGTCAACAGCCACGTCCTTCGCTCTGCGCATGGCCCCAGGACCGGGTTGAATACTGCTGGCGTTCCACCGGGACTGCCCCCGAACCCGCTACCGCCACGTCCGGTGTCCCCGGTCCTGGGTGCCGTCCACGCAAGACACCGCACAGAGGGGCTAGGAGACACATGTATCACCAGAGCGACCAGGTAGGTCACGGCACCGGCGACGTGCCACCCGGCATCGTCCGCAGTATCCCGCCGGATGCCGCTCGCACGATGAAGCGGTCCGGGTGACGGTCTGTGATCAGGGAAGACCGGGAGCTGTTGGCCGAGCTGGTCCGACTCAACAGAGCCATGGCGCCATTCGCCATGTGCATCATGGAGGGCACCGCAAGTGCTGCCGAACAACGCGACTACGCCCTACGTCTGATTGCGGCAGGTCAGCGGTTGCACCACCGAGCCGAAGAGACGGGTGGAGCGATCGTTGAGGGCGAGGTGCTGGCCAACGGCCCGATTGCTTTGCCGGCGCACACCGCAGAACCGCTCTCCCTTGGCGTCGGCGAAACGGCCTCGGTCCCGGCTGGGCAAAATCGACAGCAAAATCACCGCCCTGGTGACCCAGGATCGGTCATGGTGTAGGTCAGCGCACGAGACCGGGCCCGCCTCCGGCCGGTCACTTCCAGATCGCCGCAGCCAAACCGGCAGAATCAGTGGCGTTGACTACCCGAGCGAGCACAGTGCCAGGCTGGAGTGCCCGCCGCGACCGCACTATGGAGGGGATGACGAGATGGGCAAGCACGAGGACAAGGACAGGGCCGACGATCAACGGAAGGTGGAGAGCAACGGGCACAAACCTGGTCGGGACATCCCGCGCGAGGACCCCGGTGGCAAGCATGGCAAGGACGACCGCGACAAGGACGACAAGCGCTAGTGACCAGCACGGCGGTGCCGGCGTGGGCTGGGCTGGTGGATGATCTGACCGAACAGGGGGTGCTGGGCCAGCAGTGGCGCTCGGCATTTCTGGCCGTGCCCCGCGAAGTCTTCATTCCCGAGGTGATCTGGCGCTACGACAGGGATGAGCTGGTGCCGCTGCGCCGCAGCGATGAGCCGGCCGAGTGGCTACAGCGCGCTTACGGTCCCCGCTACGTGGTTACCCAGGTCGACGATGGCGCCCCGGCCGGCCCCGAGGGACGCGGCCGGGTAGCGACCAGCTCGGCTTCGCGCCCGGATATTGTCGCTGTGATGCTGGAAGCTGGCCGGATCGAGCCGGGGATGCGGGTGCTGGAGATCGGCACCGGCACCGGCTATACCGCCGCATTGCTCGCCCACCGCCTCGGCGCCCGCAACGTGACCACGATCGAGCTCGACCCGGATCTGGCGGCGCGAGCCCGGACCGCGCTGAAGCGTGCCGGCTATGGAGAGGTCACCGTCATTACCGGTGACGGCGCCCGGGGCCATCCAGCGGAGGCGCCGTTTGACCGGGTGCTGTCCACCGTCGCAGCACCCCGGGTGCCCTACCCGTGGGTCACACAGGCCCGGCCCGGTGGCCTGGTGGTCACCCCCTGGAGCAGCGCCTACGAACCCGCTGGACTGCTGTCGCTGACCGTCAACGACGACGGCACCGCCACCGGCGGCCTGGTCAACACCACCATCTCCTTCATGCCGCT
>CAXUFG010000261.1:0-6883 GCA_964250265.1 uncultured Pseudonocardiaceae bacterium | reverse complement strand
CCCCCCCCGGCGCCCCCCGGCGGGGGGGGGGGGGGCGCCCCCCCCCCCCCCCCCCACCTCCCCGGGGCTGCGTGGCCATCGTGTTCACGTTAGGCCGGGGCCAGGCCGGCCCGGTAGCGCTGCGCCCCGACGAGCACGAACACCGCGGACCAGACGGCCAGCACGAGCACGGCGTTGCCGATCGCGGTGCTGTGCACCAGCGCCACCCGGGTCCCGGTGAACAGCGCCGTGGACATCGCCCCGAACGCGGCCATCCGCACCATCAGCGACGGGGCGATCGCCAGCCCGTCGTCGTGGTCCCGCCGTGGGCTACCGAACAGGCTGGCGTCGATCAGGTAGATCACTACCGGGAACACCATCGTGAAGATCATGAACCGGGCGCTGCGCACGACACGCTTGGCCTCCAGCGCCAGGTAGGTCGCGTTCATCGGACTCCCTCCAGGTCAGCGATCAGCGCGGGGAACGCCTCCTCAAGCCATCAGCACCACCCGGTCGGCGAACTCCTGCGCCTCCTCCAGGTAGTGCGTCGCGAACAGCGCAGCCCACTCAGCCGGACCGCGGCGTGTTCCTCCGTCATCGTCATGGCACCAGCGTCCGTCTCGGCGCCCCTAGCGGCGCAGGGCGGGTGTCACCGACCCGACATGACATCCGTCAGGGCCCGGGGCGACACGCGCCGGTCGCGGACGCCGCACGGTGCCGGGCACCCGCCAGCCGCCCGCTCGACACGCCGCGGTCGAATACAAGATCACGGCTTATGTGCCTCAGGTGACACATCATGTCGTCTACGGCACCAAGACCATGATCATGGTCCTAACGCCGCCCTGATCTGCGCGACCACCACCTCCGACCGGCACGTCAGGTCGTGCCAGGTGAAGCGCAGCACGGTCCACCCCGCCAGTACCAATGCGTTCTGCCGGCGCCGGTCGTGCGCGAACCGATCGACGTCGGAGTGCCACGCCCACCCGTCAACCTCGATGGCCAACCGACGTTCCACGAAGGCGATATCGATCCAGTACTCGAGCCCGGCCAACACCACCCGATGGTTCGCCACCCAGCCCTCGATCCGGGCTGCCCGGAGCAGCCGGTGCGTGACCCGCTCGGCTTGCGAACACGCTCCATCCGCTGCCTGCCGCAGCACCCGCCCCAGCCACGGCGTTCCGTGCCTGCCGAACCCTCGGCAGTACGCGGCGTGCAACTGGCTGAACGACACGCGTCGCTGCAGCGCCCGATCCACCAGCGGTCGCCCGGAGTCGTTGCCCAGCGCCGCCGCCGCGTCCAGCACGGTGAGCGGCAACGCGGTCACCGGCAACCCGCGCACCACCACCAGATCCACCGGGTCGAGGTGGCGCCGGCGCAGCATCACATCGGGCGGGCAGCGACGAGATCGCGTCCTGGGCACTGTCACCTCGGCGGCACCGGGCGCCCAGTCCCGCAGTCGCCACCACCAGGCCGCGGTCAACCCGCTCGCCACCGCCCCCGGACCTGCCCAGGCCACCGCCGCTCGCGCGCTGACCTGCTGGTCAGGCTCCCGTCGCCCGACCAGGTAGACGCCCGGATGCAGCTTGGTCCACTGCCCGGTGTGGACCCGATGCCGCACCTGCCGAAGTGTCAGCCCGCCGCGCACCGCCTCGTCCAGAGTGAGCACCCCATGGCGGGAACCCGCAAGTTCCTCGATCGTCACAAGCACGAGCATCATGAAATGGGCGATGCCCAGCACGTCAGGTGACCACAACTTGTGGATGGCACCCCCTGCTGTGGACAACTCTCCGCCAGGAGGGGTGATCACGGTTTGTGTGCCAAGAACGACACGACATGTCACATTTGGCACATAAACTGTGATCAACCCTGGTCGGGGCAGGCAGTCCGTTGAAGAGTCGAAAGCCACCGAGACCGCGCACTGACCCGAGGCCACGAAAGACAGCTACACGGGCGATGCCCGAACGTGCGTCACATCGCCGACCGACAGCATCCTCCGCTGCCCGTCTGACAGCACCACCAGCCGGCCCTCGGCGTCGATCTCTTCGGCGGTGCCGATCAGCGCGGGCCGGTCCACCAGCTCCACCCGAACCTGCTCGCCCAGGGTCGCGCAGCGTTGCTGGTAGGCCTCCCGCAGGCCGGAGGTGACGGGGTCACCCTCGTGCTCGCACCACTGCCGAAGCTCGATGTCCAGGGTGCGCAGCAGAGCCCGCAGTAGCGGGTCGCGGTCGGTGCACGCGGCCTGCTCGATGGCCAATGAGGTGGCCTCGGGCATCGGCAGCTCGTGCGGGCGGAGCGTCACGTTGAGCCCGATGCCCACCACCACCGCTGGACCCGCCGGGACCACCTCGGCCAGGATCCCGGCCGCCTTGCGCCGGTGTGCGCCCAGCAGCAGGTCGTTGGGCCATTTCAGCACCGTGGGCAGCTCACCCAGGGTACTGACGGTCCGGCACAGCGCCACTCCCGCCAGCAGCGGGAGCCAACTCCAGCGAGCCTGCGGCACCTCGGTGGGGCGCAGCAGCACCGACAGCATCAACCCCGCTCTGGCCGGGGCGACCCAGCTGCGTGCCGCCCGGCCACGCCCAGCGCTCTGGTGCTCGGCGACCAGCACGGTGCGATCGGGCGCACCGTCCCGGGCCGCGGCGGCCAGCGCGGTATTTGTCGAGGGCACCGACTCCACGACGTCCAGCGCGGCATAGGGCCCCACCGGCGCCAGCAACGCCCGCCGCAGCAAATCCGCCCGCAGCGGCGGCCGGCCAAGATCGGACCACATGATCTCCAGACGCTACCTTTAGGGTCAGCAGCCATGGAGCCGGAGGTCCACACCACCGCAGGCAAGCTGGCCGATCTGCTGAGCCGCCACGCGGACGCGGTGGAGGGCGGCTCCGCCCACGCGGCGGCGCGCCAGCACGCCAAGGGCCGCCAGACCGCCCGGGAGCGGATCGATCAGCTGCTGGATGCGGGATCGTTCACCGAGCTCGACGAGCTGGCCCGGCACCGGGCCAGCGCCTTCGGCCAGCAGGCCAACCGGCCCCATGGCGACGGCGTGGTCACCGGCTACGGCACCATCGATGGCCGCCCGGTGTGCGTGTTCAGCCAGGACGCGTCGGTCTTCGGCGGCAGCCTCGGCGAGGTGTATGGCGAGAAGATCGTCAAGGTGATGGACCTGGCGATGCGAACCGGCTGCCCGATCATCGGGATCAACGAGGGCGGCGGGGCCCGGATCCAGGAAGGCGTCGTCTCGCTGGCGCTCTACGGCGAGATCTTCCTGCGCAACACGCACGCCTCCGGGGTGATCCCGCAGATCTCGCTGATCATGGGCTCGTGCGCGGGCGGGCACGTCTACTCCCCCGCGCTGACCGACTTCACCGTGATGGTCGACCAGAGCTCCGCCATGTTCATCACCGGCCCGGACGTGATCAAGACGGTGACCGGTGAGGAGGTCGGTATCGAGGAGCTCGGCGGCGGACGGACGCACAACACCAGATCGGGCAACGCCCACTACCTGGGCACCGACGAGGAGGACGCGCTGTCCTACGTCCAGGAACTGCTGTCCTTCCTGCCCTCGAACAACCTCGCCGAGCCGCCGGTGTTCGACGCTGTGGACATCAGCCACGTGCCGGTGGCCGACACCGTCACCGATTCCGACCGGGAGCTGGACACGCTCATCCCGGACTCGGCGAAGGCGCCTTACGACATCCACGAAGTGATCACCCGCGTGGTCGACGACGATGAGTTCTTGGAGGTGCACGAGCTGTTCGCACCGAACATCGTCGTCGGGTTCGGCCGCATCGAGGGCCGCAGCGTGGGGATCGTGGCCAACCAGCCCACCCAGCTGGCGGGCTGCCTGGACATCGACGCCAGCGAGAAGGCCGCCCGGTTCGTGCGGACCTGCGACGCGTTCAACATCCCGGTGCTCACCTTCGTCGACGTGCCTGGCTTCCTGCCCGGCACCGGCCAGGAATGGAACGGCATCATCCGGCGCGGCGCCAAACTGATCTATGCCTACGCCGAGGCGACCGTGCCCACGGTGACGGTGATCACCCGCAAGGCCTACGGCGGCGCCTACGACGTGATGGGCTCCAAGCACCTGGGCGCGGACATCAACCTGGCCTGGCCGTCAGCCCAGATCGCGGTGATGGGCGCCTCCGGTGCGGCGAACATCCTGCACCGCAAGGAACTTGCCAACGCTGCGGCCAGCGAGGTGGACGCGCTGCGAGCCCGGCGGCAACAGGACTACGAAGACGCCCTGCTCAACCCCTACGTCGCCGCCGACCGTGGCTACGTCGACGCAGTGATCCTGCCCTCCCACACCCGCGCCCACATCGCCCGGGCCCTCCGCATGCTCAAAAACAAACGCCAGACCCTGCCCCCAAAAAAGCATGGGAACATTCCCTTGTGAGTGGCAAACAGTGTTATGGCACTGAATGCCACTCACGAGCCGGCCAGAGCGGGATGCGACGATCGTTAGGTGACCGGGTTCCGTGAACGTGTCCCTGCTGTCGTCGTCCGAGCGGCGCACGGCGAGCTGGTGCCCGCCGCCGGCGTCGAGCACCTGTTCAAACTCACGGGTGAGCAGACCGGCGGGCGATTTGGCATCGAGCAGTTCATCGTTCCGTCGGCCACCCTCGGGGCGCGACCCCACGTCCACTGGCGCCACGACGAGTACTTCTACGTCCTGGACGGCGAGTTGACCGTGGCCACAGAGGGCGGTGAAGTCGTCCTGGAGCGCGGGGACCTGGTGAGCGCACCACGAGGATCGGTGCACGGCTTCCGCAACGCCAACGACCATGTCCAAGTCAGCGCTTTGTGCATGTACACCCCGCCCGGTTACGAGCAGTACTTTCGGGACGTCCACGCCGCCGTCGAGTCCGGTACCGAGATCACCGTCGACCTGCTGCAGGACCTGCGCGGCCGATACGACACCGAGAGCCTCTGACCGTCCGCAAGGAAGGGGTTCGATCCCCCTTACTGGTGCGGCCGGATCTCGCGCGGCACCACCATGAGCCACGTTGTGCAACGCGACGCCTGTCTCGGGGTTCTGTCTACGGGAACGTGTCGAAGGAACCCAACGTGAAGGAGCCTCATGTCTGAATCTGTCGGTCCAGCCGAGAGCCGGGCGTTGATGACCTCGCTCGCCGGGGTGAAACCCGACGCGGCGACGGCGTGCGGACAGTGGACCGCGCACGACGTGGTTGCGCATCTGGCTGCCGGGGCGCAGGAGACCGCTGAGCTGATCGAAGACATGCTTGCCGGGCGCCCGCCGCGGGCGACTCGATCCTTCGACGAGCGGGAGGCCCCGTTCGCCGCGCTGCCCGATGCCGAGCTGCGCGAGGTGATGGTCGAGGCTTCTCGACGCAAGATCGCCGCCACCGACGCATTGGCCGCTCGGGGCCCGGATGCCAGTGTCGAGTTCACCGGGCGCCCGTTTACCGCCGGCCAGCTGCGAACCCATGCTCGCAGCGAGGCTGCGCTGCATCGCTGGGACATCGTCGGCGACGACGACACCGGTGATGGGCTGCTCGCGCAACCGGAGTTGACCCGCCACGCCGTCGATGTGCTCAACACCCTGCCGATGCTGTTCGAATCCCCCGGTGCTCGCGCCGAACGCGGCAAGTTGGTCGACGCACGGGTGGTGTTGCGCAGCCCGGATCAACCTGATGTGGTGCTGATCGCCGACCCCCACGGACCCACCCGGTTCGAGCTGTGCGCCGACGGGCCGGCCACCGGCGAGGTGCTGATCACTACCGATGCGGTCAACCGACTGTTGACGCTGTGGGGGCGGCGCTCCGCCCGCCGCACCGTCACCATCACCGCCGACCCGGCGCTGTGGTCCACGGTGGCCACCACGCTGTGGCCCGACGCTGTGACATGGCCCTCGCCGCACGACGGCACCACATCCACTCTTCCGACCGCCTCTGCGCGGCAAGGAACCCGGACATGACCAAACTGGAAGAAAACAGGGCCACCGCGAGCACGCCCGCCATGAAGGTGCTCGAAGTGATGTACGAGGCCGAAGCGCGGTACCTGGCCGCTGGCGGACCCGGTGAGGCCAGCTTCGAGTCGCTGGCGGCGTTCTTCGCCCCGGACGTGGAGTTGCACCAAGCCCAGGACGGCGCCGACGTGGCCCTGACCTATCAGCACGGAGCCGACCGGGCGGCCACGGTGATCGACCAGATCATATCCCTGGGACGTCGGGCGCTGGCTGTGCAGGCCGACAGCGCTGATCCGAGCGCAGTCACGGACGCGGTGGATCAGACAGTCGCCGAACTGGGGCGGCTGGACGTCTTGGTCAACAACGCGGGGGTGTTCGTGCCGGGACCGCTGGAGGATGTGCGTCGTGAGGACCTCGACCACACTCTGAACGTCAATGTCCGCGCGCCGTTCGTCGCTGCGTTACGGAACCCCCTCCGACGTCGCAGCGACCGTCGCTCATCTGGCCGGTGAGGCAGGCCGGAACATCACTGGTGCGAACTCGCCGTGGACGGCGGCATCACCGCCTGAGTGGTCGGCGCCGGAAGTCCGTCGGGTGTCGTGAACTCGGCGATACCGACGTCCCAGGCCCAGAAATTGTCGGCCGCGTCGAGTTCACGACGAGCACCTCCGCGGTGCAAAGCGGTCGAGGTTTTCGGTGGCCCTGTCCCGGAAAGGTCCTGGCCGGGCGGTGATCCGCTCGGCGTCGTCGTCACGGCAGTGTACGGGTCATGGCCCGTCGAGCAGTCGGGCGGCAAGGGCGTGCGCTCGTCGGGCTGGACCGTCGACGCCCAGGGCTTGCACCGAGGCGTAGACGCCCTCCATGAGGAGGGCGAGCTGATCGGCGAGCGCAGCCGGGTCGGCGCTGCCGGCTGCGGTGGCCATCTCCTCGAACTGGTCGCGGACCCATGCCTTGACCTCGACGGCGTGCTGG
>CAXUFG010000260.1:0-6941 GCA_964250265.1 uncultured Pseudonocardiaceae bacterium | reverse complement strand
GGTAACATCCACGTCAAAGGACATGCACGCCCCGCCCGCTCCGCCGCGCCAGCAGTTCCGACGCCACCAGCGCCACCAGACTCAGCGCCACCGAGATCGCCGACAGCCGCCACACCGCCGCATCGCCCTCGGGCCGCTGCGGCTGGAGCGGCTGGCGGTCGGCGGCCACCGGCGCCTGAGCCACGAGGAGATCGAGGCGCTGCGCGACGCGAGCGAGGACGCCCGCCCCCGCGCCCGGGGGGGTGGGGGGGCCCCTGCTCCACCCCCCCCCCCCCCCCGCGACAACCGATTTGGTGACGACTTACCCGAAAGCTACAGAATACCCAGCAGTCCGCCACCGCTGTAGCAGTCGTAGCAGTCGCGGTAGTAGTAGCTGTAGTGGTAGTCGTCGTAGCAGTCGTGCCGGCAGTCGTCGTGGTACGAGCGCTCGTAGTGCTTGTGGTGATTGTCATGGTGACAGTCGCCACCCATTGCGAAAATGCTCGAGACGTACATATTGCTCCCTTTTCCCCTCGGTGGAGGAGCCATACAGGTCCAAACGTCTGGACACTCTCGAAGAGTTGTGCACTATCCCCTGTAAGCGTGGTATTTGACGTGCTGTCTGTCAGGTTCTTCTCTGTCGATTACATGCCCGCCCGCGACGTCATGCGTGTTGGCGGGCCGTCCCCCGACGCCCACACCGGCAGCTTGTCAACCCGACACACCCGGCAACCCCCTCAAGGCGATCCGCTGGCTCCCCCTACTGTGCGTGATCAACCGCAGCTAGACGGTAAGCCATGCGAGTGGCGTTTTGCAACAACTACTTTAGGTAATTGGATCGGACGTTCCGTGACTGCGCTCGCATACTGGCCGGAACCAGGTTCCCAATGTCATTGAGGGGGCCTGTGATCTGCGTGAACGTGGCGGCACAACGAGGATCTGGAGCAGCAGGCCGGGTGTACATCAAAGTGATCACAGAATTCCTCGTGCGGAAATCACGACAGTGAGTGAGCATTTCACATAACCCGTTGGGTGGTCGCTGGGACGCGGTGTGCCGTGGCTCATGCGCCGCCGTCAGCCACGCCACGCGGCGCCAGGACTCCCGGATGCGCGGATGCAGGCGGCGCGATGCTCAGCTGTCGCCGAGTCCAGTGAACGGAGCTCGGGGTCGACCTCGCGGCAAGGTGGCAGCGCGCTGGGGCAGCGGGGCTGGAAGCGGCAGCTCGCCGCGACGCTCGTCGGATCGGTGTCTCGCCGCGAAGGATCTGACGCACGGGGCGGTCGGCAGGGTGCGCTGGGTGGTGCAGGACTCGCGGGCCGGTCCTTGCTCGACGATCCGTCCCCGATACATGACGACGATGCGATCAGCGCACTGCCGGCCGTCACCAGATCGTGGGTGATCAGCAGGATGCCCATCTCGCCGCCGCATCGCAGCTCATCAAGCGTCGAGAGCACTGCGGCCCGGGTGGAGACGTCGAGCATCGAGACGGGCTCGTCAGCGATCAGCAGCCGGGGGTCGAGCACCAGTCTGGCGGCGATCGCGACGCGCTGGCGCTGGCCGCCGGACAGCTCGTGCGGGTAGCGCTCGAGGTACTGCTCGGGCGGCGTCAGACCCGCCCGGGCCAGCGCATCGCTGACCCGAGCGCTGAAGATCAGCAGTCCGTCAGGGCGCAGCACGCGGGCCGCCTCGGGCACCGAGCGGTACGGGTCGGTGAAGCTCATCGCGCCCCAGTCGCAGGCCACGGCGTCGAAGCTGCTGTCCGCGAATGGCAGCCGCTCGGACCGCGTATGCCAGCGAGAGCACTGTGATGGTGAGCCGCAGCGTGCTGATCTGCGGCACGACGTGACGCGTCAGGATCCGCCCGTCGCGCTCCAAGGCGTTGTGGATCATCGTGCCCCAGGGCGTGCTCCCCGGGTCGCCGAGTCCGCTCACCGGAGGAGGGCCCCCATCATGAGGGCCGCAGCATCAGGTTCGTGGACAGCGCTGTTGTCGCCGAGTTCGACACAGGTGCTGTCGGGATCAAGTTGGACAGCGCTGTCGTCGTTTTCGGCGCACTCAGCGCGGTGAGCTCGCGGCACGCTTTGCGCCCCAATGTAGCCAGTGAACGACCAGCGCCACCAGGAAAAGTGCGGTGATTGTGACGCCGGGGTCCGGCTATGCCAGCAAGCCACGTCCCGCGGTTATCGTGTAGCACGACCGCTTCGACAACGACTCGGTGACCCTCTGCCCGTTCACCACTGACCCGACTGACGCGCCCCTGTTGCGCCTCGTCGTCGATCCGACTGAGTCAACGCCACGGTCCGGCTGAACGCGGCCTTATGTGGTGCGGCGGCGGCGCAGGAACGGGTCCTCCAGCGCGGGAGCCAGGTAGCCTGTGTCGGAGCGCGATAGTGTGACACCGGGCGGGATGATCTCGTCGATCTGGTCCAGCACATCGGTCGAGAGCACCACCTCCGCCGCGCCAAGCTGCGATTCCAGGTGCTCCATGGTGCGCGGACCGATGATCGGCGCGGTCACCGCCGGGTGCTGCAGGACGAACGCCAGCGCCAGGTGGATCAGCGAGAGACCGGCCTTGTCGGCGAGCACGGCCAGCGCGTCGGCGGCATCGAGCTTGCGCTGGTTTTCCGGGTCCGAGAGGTCGTATCGGCCCGGCATCCTCTGGGCGCGCCGCGATGTCGGGGTGTCCTGGCCCTTGCGGTACTGCCCGGTCAGCCACCCGCCGGCCAGCGGGCTCCAGGGCAGCACGCCCATGCCGTAGCGCTGTGCGACGGGCAGCAGGTCGGCCTCAACGCCTCGCACGAGTAGGGAGTACGGCGGCTGCTCGGTGACGAACCGGCCGAGGCCTCGCCGCTGCGACACCCATTGCGCCTCGACGACCTCGTGCGCTGGGAACGTCGAGCAGCCGAACGCGCGGATCTTTCCCTGGCGCTGCAGGTCGGTGAGCGCTATCAGGGTCTCCTCGACGTCGGTGTGCCGGTCCGGCCGGTGCACCTGGTAGAGGTCGATCCAGTCGGTGCCCAGGCGGCGGAGGCTGTTCTCGACCTCGCGCACGATCCAGCGGCGTGAGTTGCCGCGCTTGTTCGGGTCGCCGCCAGACTCGCCCAACCCGACGTCCATCGGACCGTGGAACTTGGTGGCCAGGATGACGTCGTCGCGGCGGTTACCGGCGAGCGCCTTGCCGACGATGACCTCCGACTCGCCCTGCGAGTAAATGTCGGCGGTGTCGATGAAGTTGATCCCGGCGTCCAGCGCGCGGTGGATGATCGCGATCGACGTGTCGTGGTCAGGTTCCCCCCACGCGCCGAACATCATCGCCCCCAGACACAGCGGGCTGACCTGCATTCCGGTACGTCCAAGGCTGCGGCATTCCATGCCGTCAAGCTTAGGCTCGACGCCGTGCCAGCAGGTGGTGCACGGTGCTCAGACCCCGAGTCACTCAGTTCGCTGTGGGGCGATAACCCCGGCTGAGTTCCGGCAGCGGGGTGGCCATGGTGGCGATCACCAGTCGACCGCCACCGGCCAACACGCGGAAACAATTCCGAGAGCACCAGTTCAGGTTCTTCTACGAAGAAGAACATGTTGGCGGCGAGAGCGGCGGTGAACGTGCGATCCGGCCAGGGGATGCGGGTGGCGTCTCCCAGTTTGAGGTGCAGGGCCTCGGTGGCCACGGCCTCGCGGTTGCGCTCCATGGACAACGCCAGCATGTCGGGGCTGTGGTCCAGGCCCGCGGCGCTGGTGGCACCGGCGGCCAGCACGCGTTCGAGCAGGACGCCTCCGCCGCAGCCGATCTCCAGGCAACGGTCTCCGTCCAGGGGCCCGAGCCAGTACGGACTTGTTCGCGGCCTATCGTGGGCGCGGCGGCAGCGTCGTCGCGGCGCAGGACGTGAGCCTCACTGTGAGCGCGGGGGAGGGCACCGCGCTGGTCGGCTCGTCGGGCTCCGGCAAGACCACGGTCGCCCGCTGCGTCGCCGGGCCGCACCTGGCCGAGCAGGGAACGATCGCACTCGCCGGGGACGCACTGCAGCGCGACGTGCGCCGCCGCACGGTCGACCAGCGTCGCCGCATCCAGCTGATCCCGCAGGATCCGCTCGGATCGCTGAACCCGCGCTGGCGCGCCGGCCAGAGCGTTGCCCGGCCGCTGCGTGTCCTCCACGGCCTCGATGCGGCTACGGCGCGCCTACGCGTGGCCGAGTTGCTAGAGCGGGTCCGCCTCGCCCCCGGGCTCGCTGACCGCTACCCGAGCCAGCTCTCCGGGGGACAGCGCCAGCGGGTCGCGATCGCGCGGGCCCTGGCCGCCGGGCCAGAGCTGCTGCTCTGCGACGAGATCACCTCGGCGCTGGACACCTCCATGCAGGCGACTGTGCTCGATCTGCTCGACGAGTTGCGCCGCGACCTCGGCCTGCTGTTCGTCACCCACGACCTTGGGATCGTCGCCCGCGTCGCCGACCGGGTCGTCGTGCTGGATCACGGCCGCCTCTGCGAGCAGGCCGCCGCTGCCGACCTGCTCGCTCACCCGGAGCATTCCAAGACCCGCGAACTGCTCGACGCCTCACCGTCGCTGAGCACCGAGCTCGCCGCCCGGCGCGCGAGCAAACAGCCGAGCACACCACAGACATGACCCGCGGCGCATGATCCCCCGGGTGATCGTCACACGCGATGGATGACGAACGTCGCCTTATCGAGGCAGCCAGCCAACAACCCGAGGTCATCTGGATCGGACGTATACACGACACCACCCCGCCGCTGGGCGGACAACACCAGTGCCGCGTCCACCCCGTCGGTTGTCCCAGTCCGGCCAAGGAGTACCCCAGCGTCACGGGCCAGGTCGTCATCCACTGGTTCGACCCAGCAGCCCTTGAGGAAACGTGCCAACCGCGCCTGTTGAGAACCGTCGCGCCACACTCGCCAGATCACCGGTGCCGGAACGACCGGAACAAGGCCCCGGGAGACGGCCTGCCGGTGCCGAGCGAACATCAGTGGGTCGTCACGATCGACCGCGATCAGCGCCCCGGCGTCGTAGGTAACGCTCATGCGCTGCGTCGAGGGATCACTCCGGCGTCCTCGAACTCACGACGGGCGAGCGCCTCGACCTCAGGCGGGATCGGACCGCGGTCCCGCTCGAACTCACGCACAGCCTCCAGGCCAGCGGCGATCTTCGCCTCATGACCCAACCGAGCTTCGATCGCCTCCCGCACCCACGCCGACAGGGACTGGCCAGCCGTCTCGGCGGTGAGAGTGCATGCCGGTCCTCCAGGACGGTGCCGACCTCGGTGCGGTGTGGAACAGCTCGGCCCGCCGCTGCGACCAGGTCAGCTGGCGGGCCAGCTCCATCAGGACGAAGCCCTCCAGCAAGCCCACCACCCGTCGGCTCACGACCGGACACTACGCGCCCTGATCGCCGAAATGCGCCCGATCGCAGCTCACGCCACCGAACTGATCATGCAAGACGCCGGTGACCAAAGAGCCGGGCTTAATCGCAAGCCTTAGAGCACCGAAGAAATCCAGTCGCCGGTTATCCCCGATCCTCCCCAATATCCCATCGAGGGAAAGGTCCCTCGGGACGATACGCATCCGCAACGATCGGGTCATGTTGCGGACACACAACGACGTGCCGACGCGTGGTGCCGCTGTGAGACGCGTCAGCACTTCGGTCGCGCTGTACCGCACACCGACTGAACAGCACCGCTCAGCAACTCTGATCCGGTCGGGTTGCGGCGCCCTGTTAGGCACACGGTATTGTGCCAATATGACGGTAAGCGGCGACTTTCCTGTCGACTTCGGTCTGCAGGTGGCCAAGCACGGATCCGACGCCCGGGTAGTCACAGTAGTAGGTCAGATCGACGCTCAGGCCGGGCTTGAGCTGGCCAATTCTCTGGTCGCGCAACTGGCCGCGACGCGGGTCGTGATTGTGGACCTCGATGGTGTGCAGCTACTCGGATCTGCTGGACTGTCTGCGCTGTTCGACGCGAATGAACTCGCTGCAAAACAAGGGCGCGTCCTGTCATTGGTATGCCACTCGGTAATCGCAAACCTGGCACTGGAAGCCGCCGGACTGTGGGAGTACTTCACGTTCGCAGACAGCGTGCCGGACGCTGTGAAGAACCCACCTCGCACGCCAGGTGTTATCGACGTGGGAGTCGCACGGCGGCTTCATCGACGCCGAAGCCGCCGCTCTCCACAAAGGCACGCAGCATCCTCGAATTGACATTAACCGAGCTGCCTTCCGCTGGAACCACCGCCGCATGACATGGCCCCTTCTCGCTGACAGGGATCGAGGCGACCGCCCGACGACCAGCGGGGTTGCCAGCTACCCGAGGATTCCTAGGAGCCCTCGACCACGGCTAGCACTGTAGTTGCGGAAGCCACCATGGTTGAAGCCATTGTAGTAGACATAGCTGAAGCCGCCCCCGTAGAAGCCACCGGAGTGGTAACAGCCACCGCAGCCACGGCAACCCCCACAGTAACCTCTGTGGCGCCGCCCACCGCCGTGCCCACAGTCACCCACTGCAAAGATTTCCGAGACCCTCATTCTCGCTCCTCGCTCGGATCAGCCAGGACGAGTAGACGCCGCAATTCCCGTGTGCCGCAGTCCGCCTCACCTTCTGCCAGGCTGTATCAGATCATTAGCTGCGCCGGGTTGCGATGCCGCGTCATCGACACGGTCCTGATGCCTTAAGAAGCTCTCCACCGGTGTCAAGACCTTGCAGCAATCCCTGAGTTGGTTCGGGCTGGCCTACGCACTCCGTATGGTAAGCAACCTTAAACGATAACTATCGGGGTGGCGGCTGCCACGCTCTGTGAATATATCTGTCTGGGGGGTTAGCGTGGAGACATCCACGGGGGTCGAGGAGGTGTCGGCTGCGAGCCATTCTGGGGGGATGCGGACAACGCTGTTCGGCGGGCTGCTCGCCATCGTGCTCTGGGCCTGTCTGGGGTGCTCGGTCGCTTCCGAGGGCGGGGG
>CAXUFG010000259.1:0-7096 GCA_964250265.1 uncultured Pseudonocardiaceae bacterium | reverse complement strand
ATCCCCATCACGTCAACCCCGGCCAGATCGCGCAACACGGCAGCGGCCTGCGCTGGGTCGTCCACGGTGAAGCTCACCGTGCCGGTCCCGGCAACGATCTCCGCGACGGTACCGGCAGCGACCAACCGGCCCCGATGCATCACCACCACATGGCTGCAGGTCTGCTCCACCTCGGCGAGCAGATGGCTGGAGACCAGCACCGTCGCGCCGCGCAGAGCGTAGGCGCGCAACACCTCGCGCATGGCGTGAATCTGCGGCGGGTCCAGACCGTTGGTCGGTTCGTCAAGCACGAGTAGATCCGGCCTGCCGAGCATGGCCTGGGCGATCGCCAGGCGTTGCCGCATCCCTTGGCTGTAGGTCGACACCCGCCGGTGCACCGCATGGCCCAATCCGGCGATTTCCAACACCTCCGCTACACCGGCATCCGCGGCGGGACGACCGGTAGCCGCCCAGTACAGCCGCAGGTTCTGCGCCCCAGTCAGGTGCGGAAGGAATCCTGGTCCCTCCACGAACGACCCGATCCGCGACAGCACCGCCGAACCCGGGCCGACCCGGTGCCCGAAGGCTCGCAGCTCCCCGCCGGTCGGCTGGATGAGTCCCATCAGCATCCGCAGCACCGTCGTCTTGCCCGCACCGTTGGGTCCCAGCAGGCCCAACACCTGCCCGTGCTCCACGCGGAAGGACAGGCTGTCGACGGCGGTGAGGTCGCCCGGATACCGCTTGGTCAGGCCGGACACCACCAGTGGCACCTCGGCCAGCGCAGGATCGGCGTCCTCAGCGCGCCGGCGGCGAAGCGCCGTGAGCATCCCGAGTGCGCTCACCAGCGTGACCAGCCCACCCAGCCCAATGAGCTGGACGACCGGAAGCGGCCCGCCCACCTGCTCGCCGGGCACGAGAGGCACCGCCAACGATGCATCGGCCAGTGACACTGTGTATCCGGCGGGTTGCGGGGGCAACGCATAGCCACGGTCGGTAGTGGCCACGGCGAGCTCCAGCCGGTGTCCAGCTTGTACCGGTCGCACCACGCCGGCGAGCGTCACGGTGAACTCCACCGGCGCACCGGCTGCCGGCAGCGGGCCGATTCGCACGGGGGCCACCACACCGCCGGGGAGAATCCGGCGCCCGTCCGGCCCGAGGTCATAGAGCTTGACGAACAGCACCGCGTCGGACGGGGGCATTGGGCCTATTGCTGGCTCGGTTGGCGCCGTGGCGGCTACCCGCAACCGGATCCGCGGCGCTCCGGCGATCTCCAGCGGATCGATCAGCGGATCGCTGACGAACGTCGCGGCCTGACCAGGCACGTCCATCGCCACGCCGTCGAGGTTGGCGGCGCCTTCGGGCAGGGCGGCGCCCAGGCCTGGCAGGCTGCTCAGCGCGGCCGGGCTGCCGCCGGGTGGGCGGATCACCGTGTGTGACCCACCGTGCAGCGTCAGCTGCCGGAGCTGCACCGGGTCGTTGCCCAGCCCGGGATAGGCCGGAGCGTGCACGGTTCGCGGCGGGATACCACGTCGGGTGCCGAACAGTGCCTGCACCTGGTAGTCCAATCCGGTGCCGGGATCCTCACCGAGCCGGCGCAGGTGGTAGTCGAACCAGTCACCGACCTGCTCCTGCAGCGCTGCGCTGGGCGCGCCGCCGTCGTGCCCGCCCACATACCAGATCACCTTCAGTGGGGCCCCGGCCGAGGCGAGCTGCCGGGCGGTGGCGTCGGCCTGATCCAGCCCGAACAGCGTGTCGTGCTCGCCCTGGATGAGCAGGGTCGGCGCGGTGATGGCGCCGGTCACCGTGGCGGGTGAGGAGCGGTGCAGCAACGCCACGATTTCCGGGGTGGGGCTGCCGGTGGCGGCGGCCTGGACGTAGGCCGAGCAGAGCGCTGGGCGGAACCGTCCGCACAAACTGCGTGTTTCAGCGCCCGAACCGGGAACCGCGCCGAAGAAGTAACCTGCCCAATCCCGCTTGAACACCCCATCCTGGGCGAAGGCTCCGGCGGCCGGGGTCCCCGCGGAGACGGGCACCCGGGTGGCGGCGTTCGGGAACAGCGCCTGGGCCAGGTCGTTCCAGGTGATTTCCGGCACGAGCGCATCCACCCGCCGGTCGGTCCCGGCCAGTAGCAACGCCAGTGCGCCACCGTAAGATGCGCCGGTGACACCGACCCGGGGATCGCCGGGTCCATCGCGCACCACATCGGGTCGCTTGGCCAGCCAGTCCACCAACGCCCGGGCGTCGGCCACTTCGTAGTCGGGGGAGTCCAGGCCGATCTGCCCGGTGCTCGCGCCGAATCCCCGGGCGGTCCAAGCGAGCACGACGAACCCCCGGCGGGCCAGCGCGGCCGCCTCGGTACTGACCGAATCTTTGCTGCCACCGAAACCGTGCGCCATGAGTACGGCCGGCGCCGGAACGCTCGCCGGTTGGTAGATCGTGGCGTCCAGATGCACCTGACCGGCGACGCCCGGCCCACCCGGTACATCGATCATGACGTTCTCGATGGCCACCCGCGGGGGATCAGGAGTCGTCGTGACGGCCAGCGCTACGGCGGCGCTCGCGACAAGCGCAGCGACGACCAGCAGTCGCCAGCGCGGCCGGACCAGCCGGACCAGTCGGGCCGTTCGGGGCACGCTACCGACGTTAGGTCACCGCGCCCTGGTGCCGCAGCGGTCTCAGCGGATTCTCAGCGCGTCACCAAAAAGTGATCGCGGCTACCCGGGGTGGTGCTGCCGGGGGGGATAAGGGAGACTGGCCCATACGTGGAGGGGAGTATTCCTTCGCGGCGGCATCGTCAACACGGTCTGCCTGTCATCGCGGGCGCCCGGTGCCGTCGACCGGTTACGCCGGTGGAAGAGACCTCCGGTGCTCGACGCATGCCGTCTGCCGGAGGTTGTTTATGGATGTGCCCGCTTGGGTCTGGCTCGCCACGGTGGGTGGTCTTGGGGTGTTGTTCGCCCTTGATCTGGTCATCGTCGACCGCAAGCCGCACGTGGTGCGCATGGCCGAGGCGGCCCGGTGGGTGGTGTTCTACCTCGCCTGCGCGGCCGCGTTCGGGCTGGGTATCTGGCTGTTCGCGGGGAGTGATTTCGCGGTCTCGTACTTCGCTGGCTATCTCACCGAGTACTCGTTATCGGTGGACAACCTGTTCATCTTCGTGATCATCATGACGGCTTTCAAGGTTCCGCCCATCCAGCAACACCGGGTGCTGCTGATCGGTATCGTGCTTGCCCTGATCATGCGCGGACTGTTTATTGCGGCAGGCGCGGTCCTGATCTCTAGCTTCAGCTGGATCTTTTACCTCTTCGGTGCACTGCTGATCTACCTTGGTTACCGGCAGATCCGGGAACGCAAGCACGAGGCACAGTTTCAGGAGAACATCGTGCTGCGGACGCTGCGGAAGCTGATCCCGGTGACCGACGAATACGATGGATCGCGGCTCACCGTTACCCGGGACGGCCGGCGGTGGTTCACGCCGATGCTCGTCGTGATGATCGCGATCGGTTCCGTTGACCTGGTCTTCGCCCTAGACTCCATTCCAGCGATCTTCGGGCTCACCCAGGAAGCCTTCCTCGTCTTCACCGCCAATGCCTTTGCCCTGATGGGCTTGCGGCAGCTGTACTTCCTCATCGGCGGGCTGCTCGTCAGGCTTATCTACCTCTCCATCGGGCTGGGGGTGATCCTGGGGTTCATCGGTGTGAAACTGTTGCTCGACGCGCTGCACGACAACGCGCTGCCTTTTCTCAATCACGGGCAGCCGCTAGAGGCGGTGCCGACGGTAGGCACCGAGGTCTCACTCGGAGTGATCATCAGCGTGCTACTGGTGACGACCGTGGCCAGCGTGGTTACGACGCGCCGACGTCGTCGGAGCGACCCGTCGGCGTACTCAGGGACGATCACGCCGCAGGCCGGTCTCGAGTAGGGCTCTACGCGCGATGAGCCGGGGCCGCGACGATGGCCACGGTGTCCGGAGGCAACATCAGTTTTCCCTCGTCGTGACCGATACCTGGGTCGGAGGCGGCCAGCATGTTCACCGGGGAGTCAACCGGAAAGGTCCAACTGGCACTGCCCAGGTTGCACACCACCCGCACCGGACCCCGCTGCACCACGAGCCCGCCTCGGTCGTTGCAGTGGACGTGGACCCGGTCCATGCGCCCGTCGGTGAGGGCCGGGATCTGTTTGCGCAGCGCAATGAGATGGCGGTACCAGTCCAGCAGCGAGGCATGCGGCGCTTTTGCGGGTTCGGCCCAGTCGAGTTGGGAACGCGCAAAGGTGGCCGGGTCCTGCGGATCGGGCACCTGGACGGGGTCCCAGCCGAAGGCGGCGAACTCGTGGCGGCGGCCCTCGCTGACCGCCCGGCCCAACTCCGGGTCCTCATGGTCGGTGAAATACTGGAACGGGCTCGTTGCTCCCCATTCCTCACCCTGAAAGAGCAGGGGCACGAAGGGCGAGGTCAGTAGCAGCGCGGCGGCGACCCGCAGGCGATCCGGGCTCGTCAGCGCGCCGAGCCGGTCCCCGACGGCGCGGTTGCCAACCTGGTCGTGGTTCTGGGTGCACACCACGAACTGGTGACCGGAGAGCCCGGTGGGCGCTCGGCCATGGACGCGGCGGCGGTGCGGCGACCAGATCCCGTCGTAGACCCACGCCTGACGCAGCGCCTTGGCCAGCAGGTTCAGCGGTCCGAAATCCTCGTAGTAACCGCTGCGCTCGCCGGTCAGCGTGGTGTGCAGGGCGTGGTGCCATTCGTCCGCCCACGCCGCGTCGAGACCGTAGCCGCCGGCGTCCCGGCTGCGGACGAACCTCGGGTCGTTCAGGTCGCTTTCGGCAATGAGGAACAGCGGCCTACGCAAGTGGGCGCCGAGGGCGGCGACCTCGACGGCGAGCTGTTCGAGGATATTTACGGCGGAGTCGTCGACCAGGGCGTGGACGGCGTCGAGGCGCAGCCCGTCGCAGTGGTAGTCGCGCAGCCACATCAGGGCGTTGTCTATGACGAACCGGCGCACTTCATCGCTGCCGGGCCCATCGAGGTTTACCGCGTCGCCCCAGTTCGTCAGGTGCCGCTCGGAGAAGTAGCCGCCGAATTGCGACAGGTAGTTCCCGGCGGGGCCGAGATGGTTGTACACCACGTCCATGATCACCCCAATCCCCGCCCGGTGGCAGGCATCGACGAGGCGCTTGAGCCCCGCGGGGCCGCCGTAGGCGTGGTGGGGCGCGTAGAGATCCACGCCGTCGTAGCCCCAGCCGCGCCGGCCGGAGAACTCGGCTACCGGCAACAACTCGACGGCGTCGATGCCAAGTTCGACCAGGTGGTCCAGCCGCTCGACGGCCGCATCGAAGGTTCCGTGCGGGGTGAAGGTACCCACATGGAGCTCGTAGAGCACGGCGCCGGGCAGGGGCATGCCTCGCCAGCTGGCGTCGTGCCACTGGTAGGCGCTGTGATCGACCACCTCAGAGGGGCCGTGGACACCGTCCGGCTGGAAGGCCGAGCGAGGATCGGGCCTGGGCGGGCCGCCGTCGAGGGAGAACGCGTAGCGGCTGCCGACGCCGGCGCCTTCGACGGACACCTGCCACCAGCCGTCCTCGCCGGGTCGCATGGGTACGCGCCCGTCGCCGAGCACCAGCTCCACTCGCTCAGCCGCGGGGGCCCATACCCGGAACTCGTGCCTCATCCACCCTCCCCGTGAGCTCTGTCACCTTGCTGCGGCGGTAGCCGCCACCGCCAATCAGGTTCCACCAGATGTGCTCCGGCAGGGGTCCGGTGGTCCTCGGTCGAGCCCCCCAGCCCAGCGAGCAGGTGCAGAAACCAGCACAGCCAGGAGTTACCCAGCATGGGAGCGTTATATGCCATGTCGACTCGGCGCGAGGCGAGCCGTCAGGTTGCCGACCCAGCGAGATAGCTCGCCGTTACCTCCCCGCGTCCTAGAGGTTCAAGGTCAACAGTCTGACGACCGCCCGGGAACGCTCCCGTAGTGTGAGCTGCCAGCACGTCAGGAGGTAAGCACCCAATGCCTGTCGGCCATGGGAACGGGTCATGCGGCCAGGCAGCCATGCTCGGCGCTGTCATCCGGGAGCTACGCGAATCGCTAGGTTGGTCGCAGTCCCGGCTCGCCACAGCGGTATGCAAGGTCGCCAACCACGCGACCGTGACTCGCGAGAACATCTCCCGCTGGGAGACCGGCAAGCGCGTCCCCGGCCCGTGGTGGCTGCGGCACCTCGCCACCGCGCTGCAAGTTCCCGTCGAGACTCTGGAGCAGGCTGGCGTGGATCGTCGTCACTTTCTCACCAACGTCGTCGGCGCCAGCATCGCGCCCCTGGTTGCCTCCGATCTGATCGAGCACGGCTTCGCCGCCGCCCTCCATGGTGCCTATCCCAGCCCGGATGACTGGAGCCAAGCAGTGGTCACCTATGGTCGCGATTACATGACCTCGGGTGCCGCTGAGATCCAGAAACGCCTCGCCGCAGATCTTGTTGTCCTTCAGCAGCAACTCGACATCCCATCCCTTTGGGCTGTCGGCGCCAAACTTGCGACCCTGTACGGGAAGACGTTTCCCGGTAGCGACGGCGCCAGCGCGCTCACATGGTATCGGTACGCAGCCACGTTCGCCGATCGATCCGGGGATGAGGACACCCGGATTTGGGTTCGTGGTCGGGCGGCCATCGCGCTGGGCTATGAAGGCGCGTGTCTCGACGCCGCCGACATGTTCGCCGACCAGGCTATTGCCCTGGATACCCGATCGTCACTCGGGCGGCTCAATGCGGTCATGGGCAAGGCTCACGTCGCTGCCATCCGTGGGGACTCCCGTGCCGCGATCGAGCTGCTGGACGAGGGGCGCAGGGTGTTCGATGCCGCCGGGTCCGATGATGCCGAATCCGATTATGCGGTGCCGTGGTGGCGGTTCAACGTGTTCATCTCGCTGATGGCCGCGCGGCTGGGTGAGGAGCACCTGGCCCTACAGGCTCAGGATGAGGCGACCCGAACCCTGCCGGCATCGCTGCCTCGGTTTCGAACTCATCTGGAGATGCACCGAGGTCTGATGCTCGTCCGAGCCGGAGATCGCGACGGTGGAACGACCTACGCGCGAGCAGCGCTCGATGCACTGCCAGTAGAGAAGCACTC
>CAXUFG010000258.1:0-7097 GCA_964250265.1 uncultured Pseudonocardiaceae bacterium | reverse complement strand
TCCGGAGTCGCGGTCACCGGACCAATCGTACAAACGATCTTCGCGCGTCGACTCACGGCGCACACACTAGGCCGGCGACGTTACGCGGGGGTGTCGCCCAGATGAGCTCGCTCACTTGGGCGACGTCGTTGAAGCCTCCGTATGAGTGCCGGTCTTGTCTGGTGTGGGTGCGGGCGGTGCGTCCGAATCCGGCTTGTCGACATCAGCCGGCATCCAGAAGGGGCGGGATGCTCGCATCTTCGTGGTGGAGGATACCGGCGGTTTTGTAGGCGTCGATGCCGGCGGCACAGCTTCTGGGACTTTCGACTTTTTGGTCGCGCCAGGCCAGGCCGGTTTGGTGACGGGCGCCGCCCCAGAGCTGCCCTCTTCTGCGGAGTTGGCCGGCTTGCCTGGTTTAACCGGTGTCTCGGATTTGGTGGGTGCCTGGTTAGGGTCTGGAGTGATCGCTGGCGCAGCTGGACGAGCTGCAGGATCGGTCGCGGGTGCTGGGGTCGCGGGATGTGCCGGAACCGGTTGATGCGCTGGTGCGAGCGGATGTGTTTGACGGTGCGGTGGTGTCTTCAGCGGGAGCGGCTTGCGGGGTAGCTGGGGCGCTGGGTTGAGAGGGGGAGCCGGGACTGCGGGCACTGCGACCGCCTGTGGTGCCGGGGGGACCGGGACTCCTTGGGGTGCTGGTATGGCCGGTGCGTTGGCGGGATCCGGTGTGACTGCCCGGGGAACAGGGTCTGCCGCGGAGGCTTGTTGGGCGCTCGGGTTGATCACCGGGTTGGGACCGGTCGCGGTATCCGGGTTGCCCGCTATGACGGCGGGGGCAGCTGCGCTCTCCTTTGGCGGCGCGTCCGCCGCGGAAGCTGGCCCGAGGTAGACCTGCCCATGAATTGCGCTCTGGTTGTGTTGCTGTTGGACGACCAGGGCGCTCAGCGCACCAACAGTCATCATGGCAATCATCAGAAGGGTCAGCATCACTACATTCGAGCGCATCCAGCGGATGTCCATCTCATGCCCCCCGGCTGACTTCCTTAAAAATCCAAGCACATCAAAGAAACGTCTCGACAGAGTGAATTTGCCGAAAAGTAGGGCTCCGCGCCAGTGACTTCAAGTGGATGCGACAAAGTTGCCGCGCTAGGCGTGAACCCCTCTCAGTAGCGCCGGCCCCGACTCCACTCCCAGAGTAGGTCGCGGTTCATCGGGGGGTCAAGAGTCGAACACGGGCCGCAACCAAATTGGGACTAAAAGGACAAATTTTCGGAGAGGTAGCCGGGTGCCGCGCGATGTTCGGTGTGCTGGCCCAGCACCAACCCTGCAGAGCTGTTAATATAACGATGTTACAAAACTGGACTGCCAGCGCTGGGAGGCTCACACCGTGGGTAACGGCTATCTGGAGGGCAACTACGCACCGGTGCAGCGCGAGTGCACGATCACCGAGTTGGTCGTTACCGGCACCATCCCAGCCCACCTTGACGGGCGATACCTGCGCAACGGACCGAACCCGATCGCCGAGGTCGACCCGGAGACTTACCACTGGTTCACCGGCGACGGCATGGTCCATGGGATCCGCCTGCGAGACGGCAAGGCGGAGTGGTACCGGAACCGCTGGATCCGCACGCCCGCCATGGCGCACGCGCTCGGCGAGGCCGTACCACGCCGTGCGCCTGTCCGAGCTGGCCTGGAATTCTTAGGTGCCAACACCAACGTGCTCAGCCACGCCGGCCGCACGCTGGCATTGATAGAAGGCGGGATCGCCAGCTACGAGCTCACCGACGCGCTGGACACCGTCGGCCCGTGCGATTTCGACGGCACCCTGCGTGGCGGCTACACCGCGCACCCCAAGCGCGATCCGGATACCGGGGAGCTGCACGCAGTCTCCTATTCGTTCGGCCGCGGTAATCGCGTGCAGTATTCAGTCATCGGGGTCGACGGGCGGGCTCGCCGTACGGCGGATATCGAGGTCGCCGGTAGCCCGATGATGCACGATTTCTCTCTGACGGAGAAGCACGTCGTCTTCTACGATCTCCCGGTCACCTTGGATCCCCGTCAGGCTGTCGCGGTCTCCGTGCCGCGTGCTCTGCGAGCGCCGGCCAGGTTGGTGCTTTCTGCGCTCATCGGCCGGGTCCGGGTACCCGATCCGATCATCGCCATGGCCGGGCGAGGAATGCGCGGGAACACGAACCTGCCCTACCGGTGGGACCCCAACTATCCAGCTCGCGTGGGCGTCATGCCGCGCGCCGGTGGCCCTGACGATGTTCGCTGGTTCGATGTCGAGCCCTGCTATGTCTTCCATCCCCTCAATGCCTATGACGACGGCGACACGATTGTGCTGGACATCGTGCGGCACCCGAAGATGTTCGTGGCTGATCGCCACGGGCCCAACGAGGGTCCAACCACTTTGGACCGTTGGATTGTCGACCTGGCCGACGGCAAGGTCCGGGAGACCCGGCTCGACGACCACCCGCAGGAATTCCCCCGCATCGACGACCGGCTCATCGGCCGGTCACACCGTTATGGGTACGCGATGCAGACCGCCGTTAGCGGGGGCAATGCCGGCACTTCGGTGCTCAAGCACGATCTGCGCCGCGGTCTGACCACCGTCCGGCAACTGGGCGATCACCGGAGCATCGGCGAGGTCGTCTTCGTGCCGAACGCACCGCATTCACCCGAAGATGACGGGGTGCTGATGGGCTTCGTCCACGACGCCGCCACCGACCGCAGCGGCCTTGTCCTCCTCGACGCCGGGAGCCTCGAGACGATCGCTGCGATCCAACTTCCGGTGCGCGTCCCCTTCGGCTTCCATGGCAACTGGCTGCCCAGCGCTTCCTGACCGACGGCGCGGGCGCCCCCGCCCGGTTACCGGTCGGCAGCGGCGGAGGCGAACTTGACGTTCAGCGGCAGGGTGAACGACTGACCCTTGCACTTACTGTCCGTGGTGGCCGCCATCGTCACAGACACCTCGTAGGTCCGGACACCGCCCGGCCTGATGAAGCCGACCGGACCTTCGAGCCCGGTGCTGGTGATAGTGCCAGCCGGGCAGCCGCTGGGGGTGGCCTTCGACGAGCCTGTGCTGAGCGAGTCCACCCGCACGCCGTAGTCGTTCGGGTTGTTGATGTAGACCGGGAGTGTTGCGGTCGCCCCGGGAGCCAGCGGGCGAACCTGATCTTCCGGGACGACCGTGAAGTCAACCGTGGAAGCCGAACCGGTTGGACCGCCGCCGATGGTCCCGACGAGGAAACCCACGCCAACGAGCCCGAGGGCGATGAGCAGGGCCAGACCGTCGAAGACGTTCAGGCTACGGACGGTAGCGCCCAAGCCGCCCTCCACCGCACTGTCTTCCACTGTGCTGCTCCCCATTGGGCCATTCCCCACTGTGGACTCCCTCCAGGCACCCAGGCCACCGCCACGGGCTGCTGTTATACCGGAGCATCGACGCAATTGTCTACGGATAGTACCGGAACCGTTACTCGTGAGTGGCGTTCGGTGCTATAACACTGTTTGCCACTCACGAGGCTGGCCGGTCGCTTCGAGGACGGACAGCCACAGGTCGCCGTGCGGGTCGACCTGGTTGCGTTTGCTGACCGTCAGCGCCGTCGGGAGGTGCACGAACCGCCGGCGCCAGCGGCCGACGACCATCTCGGTGCGACCGGACATCGCGGCGTGCACTGCGGCGCGGGGCACAGTCCGCCGCAGGTGACGTAGTGTTCCGTCGTCTGCCGGGTGTCCAGCAGGGCAGCCGGTGTCCGGGCCGGGCCAAGGGTTTTGATCGACAGATCTGGGCTCGTCGGATCAGGGCTGAGCTGGCGCGCGGCGCGCCGGGTCGCGATCTCGTGCACTCCACCGGTCGCTCCTCACCGTTCGACGGTGGCCACCCCGCGCCGGTGAGACGTGACCTCATGTGCACGTGACAGCATGCCCGCGCCGGGTCAGCGGCGACAACCCCGCCGAACCTCGCCTATCCCGACATGGCGACATATCGGGGGAGTCCGGTACCCCGCCGCCCCGCTATGTAGACCAGTCGGGATATGCGCTGCGACGTCACGGGTTTCTGGACAGCGGTCAGGTGATCCAAGGGTGATTCCAGGAGAAGACCCACGAGCGCTGATCGTGTGGCGGTCGGTGGGTGTCCTACGAGGAAAAGGAGACCGACGTCAGCATCGCGGTGCAACTGGTCGAAGACGGCGTGCAGGGTGTTCGACACCGCTCTGCTGATTTCTGCTGACAGTGACCACGGTGACCCGCCCGAAGTACTGGACTTGACGCGACAGGGGACATGGTGGTGACACACTGGCTCAGGAGGTAAGGGCAGTGCCACCAGATCGCGCTGGCGTGCGGTTAGAGCGCCTTAAGCTCTTCGATGACGGATTCGACGGAGGATTTGGCGTCGCCGAAGAGCATCGCGGTGCCGGGGGAGTAGTACAACTCGTTGTCGATTCCGGCGAATCCAGACGCCATCGACCGTTTGAGCACGATGACTGATTTGCTCTCATCGACGTTGAGGATCGGCATACCGTGGATGGGCGAGCTCGGGTCGTTTCGGGCGGCTGGATTGGTGACGTCGTTGGCGCCGATCACCAGAGCGACGTCGGTGCGGTTGAACTCGCCGTTGATCTCGTCCATTTCCTTGAGCTGCTCGTAGGGCACGTCGGCCTCGGCAAGCAGCACATTCATGTGCCCGGGCATCCGGCCGGCTACCGGGTGGATGGCGTATTTGACTTCGACGCCCTTGTTCTCCAGCAACCTGGCCATGTCCTTGACGGCGTGCTGGGCCTGCGCCACTGCCATCCCGTACCCGGGTACCACCACGACCTGGTTGGCGTAGGCCATCTGGACTGCCGCGTCGGCCGCATTGGTCTCCCGGTGGCTCTTGTCCCCGAGCTCGTGAGTTCCGGCCGCGATGCCACCCCCGCCGAACCCGCCGGCCACGATCGCCGGGATGGACCGGTTCATCGCCTTGGCCATCAGGTTGGTCAGGATCGAACCCGACGCGCCGACGATCATGCCGGCGACGATCATCGCGGTGTTGTTCAGCGCCAGCCCGGCCGCCGCCGCGGAGAGCCCGGTCAGTGCGTTGAGCAGCGAGATCACTACCGGCATGTCGGCACCGCCGATCGGCAGCACGACCAGCAGCCCCAGCGCCGCGGCGAACACCAGCGTCCCGATGATCAGCAACTGGGCGTCGCTGCCGAAGCCGATCGCGACTGCGCAGGCCAGTGCGGCCAGCAGTATCAGCGCATTGACCAGTTGCTGGGGCTTGCCCAGGCTGATCGGGCGGCCGGGGAGGAGTTCCTGCAGCTTGCCGAAGGCCACCAGGGACCCCCAGAACGACACCGAGCCGACGATCGCGCCGAACAGTGAGGCGACCATCACGTACCCGGGTTCGAAGGCGAACCCGGCGGTGCTGTTGAACTCCACCCAGGCGATCAGCGCGACCGCTCCGCCGCCGACGCCGTTGAACAGCGCCACCATCTGCGGCATCGCGGTCATCTTCACTTGCTTGGCGGCCGGCACCCCCAGCACGGTGCCCAGCACCACGCCCAGCACGATCAGCGCCCAGTTGCTCACCCCGGGCAACAGCACGGTCGCCAGCACCGCGATGCCCATCCCGGCCGCCGCGATGAGGTTGCCCCGCACCGCGGTGCGCGGCCCGGTCAGGCCCATCAGGCCGTAGATGAACAGCGCGAAGGCGACGATGTAGAGGACTACGACGAAGGTCGTCATCGCTGCTTGCCCTTGAACATGCCCAGCATCCGGTCGGTGACCAGGAAGCCGCCTACGACGTTGATGGTGCCGAACGCGATCGCGACGACGAGCAGCACCTGGTCGAGCACCGACGGGTCGTCGATCCGGCCCAGCACGACGATGCCGCCGAGCAGGACGATGCCGTGGATGGCGTTCGTGCCGGACATCAGCGGGGTGTGCAAGGTGTTGGGCACCTTGGAGATCACCGCGAAGCCGACGAAGCCGGCCAGGACGAGGATCGCGAGGTTGGCCAGCAGGCCGGGTTCCATCAGGTGTCCTCCGTGGGGCGGTCCGGGGCTCCGGCGACGCAGGACCTGGCCAGCACCTCGTCGGTGAAGTCCGGCGCCAGCCGGCCCTCGTCGTCGACCATCAGCTCCAGCAGCGCCGAGACGTTGCGGGCGTACAGCTCGCTGGCGTGCTCCGGCATGCCGGCGGGCAGGTTCAGGGGCGAGGCGATGGTGACGCCGTGCTTGACCACCGTCTGCCCCGGCTCGGTCAGCTCGCAGTTGCCGCCGGTCTCCCCGGCCAGGTCGACCACGACGCTGCCCGGGCGCATGCCCTCCACGGCCGCGGCGGTGACCAGCCGCGGCGCCGGCCGGCCGGGCCCGCTACACCGAGACGCCGATGTTCTAGGCGCCGGCGGTCGCGGCGGGGCGCCCGGGCCTGGCCCCCCACCCGGCGGCCGGGGCGCTTCCCCGCCCGGGCGGGGGGGGTGCCCCGCGGGGGCGCCGGCCGGCCGGGCACGAGCGCGGTGGTGATGACGACGTCGAAGGTGGAGGTGGCCTCGGTCAGCCGCTGCTGCTGGTCGGCCCGCTCCTCGTCGTTCAGCTCGCGGGCGTAGCCGCCCTCGCCGGCGGCGTCGATCCCGAGGTCGAGCCACTGCGCCCCGAGCGAGCGGACCTGGTCGGCGACCTCGGGCCGCACGTCGTACCCCGTCGTGCGGGCACCCAGCCGCTTGGCCGTGGCCAGCGCCTGCAGGCCGGCGACGCCGACGCCGAGGACGAGGACGGTGGCCGGCTTCACCGTGCCGGCGGCGGTGGTCAGCATGGGGAAGAAGCGGGTGCTCGTCTGCGCGGCGAGCAGGGCCGCCTTGTAGCCGCCGACGTTGGCCTGGGAGGACAGCGCGTCCATCGACTGGGCCCGGGAGATCCGCGGGATCGCCTCCATCGCGAACGCCGTGACCCCGGCGGCCGCCAACCGCTCGACGGTCTCCGGGGTGCTGCGCGGCGCGAGGAACCCGATCAGCAGCTGCCCCTCGTGCAGCCCGTCGATCTCCTCGTCGGTGGGCGGGGCGACCTTGACGACGACCTCGGCCTCCCACGGGTCCCCGATGCTCGCGCCGGCCTGCTCGAACTCGGCGTCCGGGT
>CAXUFG010000257.1:0-7167 GCA_964250265.1 uncultured Pseudonocardiaceae bacterium | reverse complement strand
GCCCCCGACCCCGAGGCCCCCTTAACGCTGGAGGATCTCTATCGCCAGCACCGGATGCGGCTGGTGCGGCTGGCGATCCTGCTGGTCGACGAGGCGACCACCGCCGAAGACGTCGTGCAGGAGGCATTCACCGGACTGCACCGGCACTGGTCAGGGCTACGCGACGAGGCAGCGGCGCTGGGCTACCTGCGCACCGCGGTGGTCAATGGTTCCCGGTCGGTGCTGCGGCGCCGCAAGACCGCGCGCGGCTACGTTCCCCCACATCAAGCCAACGCCCGCTCCGCGGAGTCGCTGGCGATGCTCACCACCGAGCATCATGCGGTGGTCGTCGCGCTGGGCCAGCTGCCCCCGCGCCAGCGCGAAGTGCTGGTACTGCGCTATTACGGAGGGATGAGCGAGGCAGAGATCGCGGCGGCCACCGGGGTCAGCCGCGGCACCGTCAAGTCCAGCGCCAGCCGAGCGCTGGATGCTCTCCAGCGAATGCTGGAGAGCTCGTGAGTGCATAACAGTGTTCCAACACCGAACGCCACTCACGAGCCGCCGCTTGTCGGCGGCCTTGCGCGCGCAGGCGTCCGGGCTCGGCACGGGGTCACCAGTAGGTCCCCCACCTCCTCCCGCAACGGTATCCCCCGGCCACGGAAGGACGCGGGCCAATCCTCCAAGGCTGCCGGCCTGGGCAGTTCTCGCGCTGGCGTTATTGCTCGGAGCAATGGCTGGCGGCCTGGCCGGCGTGATCAGCACCTGGTGATGGCGACCCCGCACGCGGGCGGGTGCGCGGCCGGCATGTCGGAATAACCCGATATGGTGACGGCGTGATGCTCTGCCACCTCGGCACGCCACTGGCTCTGGTTCCCTCCTGGCTCGATCCCGATCACCTGCTGCGGATGCTGGGTCCCTATGTGCTGGTGGGGCTTTGCCTGATCATCTTCGCCGAATGCGGGCTCCTGATCGGGTTCTTCCTACCCGGCGACTCCCTGCTGTTCACGGCCGGTCTGTTCGTGGCGAGCGGCCTCATCGACACTCCGATCTGGCTGGTATGCCTGTTGCTCACGGTGTGTGCGGTAGCGGGCAATGTGGCCGGCTACTACCTGGGCTACCGGGCGGGGCCCGCCCTGTTCAACCGACCGGACTCCCGGCTGTTCAAACGGGAGCACGTGGACAAGACGCACGCCTTCTTCGACAGGTACGGCGCACGAGCGATCGTGCTGGGCCGGTTCGTCCCGATCGTGCGGACATTCATCACCGCGATCGCCGGCGTAGGCCGGATGGACGCCCGTAAGTACTTCACGTACTCGGTCATCGGGGGTGTCGTCTGGGCCACCGGGGTGACTCTGCTCGGCTTCTGGCTCGGCCGGATCACGTTCGTCCGGGAACACGTGGAGCTGATCCTGGTCGGCATCGTCGCGCTGTCGCTCATCCCGATCGTCATCGAGGTGGTCAAGGCCCGCAGGGCGAGCCGGCGGACCGCTGACAGCTCCAGGTGAGGCCTCCAGCCCATCCACCGGCTACACGATGGCCAGCATGGTGGTATCGCGGTTAGGGTTGCTTCCTCGTTCACGTAGCAAGATGGATGTAGATGCCACCTCCCGACGCGCCAACGACCCCAAAGCCAGTGAGCACAGACGCCGGGCATCGCGCCAGTCGCAGCACCCGGCGGCTCGCGGCTGGAGCCGTGCTGGGTGCGCTGGCAGCGCTGATCGCGGTCGGTGGGCCCACGGGAAAGGCCCCCCTCCTCGCAGTGGGGCCCAGTCTGGTCACCGCCCCGGCCCCGCAGCCACTCCGGGTCCCCCCACACACCTGCCTGAACTGGCAGAAGCAAGACGCCGCCGACGCGAAAACAGTGAGTTGCACGCAGCCCCACCTGTTCGAAGTGACCGGGGCGCTGGATCTGCACGAGTTCGGTAGCCAGGACGCCTTCCCCGACCCGGTGCGCTGGCAGGAGCTGGTGGCGCAGCGCTGCACCGAGCGCACCACGCAGGCGTTGGCTGATCGCTTCGACCCCTTCGGCCGATTCACCGTCGGAGCGATCAAACCCAGTGAGGCCGGCTGGCGACGAGGGGACCGGACATTGCGCTGCGGGGTGCAGTCCACCGGGCGCACCGGGACGCTGTTCCCCACCACCGGTGATGTGCTGACGCAGGACCAATCGGATGTACATCAGCCCGGCACCTGCCTGGGCAACGATGGCAAAGCAGTGGGAGACCCGGTCGATTGCGGGGGACCCCATGCCATCGAGGTCATCGGGGTGGTCGATCTCAAAGGCGCCTTCCCCAACGGCTACCCCGATGAAGCCGCTCAAGACAAGACGTTGAGCACGGAATGCACCAAGCTGGCTAAGGACTACTCGGGCGGCCCCGCGGTAGTCGGAAACAAAGGCCTCACGCTGTTCTGGGGGATGCTGCGCGCACAGAGCTGGCAGGCCGGCAGTACCAAGGTGGACTGCCGGCTCGGCGCGTTCCTACCCGACCGTTCCGGGTTCGCGCCGGTGACCGGCAGCGTGAAGGGACCGGTCAAGATCGGCAAGGAACCGGCCCCACCCGCTGTGCCCAACCCTGGACCGGCGCCCGTGGCGCCTCCGGTGCTCCAGGTCGACGCACCGGCGGCCCCGCCACCGTGACTCGCAGCTGGCTACCGGACGACCGGTTCGACGAACTCGTCGCCGAGGCGCTGGACCTGATCCCGCAAGAGCTCGCCGCGGCGATGGACAACGTGGTGATACTGGTGGCGCCGCGCCACCCTGACGAGCCCGAGTTGCTGGGCCTCTACGAGGGAATCGCGCTCACCGAGCGGAACTCGCAGTACAGCGCGGTGCTGCCGGACCGGATCACCATCTACCGCGACGCCCTGCTCGACATCTGCAGCAACGAGCACGAGCTGGTTGAGGAGGTCGCGGTCACCGTCGTGCACGAGGTAGCGCATCACTTCGGGATCCCCGAGCACCGGCTGCACGAACTCGGCTGGGGCTGAGCACTGTCTTGTGGATCTTCAACTTTGTGATCAGCCCTCACGCTCCCGAACTCAACAGCAGAGCTGTTCGACCTTGATCAAAAAACTCTGCTGTTGAGCTCGGGAGGTTCAGCGCGAACTGTTGATCACGACGACCGTGTTTGGTCGATCTGCGTCCATATAGTGGTTGGCGGCATCCATCCGTGGGGAAGGTCAGCCGGCTTCTGGATCGATCGCGCAGCCCACCGCGACGCGGCCCCGACCGGGCGCCGGTCACGGTCCACAGTACGGCATCAGCAGTCAGCCGCGTCGCCGTGAGCAGCGCTACATCGACGTAGCCGATGCCGAGCCCGTAGAGCCCCTGACGGTTGATCAGCGTCATGACTTCCTCGTCGGTGGCGACCGTCGCCTGTGGCAGGCCCTCGAGCAATCCGATCACCTCGTGACGTTGTGCCAGGCGACCGAGCGCCAGTTCGCCGACGACCCAGGGATGACCGAGGACCAGGGCGTGTCAAGCATCGAACGAGGGTCGACTGACCCATTGGTAAGTGATCGATCCAGATCCAGGTATCGACGAGGATCACGAGGCTCCGGTGCGGCGCCTCGGGATCTCGGTGAGTGCGGGCTCAGTGCCGCCGAGCCTGGCTAGTCGGCGGGCGCTCTCCGCTGGATGAGGGCCCGCAGGGCCTCGCGTACAAGGGGCGCTCTTCTCGATGGTCCCGCTCAGACGCTGCGCTTCCGCGATAAGGTCGTCGTCGAGGCTAAGAGTTGTCCGCCTCGGGGTCCACCTCCTACCCGCATCATCTGACGTATCTTATGGTGCCCCAGTTCGTGCCTCGTCGGGCCTAACTGAGCTCGATATGGTCCCAGCGCAGGCAGCGCCAGCCGGCACCGGCGGCCTCCAGCAGAATCGTCGCGGCATTGTCCAGGAGCCGGGATCCGGCGAACGAGCCATCGACGTTGACCGCGAGCGCGACTACCGCCAGCCTGGTCGCGGCGCCGTGGCTGACCAGCACGGCGGTGCCTTCCCGGTGCGCGGAGCGAATCGCCACCACGTCGGCGAGGTAACGGTCCAGTACCTGCTTCCCCGTCTCGCCGCCGGGTCGCGCCGCCTCGAGGTCTCCGTTGTGCCACGAGTGATACATCTCGTGCAGGCTCCGATGAGCCTCCGGCTCCTGGCGTCCCTCAAGATCACCGATGAGAACCTCGTGCACGCCGTCGAGGATCTGCGCCGCCAAACCGTGCTGGGCCGCGATGGGCCCCGCGGTCTGCTGGGCGCGCACCGCACGGCTGGCGTAGACCGCGACCACCGGTTCCTCGGCCAGCCGCTGCGCCAGCTCGGCAGCTTGCCGGTGGCCCTGCTCGGTCAACGGTGGGCCCGGCAAGCGGGTGTCCAGCATCCTCTGGGCGTTGGCGGTGGATTGCCCGTGCCGGGCCAGCACCAGCCGCAGCGGCCTCACGCACTCCGCCCGGCGCGCACCGCCAGCAGCCACTCCCGGGCGGCAGCGAACCCGGCCGGGTCCGGACCGGGACGGGGCGCACCGACTCGCGGATAGGAGCCGAGGAAGCGCACCCAGGTGCAGCGCCGGTGCAGCTCGGCCAGCGCGTCACCGATCGCGTCCTGCGCCACGTGGCCTTCACAGTCCAGGAAGAACTGGTACTCGCCCAGGCGCGCCTTCATCGGCCGGGACTCGATCCGGGTGAGGTTGATCCCGCGCAGGGCGAACTCGGCGAGCACCTCCAACAACGCCCCAGGCCGGTCGACAGCCATCGCGACCAGCGAGGTGCGGTCTGTACCGGTGGGCGGCGGCACCGCGCCCGGATGGCGTAACAGCAGGAATCGGGTCTTCGCGTCGTCCTTGTCGTGCACTCCAGTAGCCAGCTCAGCAAGCGGGTAGTGCCGCAGCGCGACCGGCGCGCATACCGCGGCGTCGATACGGCCCTCAAGCACCGCGACCGCCGCCGCGGACGTGGAGTCGGTCAGTACCGTGGTGGCCTCCGGCAGGTGCGTGCCCAGCCAGCACCGGACCTGCGCAGCGGCGTGCGGATGGGTCGCCACGGTGCGCACGTCAGCCGACCCGGTGCCCGGACGCACCAGCACGCTGAACTGGATCGGCAGGACCGCCTCGGCCACCGCCAGCACCGGCTCGCCTTCGACCATCGCATCGAGAGTGGCCGGCACCGAACCCTCTACCGAGTTCTCCACCGGCACGCACGCCCCGTCCACCTCGCCCGCCCGCAGCGCGCTGATGGCCGCGTGCACTGACACCGCGGAGCGCAATTCATCATCGGGGGCCAGCACGCGAGCCGCCTGCTCGGCGAAGGTTCCCTCAGGTCCAAGATAAGCGGTGACGGACATAGCGCGAGCCTACGAGGTGCCCGCTGCCACCTCTGCGTTAACTCCGGGGTGCGGAGCGGGGCATGGGGCTCGGCAACAATCCCAGCCGGACCAGCTCGGCCACCGGATCGGTCAACGACACCGACCCGTAGCAGGCGAAAACTTCGCGCACCACGCGGGAGCTGTGCTCGGACAACGCCCCGGCCTCCGCGGCCAGCGTGGCCACGTCGGTGCACCGTAGTGCCTCGTGCGCGTTAGCGCCGGATACCGCGTGAGCGGTGCCGACCAGCATGTTGAGCAACCCATGGTGGGTCAGCCCGGTGCTCTCGTCGTGGTTGCGCACCGCGTGGTGCAGTCCAGCAGTCGCCTTGAATGGCTGGCCGGTGAGGGTCGCGATGGCGAGGAAATCCGCCACCTCCTGCACGCTCGGGAACGACTCCACGGATTTGCCGCCGCATCGCAGTTTGGGCCAGCAACCGGCCTCCGCTACCCGGCGCACCCCCGCCAACCACTCCGGCCGGCCACGGCGTGGTTCGACCACCCGCACGACGTCGTCCGGAACGAACTCGGTGAGTTGCACCAGCCAGGTCGAGTCCACATCGGAGGGCGCGGGCACCTCGATCATTCGCAGATCCAGGAGCTTTGGGTTGTCCAGCGCGGTGGAGATGGCCTTGGGCAGGCCCCCCAGACCGGTATCGGCAACCAACGACAACACCACCGGCCGCGCGGGACGCGCCTTGCGCAACGCACTGACCAGCGCGCCAAACCGGGAGATCGGGCAGAGCAGGAAACCGATCACCCCGGCGTGCGGCGCGCGGCGCGCGGCGAGGTGGGTCTTGACAGTGTCGACCACGCTCGCCCCGGACGGCGGGAACAGCGCCGCGTCATCGACCAGCCGGGCAAGCAGGGGTGGAACACCTGGAGGACTGGGGGGATGCAGATCCAGCACCGTCGACACCCGAGGCACCTTAGCCGGAGTCCACCAAGCGCCGGTCATCGCGCACCCGATTTTCCCTCAGCGTCCCATCGGGGGGGATGGTCAACTCGGCTGCGCACCTCACGGGTGACGCTGCGCTCGGCCACGAAAGACATCAACGGAATCGTGCCGGCCAACGCTATGAGCACCATCCGGACGGGCCGCCACCGCACCGACGTGCCCAGCAGGAGCGTGGCGACCAGATAGCCCATGTAGAGGAAACCGTGCACGGGTCCGCTCCAGGCCAGCCGCTGGTCCCCGAAGCCGTAATGCAGCACCACGGAGGTCGTCAGCACGAGCAGCATCACGCCGGTGGCGTAGGCCGCGATCCGGTACCCGATCAATCGGGCCGCGACCCGGTTGGGCCTACCGCCGGTCCTGCTCGGCGAGCCGGGCGAGGTAGGCGTTGTACGTGGCGAGCTCATCGTCGGTATCCTCCTCCCCGTTCGGTGGCTGGGTGGGGCCGCTGGGAACCTGAGGGGTCAGATCCGGTGCCGGATCAGGCTCGACCCTGCGGCGCACCTGAGTTTCCCCCTGCTGCTCCAACCACAGAAACCGCGCCCAGGCCGCGACCAGGACGACCGCGAACAACGGCCATTGCAACGCGTAGCCAAGATTCTGCCAGTCACCGGTGGGGGATTGCGCCCGGTCCCACTGCCAGCGCCCCAGCCGGACGAACACCGCGCAACAGATCACGACCAGCGCATGCCCAACCCACCACCGCCGGCCCACCACGAACCGCCACACACGCCCACGATACGCGGCGCCGAGCCATTCATATCGAAGCTGGGCTCTCCGAGCGCTCTGCGGCTCCCGAACCAACAGTAGAGCTGCGAGAGCTTGATCAAAAAACGCTGCTGATGCCCCTATGGATGTCAAGTGGTGCTGGGCTGCATTTCGGGTGGTT
>CAXUFG010000256.1:0-7202 GCA_964250265.1 uncultured Pseudonocardiaceae bacterium | reverse complement strand
CCACCGTCGTCCCCGCGACTAAGCACTCCTCCCGCACATCTTCAGCTTCGTGATCCACCCTCCTGTTCCCGAGCTCAACAGCAGAGCTCTTTGATCAAGCCCCAGCAGCGCTGCTGTTGAGTTCGGGAGGGCCAGGGCCATCCGACTCCATCCTAAGGTTTGCGGGGCCTACTTCTTCAGCTTGCGGCGCTGTACCCGGGTCTTTCGCAGCAGCTTGCGATGCTTCTTCTTGGACATCCGCTTGCGGCGTTTCTTGATCACCGAGCCCATGCTCGGCCTCCTCGCTGTTCGTGAATGGTGGTGGATACGTTTACGGCGCGCCCGGCAGCGGGCACGATCAGCCGCCCAGGTTACCCCTGGTCTCATCCGCGAAGGGCACCCGACCCGATCATCTCATCCCGCATCGAAGTAGGCGTTCTCCAGGTAACCATGCACGGCCACTTCCGGCACCCGGAAAGATCGGCCGACTCTCACCGCAGGCAGTTCACCCGCATGTACCAGCCGGTAGACCGTCATCTTGGAAACCCGCATCATCGCAGCCACCTCCGCGACCGTGAGGAACTGCACCTTGGTCGGCCCGGCTTGCTCGTTAGTCAGCATGGGTCATCGCGTCCTCACCACGTCGCGCGCCGCTGGGCTTCCCCTCCCGCGGTCCGTGACGCATTTGTTCTCATGAGAGTAGCGGGACTGGTGGTGGCCGTGCGACTCCCATCCGTTGAAGTCGACCGTTGAGGTGTGAGCTCAGTCGAGGTGAGCAGCGCCGAGTTCGACCGACCGATCCCGGGCCGCTTCGATGGCGGCCAGTAACGCCGCGCGCACGCGGTGCCGCTCCAACTCCCGGATCGCCATGATCGTCGTTCCTCCTGGAGAGGTCACCGCCTCACGCAGGAGCACCGGGTGATCACCGGTCTCGCGAAGCATCCTGGCCGCGCCGACAGCAGACTGGGTGATCAGTTCGGTGACCAGCGGCCTGGGCAACCCGAGCAGAATCCCTGCGTCAATCATCGCCTCAACCAGGTAGAAGAAGTAGGCCGGTCCGGACCCGGACAGCGCTGTGACGGCGTCCTGCTGGCTTTCCGGCACCCGGACGACCGTGCCCACGCTGCCCAGCAGTTCTTCGGTCAGCTCCAGATGAACGTCGGTGGCGAAGCGGCCAGCAGATACCACGCTCATCGCCTCGCCGACCAGCATCGGAGTGTTGGGCATCACCCGCACGACCGGTACACCGTCCGGGAGCCGGCGCTCGTAGAGCGCGGTGGGCAGGCCGGCGCACAGGCTCACGATCAAGGTGCTGGAGCTGATCAGCCCAGCGAGTTCGGCCAGCAGCGGGTCGATGTCTTGCGGCTTCACCGCGACGACGAGGACGTCGGCCTTGCGCGCAGCGGTGGGTGTGTCAACCGCGCGCACCTGGTAGGTGTGCTCGAGCTGAGCGGCCCGCTCGGGGTAGCGCTCGGTGAACATCAGGTCCTCCGGGCTGCGGCCAGCGTTGAGCAGCCCCGATAGCAACGCCTCACCGATCTTGCCAGCGCCCAGCACAGCGATGGTGGTCATGGCGGCAGGGTGCCAGACGCCGACAACTCCTGCGTTCCGGGGACAGACAGCGGTAATCAGCGCCCATTTCAAAGTGATCTGTCGCCAGGAGGCAGCAATGCGCGAAGGAAGAAGGCGATGTTGCTGGGTCGTTCCGCAAGCCGTCTGGTGAGATAGGCGTACCAATCCGAGCCGTAGGGCAAGTACACCCGGACGGTGTAACCAGCGCCAGCCAGCCGTCGCTGCTCGGCCGGACGCACGCCGTAGAGCATCTGGTACTCGAAACTGTCCGGTGGGCGCCCGTACCAGCGGACCCGTTCGCTCACAATGTCGATCAGGCGTGGATCGTGCGTGGCGAACATGGGATAGCAGGGCTCCGCCAGCAGAATGTTGGCGCAGCGCACAAAGCTGTGCGCAACTTCGTCTGAGGTCGCGAACGCGAGCTCAGAGGGTTCGGCGTAGGCGCCCTTGCACAACCGCACCCGGGCACCCACCAGGGCCAGTGCTCGGCAGTCCTCCCGGGTGCGGTGCAGGTCAGCCTGCAGCACCGCTCCGGTCCTGGGCCAGCTGCGGCGCAGTTCGGCGTGCACCCGCAGGGTGGAATCGGTGAGGGTGTGGTCTTCGGCGTCCAGGGTGACGGTCGTGCCGGCCTGCTCAGCGGCGGCACAGATCCGGGATGCGTGATGCAGCGCCAGCGCTTCGTCCAGTCGCTGACCTACCGCGGAGAGCTTCAAGCTGAGCTCCGCCGACCTGGTCAGGCCCTCTGCACCCAAGCAGGCCAACAGTTCGAGGTAGGCGCCTACGGTGGACTCCGCGCCCGCCTCATCTGCGACGCTCTCGCCCAGGTGATCCAGGGTCACTGTCAGACCGCCGGACACCAGCACTGAACTGGCGGCCACCGCCCGCCCGGCGCTCTCCCCGGCCACGAAGCGGTCGACCACATAACGGCTGACCGGGGCCGTGGCCACGAGCTTGCGGACGGCTGGACTGGCCGCCGTAGCCAGAATCAACGATCGCAGCACACAAAGCACGTTAGCGCGCGTTATGACACGACCAGCAGACAGCGTTCCTAGCCGCTGCTCTCGGGCAGGCCGGCCTGGGCTGCAGGCTATCCAGGCCGGCTTGTGCCGCGCTGCTGCCGAGACTGCCGACGCTCAGTCCTGGGTGAGCTGGGTTCGAGCGCCCCGGTGTCAGTTCACCTCCGTCGAGCCGACCTCGCTCAGCTCCTGTGCTGGCTGGGGTTCACTGGCACGCGCCAGCGCTTCCCCGGCGGTCGCGGCTTCGGCACTTGGCTCCTGGCCAGAAGCGCTACGCTGCCGGGTGTCCCGGACGGCGAATCGCACGGCCGCAGCGAGTATGACGATACCGACGACGATTTCGATCACAATGATCAAACTCATGACAAGCCACTCCTTCGATCAGTGCTGACACATGCCGCTGCATTGAGTGACCATCCCGTCACTACAAGTGCAGGCGGGCAAAGAGTAGCGCCTCGATCAAGAGGGCTCGACGCTCCGGGCGGGTACGAGCCCTCCGGGTACTCACTTCGACTACCACGGTGCCGCTGAAGCCACCTCTCGCCAGCGCAAGGCACACGTCAGCGCAAGGTTGGCTGCCCCGACCGGGCACCAGATGCTCATCGCGCGGCGCACCGGTGCCATCACAAAGATGCAGGTGCGCCAGCCGGGTCCCCATC
Source organism: uncultured Pseudonocardiaceae bacterium (assembly GCA_964250265.1). Classification (GTDB taxonomy): domain Bacteria; phylum Actinomycetota; class Actinomycetes; order Mycobacteriales; family Pseudonocardiaceae. Next base: position 3,976 of record CAXUFG010000256.1, on the reverse strand, counting down.
CGCTGCGCCATCGACACCGCGTCGGCTCTCGCCGCGGCGGTGTGTGACAGGTCCAGTGTGTAGTGCGAGTACCCGACATCGGTGGGATCCGGCGACGGCACATAGCTGGACACTTCCAGGCCGCCACGTCGCAGCGGGAACATGTTCTCCACCGCGATCACCAGCCCCGATGAGGCCTCCAGCGCGGCGACCTGCTCTCCGAATCCCGCGGCATAGTCCCGCTGCCAGCGAAACGGCGGGTGTACCACCACGGTGCCGGCGCCCAGTTCGGCGGCTGCGCGCACGGTCAGATCCAATCTGACTGCTGGGTCTGCCGCCCATACTCGCTGCGTAATCAGCAAGCAGGGAGCGTGCAAGGCAAGCACAGGCATCCGGTAACGCGTCGCCAACGCCGCCACGGCTGCGGTGTCCTGGCTGGCTGGGTCAACCCAGACCATCACCTCGACACCGTCGTAGCCGAGCTCAGCGGCCAGCTCGAAGGCCACCGAGATCGATTCAGGCCACACCGAGGCGGTAGAAAGGGCCACCCGGATCGAGTCGGCCGCAGCCACCGGCTATCGGCCGACAAGCAGCAGCGCCGCCGGGGACACCGTGACGAAAAGGCCGACGAGCACGGCGATCACCGTCGTCTGCAGATCCTCCGCGCGCCGAACCCGTCGCACGATCCAGACCAGCCCGGTGATCACAGCAAGTGCCACAACAAGCGCCAGCACCGGGATACGCTGCCAGAGCCATTCGCATATCAGCCACAACGTGGCGCCGCCGACCACACCGATCCCGATCTGGCTCACCATCGCTGCCCATTCCCACAGGGGAGAAGCGGCCTGCGCATCCGTGATGTCGTGATCGTCGATGTTCGCGTTCTGCTCAGCTATGACCCGGGTCGCGGCACCCAGACCGGCCGGAGGCTGGGCGTTCGTCAGCGGGGCGTTCGTCGGCTGGGCGCTCACCGGAGGACGGCTCGACCAGGATGTGGTGTACGCAGGCACCGGACCTATCGGCGACAACTGATCGGTGCCAGACCCATCGGGGAACGCAGTTCTGGTGACCGGCGCTCGTCTAGCGACCACGGGAGACGCGAGCGGCGCTCTTCTTGGCGCAACCGACGGAGGGCCCACCGCCGGGGCCCAGTCGCGGCGGGTGCCACCGTTGAGCTTCGGCTGAGTCGATGTCAACTCACTATGGGTCGCATCACTCCGCGTCGGCGGACTCCACGTCGGCTCCGTGCGGGGTGAACCGCGACGGACAGGTGCGTCTGTGGACAGCAGCGGGGCTGACGGCCGGAGAGTCGGCTCGCGACGGTCGGCTCCGTTCGGCTGGACCGCGCCGTCCGCGACGGAGCCGGCGTCATCGACCGCTCGGCGGTGCCGCCGCCCAGCGGTCGGGGTCGGCTCACCGTATCGGGCCAGCAGCTCAGCCACGGTGAACTGCGCCCGCTCCTCAGGCTCGCTACTGCGCCTCATCGTTCCCTACCGTGCACCCCGGGCCACTGTGCGTCCAGTCCCCCGAGGTGGGCGGCGGGTCAGCTGCGCCGTCCGGTCGATTCCAGCCAACCCGTCGAGCAAGTCCAGCTGTCGCAGGATGACACCTTCCCGCAACGCCCACGGGCAGAGATCCATCGCCTCGACACTCAGAGCACGCATCGCGGCCTGGACCACCAGGGCTCCGGCGACGAGCTGGTGGGATCGGCTGGCGCTGACTCCTTCCAATTCGGCCAGGTCCTCGGCACTCATCCGGGAGATGAATGCGATCACCTGGCGCAGCCCGGCATCGGTGAGCGTCCGTCGAACCCGCGGGCCGGCCGAGGATGGCGCGGCTCCGCTGAGCCTGGCCAGCGACCGGATCGTCTTCGAGGTGCCCACTACCCGGTCCGGAATGCCGGGTTCAAGCAGCTTCCGGACCGGTTTCTCGAGCTGATCGACAATGTGCTCGCGTAGGGTTTCCAACTCGCGGCGCCGCGGCGGGTCGTGGGTCAGCCAGGACCGGGTGAGCCGGCCAGCGCCCAGCGGCAGGGACACCGCCACCTCGGGCTCCTCGTCCATCCCGCTGGCGATCTCCAGTGATCCCCCGCCGACGTCGACCATGAGCACTCGGCCAGCCGACCAGCCGCACCATCGACGGACCGCAAGGAACGTGAGGATGGCCTCTTCCTCACCGGAGAGGACTACTAGCTTGACTCCGGTCTCGGCGTGCACCCGGCTCAGCACCGCGACGACGTTGGAGGCATCGCGCACGGCGGAGGTGGCGAAGGCCATCAGGTCCTCGCAGCCCATCGCCGATGCCGACGCGACGGCGTCACGCACGGTGCGGATCAGATGATCGGCGCCCTCGCGGGTGATCTTCCCCCGGGAGTCCATCTGCTCGGCCAGCCGCAGCACCGTTTTCTCCGAGATCTGGGGCAACGGGTGGGCGCCATGGTGTGCGTCCACCACCAGCAGGTGCACGGTATTGGAACCCACGTCGAGCACGCCGAGCCGCATCAGAGGCCAGGTTACGCTGGGGGCCAGGTCAGGTGTCGTACTTGTATCCGAGGCCGCGGACGGTGAGCAGGTGCCTGGGTGTGGAGGGATCCTGCTCGATCTTGGAGCGCAGCCGCTTGACGTGAACGTCGAGCGTCTTGGTGTCGCCGACGTAGTCCGCTCCCCACACCCGATCGATGAGCTGGCCGCGGGTGAGCACCCGGCCCACGTTGCGCAGCAGGTACTCCAGCAGGTCGAATTCCTTGAGCGGGAGACCCACCTCGTGCCCTGCCACAGTGACGATGTGCCGTTCGACGTCCATCCGAACCGGTCCGGCCTCCAACACCGAAGGCCCGAGGGTGGCCACGCTGGGGACCTGGCCGTCGGGGCCTTCCGCACCGCGGCGCAGCACCGCACGGATCCGCGCGATCAGCTCTCGGGCTGAGTAAGGCTTGGTGACATAGTCGTCAGCGCCGAGCTCCAGTCCCACTACCTTGTCGATCTCGCTGTCCCGGGCAGTTACCATGATCACCGGGACTGCGGAACGCGCGCGCAGTTGCTTGCAGACGTCAGTGCCGCTCATGCCGGGCAGCATCAGATCAAGCAGCACGATGTCGGCGCCGTTGCGGTCGAACTCCTCCAACGCCTCCGACCCGGTGGCGGCCACCGCCGGAGAGAAGCCCTCCTTGCGCAGCAGGAAGGCCAGCGGGTCAGCGAAGTCTTCCTCGTCCTCGACGATCAGCACTCTGATCATGGTGACCCTCCCACGTACTCGGGTGTGGATAGCGGGCGCAACGCTGGTGGTGGGTTGTCTGGGTTGGCGGGGATGCGCAGGGTGAAGGTGGAGCCGGTGCCGGGTTTGCTCCAGAGTTGGACTTCGCCGCCGTGGTTGGCGGCGACGTGTTTGACGATGGCCAATCCGAGGCCGGTGCCGCCGGTGGAGCGGCTGCGGGCTTGGTCGATGCGGAAGAAGCGTTCAAAGACGCGGTCGTGGTGTTCGGGTTCGATGCCCAGGCCGCGGTCGGTGACGGCGATTTCGACGTAGCCGGCGTCCAGGCGGCGGCTGATGGAGACCGGGCTGCCGGGTGGGGAGTAGGAGACCGCGTTGTCGAGCAGGTTGGACAGGGCGGTGATCAGCAGGGTGGCATCGCCGTGCAGGAGCAGCCCGGAGGGGGGGTCGGCGGTGATCCGGATGTTGGCGGATTCGGCGACCAGCCGGCAGCGTTCCAGGGCTTGGCGCACGATGTGGTCGACGGGGATGGTGCCCAGCTCGGGGAGTCGTTCCGCGCCTTGGAGCCGGGACAGCGCGATGAGTTCGGTGACCAGGGTGCCCAGCCGGTTGGCTTCGTTGAGGATTTTGGTGCCGAAGCGGCGGACCTCGTGGGGGTCCTCGGCGGCATCCAGCACCGCCTCGGCGAGCAGGGCCATCGCGCCGACGGGAGTTTTGAGTTCGTGGCTGACATTGGCCACGAAATCCCGCCGGGTGGCCTCCAACCGGACCGCATCCGACTCATCCG
>CAXUFG010000255.1:0-7224 GCA_964250265.1 uncultured Pseudonocardiaceae bacterium | reverse complement strand
CGGCGTGGCTCACCGACGGTGACCCAGCGTCCGGTGATCTGGTGGACCCGCACCTCGGCGATCCGGGCGAGTTCATCGACAGCGACGCCGAGGTCGAGCTCTCCGCGAGCGCGCTCGGTCGGGACGAGCAGATTGAAGATCGACGATCGCAGGATCAACCGGGAGACCAGGGCGAGGGGTGTGCTGACGGTGGCGGGATCGGGTCGCTGCCGGATGCCCGTCACGCGGCCAGGGTCCTCAGGGTGGGTGTCCACGACACCGAAGGAGCTGATCTCGGCCAGCTCGACGCGCTGGGCGGCGATCACCGCGTCGGCTCCGGTGTTGGCGATCGCGTGCATGGCCGCCAGGTCGTGGCCGCCCAGCAGCACATCATCGCCGAACGCGACACCGAAACTCTCCAGGCCGGCGAGCCGGTCTCGCAGGGTGAGCAGCGGTGTGCCGTTGCCGTAGCCGTGGCTGAGGTCTTCGATCACGGCCTCGACCGGGACCCCGTCGCGGCGCAGCGACTGCACGTAGGAGGGCACGATGAGGTCACCGGGCCGGGTGGCGACGATGATGGTCGTGGCTCCGGCGTGCACGCATTCGGTGATGGCGTGCTCGAGGGCGGGCCGGTGTCCGATCGGGAGCATCTCCTTGGGGACGATCGTGCTGAACGGCCGGAACCGTGTTGCGTTCCCGGCAGCGGTCACCACCGCGGTCCAGCCTGATGGCCTCACCGGATATCTCCCACGATCGTGTCGAGGGCGTGCACCAGGTCGGTGCTCGGGTTGCGCACGCCGAAGCTCACCTCGATGCACGGCACGGCCGCCGTGATGTGGCCGATGGCGGCCTTCGCTAGGTCGCGGAGCAGGTCGTTGCTCTTCGGTCGGGGTATCAGCCAGGGCCGCACCCAGAACTCGTCACGCGGCGTGAAACAGCTCTCAGAGATGATCCGGTCGGCGTGGGTCGCGCAGAGCCGGCGTACCCGAGCCGGTTCACGGGTGTCGGCCACCTGGGCCACCACGACCAGCCGCAACACCGATGCCGAGACCAGACCAACACCGAATGCTTGGGCGAACTGGCGGGCGGTGAAGGCATGTTTGACCGTCGAACCGAACTTCGTGGGCATCCTGCCGACGTCAGCAGCCGCGGAGCGTGCCAGTTCGGGGAATGCCTCGATTGTTCCCCGCCCGGTCGGCACCGGCAGCGGCACCGCGACCAGGTGATCTCCCCGGTGAGCGATGACCCGGTCATTGGACAGCAGAGCCGCGCCGGTGCAGCGCAGCAGCGCCGCCGTGATGGTGGTTTTGCCCGCGCCACGGGGTCCGCAGACCATCACCCCCGCGCCCCCGACATCGACCCCGGCCGCGTGAAAGATGACTCCGCCCGCGTCCTCGTAGGTGCGCAGCATGGCCTCGCGGATCAGCCGGATCGGGTAGCGGTGGGGGCGCCGAGTGCCGCTGTGAGTGAGCAGGTCGATGTGCCGTCCCCGCACGGCCAGCGCGTAGGCGCCCGGTTGGTGCTCCACATCGTCTTTGGCGATCATGTAGCAGCGGTGGCCAGTGGGTTGCACGGACTCCCGCATCACCACCCCAGGAACCGGCTCGATATGGCCAGCGCCGGGCGAGCGGGTGATCGTCCTGACGATCTGGCGGAAGGCGGTGTCGTTGTTGTGCACCCGGATGCTGAACGCGCCCAGGTCCAGCTCCCTCGGTGGCGCGGTGAGGAACCCCGAGAGGTACGCGCGCTGGGCGGATAGCCACGCGGACTGCGCGGTGACCGCGAACGCCAGATCCCCCGCGTAGCAGTTCCATGTGGACAACTCTCCTGGTGGGTCGGCGGATGCGGTCATGTCAGGGCAAGTTCCGTCATGGCCCGGTCGACCTGCTGGATGCGGTGAGTCCGGCGTTCCTCGGCAAGCTCGCGGAACACCCGCACGGAGGTCAGCGCGAAGAACTCGTGCGCGACGTCGGCTGCGAGCCCTCCGGCCAGGGCACGCAAGGCCAGCGTGACTCTGGCCCGAAACCACGACGCCGGGAAGGACGCCACCACGGACTCGGCTCCTGCTGGCCGCACCAGGCGGCCCAGATCATCACACTGGCGCGTTGCCACGCGCATCGCCGATCGCAGCAATGCGCGGGCGGCATACCCGATCAGAGCATCGTGGATCACCAAGGTGTCGAAACACAACGCGGTGAACAGTACCTCGAACAGGTCCGAGGGCTCCGGGCTGATGCTGGGAATCAGTGGCGGTAGGACATCCACCAGCACCACATGTCCCTCGGCGAGACAGAAGTTCACCAGGTTGGTGTCCAGCCGAGCGTCGGTCGCGGCCAAGGCGTTCACCCACCCGGAGATCTCGGCGACCGCGCTGACGAAACGGGGCGGGTCCACGCTCGCGCAGTCGAGCAGAACCGGACCCCTCACCCAACGGTGCCGTACCGCAAGCGGCTCAACGCACACCACCGCAAGCTCACGCGGGAGGGTGACCCCGGCCACCCGCAGCGTGGACAGGTAGATGTTCATGCCGGTCCGACCGGCAGCCTGGGCGGCGCTGACGAAGCGGGTACCCGCCGGGTGCCGGGCGTCAAGGACCTTGATCACGTGGTCGCCGTCGCGATGATGCGCGGCGAAATCACCGTAGCCGGTCATCGGGTGTCATCCCTGGCGCCGAGGAAGGCGTCGGCATCGCGGACCATGGCGCGGAACTCGCCGGGCAAATCCAGGTCGAGCTGGTCGGCCAGCGCGTCACAGGCTGCCACCGTGCCGGCACCAGCCGCGGCGATCGACGGTGGGCTGCCAGCGGGCTGGTGCCGGAAACCCTCACTGACCATCGCGGCCTCGGCAAGCTGCCCCGCCGCGACCAGCAGGCGAAGAAACCCCTCGACATCACCGTCACCGCGCACCGGGCGTGAGCGGAGTATGCCAGCAGGCTGGACACCGGCCAGAGTGGTCACGCTCAAAGCGGCCAGCAACACGTCGGCCAACTCGTCACCAATGTTGGTGATCGGCCGCTTGGGGTCCCCGAGACCAGCGGTGTCCGCTCCCCGGCGGCGCAGCTGGCATAGCGCGAGATGCCCGAGTTGGACGCTCAGCTCAGCGGCCGCCGTGGTGGCGGTCCATGGCTGGGGGGCTGTGCGGGCGAATCCCTGCCGGAGTCGGCGGACCTCGCTCAGCAGGTCAGTCAGCTCCTCCGGGGTCATCGCGCATCGCCGACGATCAGGGGGAGTGCGCCGGCTGTTCCGCTGCTCCAATACGGGTCGCTGTCCTGCCGCGTGACGCGGACCCGGGCGTTGAGGTCTTGGGTCAACGCGGCAGCGGTGCTGGTGGTCAACGGCGCGTCGATCACCACCTCGCGGCGGGTGTGGTCGAGGGTGAACCTGACGTCGGGGTGGCCGCGCCGGTGCAGCGCGGCGCGGACCCTCGCGTCGGTCAGGGCCATCCGCCGGAGGGCGGCAGCGCCACAGCGGTGTCGCTGGGTCTCCGGGCACTGGTTGCGCACCCGGCACACCTCACCGCCGAAGACCCCGAAACGATCCGGCTGGCTCAGCACATAGGCCAGCGCGCAGGAGTTCGTGTGGAACACCGGATAGGCAGGGTGGCGCCGCCGGGTCGCGTGGATGAACTCCCAGAACGGCCGGGGATAGACCCCTTCAGCGGCGGTGATGCCCGGCGTGGCACCCAGCTCCGGCCACAGCGCGGCCAGCCGGGTCAAGGCCGCAGGCTCGACTTTCAGGCCAGCCGCCACCGTGCATTGCGCATACGGCGCCACCCAGTCCAGCACGGCTCGCATGGTGCGGGTAGTCGCCGACTGGGGAAACGCGGGCCGCCAGTAGTGCACCACCGGCACCCCAGCCTGGCGTAACCGGGGAAAGTTAGCTTTCAACTCCTCATGGCGGATGCCCCGCTCAACCTCGCGCCCGAGACCGGAATAACTCACATACACGACCACACGCAGGCCAGCTTCACGCGCAGTGGCCACCGCGTCGAGCACGTCGTCCGGGATCGCGCACTTGGTGATCAGCACCACCGGATTTGGGATCTGCCGCTCGGCCAGCAAGGCCAGCAGCTCGACGAGGTGGACGCGGGAACTGGGCAGCGCCATCACGTCAGTCCACGTGTACAGCGCGAGCGGCCGATCCGGCGCGTAGTACGGCGAGGCAATCAGCAGGCCGACCGTCTCGGCGGGGCTAGTCAACTGCTCGGGCCGCACACCGGTCTGGCCCCGCTCAGTCAGGAAGCAGTACGAGCACGACATGGGGCAACCCTGGATCGGATTGACCGCGACCCACGTCGCGTGCTGATCCACGATCGGGGCGTATACCCGCGGTGGCCGTGGCTGGCTGGCTCGGCGCCGACTCGTGTTCGTGCGGACAGGCATGCTGCTCACGCCCTTCAGTGGCGGCCTTTACCGGTCAACCTCGTTACCTCGGCTGGGTGCGGACAGCCAGCCAGAGGTCACATAACGCCAACTGTCCTAGGCCAGTAGGCTTCTTGCCACCTGTACAGTCTGTCAACTGTCCTAGGACAGAATCCCCTGTTTGGAGGAACTCATCTATGCCGGTTCGCTACCTGGAGATCGCCGATGACCTCCAGCGACGCATCGACGACGGCGAGTGGACACCCGGCGAACGACTTCCGGGCACTGCGGCTCTCGCCCGACACTACGACGCCGGCAAGCCTCTCATCGCCGAGGCTATCGGCGTCCTGGAACTGCGCGGCAGACTCCGAGTGCGCCCCCGCAGCGGAACCTATGTGCTCCCACCAACCGGCACACCCGTGCCGATCGACCTCGGCCACCAGGTACGCCGCAACGACCTCGGCTACGTCTTCGCCCGACCCGCCGGCCACTGGCCACCCGTCGGCACCCCCACCCGCGACTGGACAGCCTGTCCCCCCGACGTGGCGGCCCTCCTCGATCTAGAACCGGGACAACGAGTGTTCACCCGCCGCCGCGCCGTCGGGCCCGGCGGACGCGCCGTCCAGCTCACCACCAGCTACTACCCCCCCGACATCGCCTCCGGCACACCCGTCGAACACGCTGACACCGGACCCGGGGGCGTCTACGACCGCATCGAACAAGACCTCGGCCACGGACCGCTGAGCTGGACAACCCAAACCTCAGCCCGGCTCCCCACCCCCGACGAAGCCGACGCACTCAACATGTCCACCCGACTACCGGTCCTGGTCAACACCCGCACCGCGGCCAACCCCACCCACCGCGTCATCGCCGTCGACGTCGCTGTCCTGGACGCCCAACTATTCGCCGTACGCTGGGAGGTCACCCGCGACGACACCGCCACCTGGCCCGTCAGACCCGCCACCGCACGCAACAAGCCCACCTGAGCGCCGCCACCAACCCCGCACCCGATCACACGAAACCCGCGACCGCTGCCAGTGGCTTGGTGAATACCGGACCCTCGCTCTAGACGGCAGCGACGGCGCCGGCAAGACCACACTCGCCCGCCAGCTCGCAGCCGGGCACGGATTCACCATCCACCACTCAGGCCGCACGCCCGATGGGCTCAGCCTCATCGGGCGTTACCGGCGCATCCTGGCCTCACCAGGCCCGCTGGTCCTGGATCGCTGCCTTGTCTCCGAGTTGGTCTATGGTCCCCGCTACCACGGCCGCTCCCGCATCACCCTCGGCCAAGCCATCGAACTCGCTGACGCGGTCGCTGCCCGCGACGGCGCGCTCGTCCACCTCACTGGCCAGCCTGCCGTGATCCACGGCCGGCTGCTGGCCCGCGACGGCCGCACCGCCGCCAGCGTGGACGAGGTCAAGGCTCGTCACAGCCTATGCGCGGGTCTTCGAGGCCATCGCCGAGGCGCTACCCAGCCGCGTCATCCGCCTCGACGCGCCCGACCAGCACTCCGGACCGGGCTGACCCGCCCCGGGACCCGCAGATAGGCTGCGCCGCCACCAGCAGCCCTGCAGGAGCGAGGACAACCTTGGAGATCAGCCACTCTCAGAAACTCGCTTGGGCCAACAAGATCGCGAAGGGCTTCAATACCACTGATGTCGCCCTGGAATTCGGGCTCTTGACCGCCGAAGTCGGCGAGGCGTTCACCGCCTGGCGCAAAAACCTGCCCGACCTCGGCGAGGAGCTGGCCGACATCGTCATCTACACCTTGGCGCTGGCCGAAATGACGGGCCTGGACCTCGACAGCGAAGTCGAGCGGAAGATCATAAAAACCGCGCCCGCGTCTACGCCCGCGACCCCCGCGGTGTCCCCATCCGCGTCGGCGAGGCCGCCTTACCGACATCAGATCCAGCAGCTGCTGACGACCGCCGGTGACCCGGCACCATGATGTACGGTCTTAGTCGCGTGCGTCCACTCGGGTAACCACTCCTGCCGCACCCGTCGACTGCTACCCATCCACCGCCTACCGACACCTGTCCTTGGCGATCTCCTCATCCTGACTTTCACCGCAGGTCATGGGGCACGGAGTGCCTACTTGAGGCAGGCTGTAGCTTCGGGAGTACTTGGCCTACCAGATCCACTACGATCAATGCATCGACGCTGCTCGTCGCGCAATGGACAGGGGGATGGGGCGGTTCCTGGGCGCTCTTGTTTGACCATCGGTGTGGACATTGGTGGCACGAAGGTCGCGGCCGGTGTCGTGGACGAGCGTGGGACGATCCTCGCCACGACCCACCGGGATACCCCGGCGCAGGACGTGGCCCAGATCGAGGACGCGATCGCCGCTACAGTGGAAGAACTCACCAGCAAGTACGACATAGAAGCGGTCGGGGTGGGAGCGGCCGGTTTCATCGATGCTCGGCGTTCGACGGTGATGTTCGCCCCGCACCTTGCCTGGCGCGATGAGCCGCTCCAGGCGTCGCTGCATAGCCGGCTGGGGCTGCCCGTGGTGATCGAGAACGACGCCAACGCAGCCGCCTGGGCGGAGGTCCGGTTCGGTGCAGGGCGGGGCGGCGAGCACGTGGTGGCCATCACGGTGGGAACCGGCATCGGGGGCGGCATCGTGATCAACGGGCAGCTGGTGCGTGGCCAGTTCGGCGCGGCAGCTGAGTTCGGCCACGTCACCGTCGTCCCGGACGGGCGGCGCTGCGGCTGCGGTTTGCGGGGGTGCTGGGAGCAGTACGCCAGCGGTCGGGCGCTGGTGCGGGAGGCCCAGGAGCTGGCCCGCGTCTCGCCCGGGCTCGCCAGCGGATTGTTGCGGGTGGCGCGGGGTCGGCCCGAGAACATCACTGGGGAGATGGTCACCCAGGCCGCCCAGGAC
>CAXUFG010000254.1:0-7272 GCA_964250265.1 uncultured Pseudonocardiaceae bacterium | reverse complement strand
TCACAGATTCGCGCACGCCAGAGCGATTTCGAACGCCCGACCCCACGGAATGGGCTAGATTGGGCAACTGTGATCCCCGAACGTTCGACCGTCTTGTTGATTGCTGGTGTGTGTGCGGTCGTCACCGGGTTCGTCACCGGCGGTGTTGCGGCACCGGTTAATACCGCAGCGGCGGCCACCGCGGCTGCTATTACTCAAGCGCCTGCCGAGGCGACCCCGGACACACTTGCACCCCAGGTACCGCCGGGGCCGGCCGCACTGCTCCCTGCGCCACGCGTTGCACCAGCCCCGCCACCGCGCTGCACAGCATCGCCGCGTAACGCCACGCCCAGCCACAGCAGTGACGAGACGATCATCGTGCACACCACCCGTGGAGCGAATGTCAATCTGGTGGTCCATTACCCGACCACAACACGCTCGTTTACCATCGTTGCGGACAGCGCCGGCACGGCGGTCATCACCTTCTCGATCAGTCCGTCGACACCTGGTTCCCCCGTCCAGGTAGATGTGTCGACCAACTCGGGGCAGGTCTGCGGTACCCAGTTCACGCCGCAGTAGCACCAACTCATGCGCTGGACCCCCCATAGCGTTCGGCGACCTCGACAACGGGAATGCCGCCGGAGGACCTCCATGACAGCGTGATAACACTGCTCCACGACGCTCAACTCCACGAGCATCAGCCCTGGCCCCTCCCACGTGACCGCGGTCGCGCGAAGCAGACCGAGGGCGGCAGTGTTACCCATCATGTGATGGTGCTGGAAGGGGTTGACGTCGTGTTCGATGGTTTCGAAGAGTTCGATATCGTGACGGCGGGTACGACGATTCATGGACGTCGGGGCGGCGAGGGTCCACCGATCCTGCTGCTGCACGGCATCCCCCAGACGCATCTCATGTGGCATCGGGTAGCCCCGCGCCTCGCCGAGCGCTTCACGGTGGTCGTGACTGATCTTCGAGGCTTCGGGGATAGCGGTAAGCCGTCGAGCACGCCGGATCACGCGCCGTACAGCATGCGGGCGCTCGCCGGCGACCAGATCGAGGTCATGAACACGCTGGGATATGACCGGTTCGGTGTGGTCGGGCACGACCGTGGAGCACGCTGCGCCTACCGGATGGCATTGGACCATCCACGCCCCGTCACCCGGCTCGCGGTGCTCGACATCGTCCCCACCAGTGAGGCGTTCCGTCGCGCGGACATGGCCTTCAGCCTGGGGTTTTGGGTGTGGTCATTCCTGGCCGCCCCGGCACCGGTGCCTGAGCAGCTCATCGCCCAAGCCCCGGCTGTCCTCGTCAACCACATGCTCGATTCGTGGTCGGACGTGCCTGACAGCTTTCCAGCGCAGGTCCGCGCCGAGTACATCGACAAATTCAGCGCTCCCGAGACCATCCATGCCATCTGCGAGCAGTACCGCGCGGCAGCCACGCTTGACTACCAGCACGACGAGGCCGACCGGGGACAGCGGCGAATCGCTTGCCCGGTTCTTGCGCTCTGGAGTGATACCGGCGCCGTCGCCAGCCGGTACCAGCCGCTCGAGATATGGAGAACCTGGTGCGACGAGGTGCACGGCGGCCCGATCTCCGCCGGGCACTTCATCCCAGAAGAAGCGCCCGATCAGACAACACGTCACCTCATCAAATTCCTCGGAGACTCGTGACGCCGTTCGATCCCTCGGAATTAGCGGTCCTGCTGTCCACCATCATCCGCCGGTGTCGATGACGCAGAACCGGTTTCCGTCGGGATCAGGTCGTCTGGTAGTCGGGGTTGCCGACCTCTTCCGGAGGTGGATTCGGTCCTTGACCATCGCCGCTGCCCGACGTCGCGCCCGTGGACCGTTCCGGTGCGCGGTGCGATCCTGCATGGTTTCCAGATCTTCGATTCCCGCGCCGTGATCGTCGGCACCGAAGCGGCCACCGCGATCATCACTGATCCGAAGGATGTCTCTCACTACGAGGAGCGATTCGCCGGGTACAAGGCGCTGGCGGTATTCGACGATAAGGCCCGCGAGGTATTGGCGCGGCTCGCCGATGAATACCGATGCCTGGTGTAAGCCGTGGCTCTCCTCCTGCGCCCCTTGGTCGCTGATGAGCAGCTCGGGTACGTGTCCACTGACCTGATCTCGGAGGACGGGCGATTCCTCGGTGCCACCGTGGTTGAGCCAGTCGAGTTGGGCCAGCGTGACGAGTACCGTACGGCGGCGGCGGTCTCGTGGGAGTTAGGCGTCGACTTCACCACCTGGTGGAACGACCATCCACAGCACCACCGCTCGACCCACCGAGTGGTCTGACGATACCGCGCCGCATCCGCTTTCCGTACGCCACCGCCCAGGTCATGAGCAGCGTGAACACTGCGATTTGGAGCACCGTGGAGAGCCCGACCATGACCTGGATGGGCAGTACATAGATCAGCGCGATGCGCACGGCTGCTTCGCTCAGCAATCCGACCCCCCACACCACGGACATCATCCGGAAGCCGCGCCGGAAGGCGGGATTGGTCTGCCACATCGTGTCCCACCACGCCCGCTTCTCGCTGGTGATGGCGGAGAACCGCTGGGCGGCGTGGAACATCATCGGCCGCCGCGCCGCGCAGGTGCCGAGGAAGATCAACCCAGCGGCGGCGGTGCCGACCGAGTCCTTGGCGAGCATGAATCTCGCGTCACCGGTAATGAAGGACAGCGCAAGCCCGATCGCGAACATCGCCATCAGAAACCCGGCGAATGCGTCCAGCCTCCGGTCGCGCAGGGCCACGAAGGCGACCCGTAGGCCGGCCACGACGGTACCGGCCAGCAGCGCCCGGTAGTCGCTGACGCCGGCGGCGTGCAGACCGTAATAGGCGAGCAACGGGAGGCCGACATCGAGCAGCATCATCCGGATCAGCCCGGCCGTCGCAGGAGCGGCCGGGCTTGGCAGGGCTACCTTGCCCGGATGGGCGGGCGCCGGTGTGGGTGCTGGCGCATCGGAGAGCGGCTTCATGCCATCACTGTCGCGCGCCGGCCGGCGTCGCAACGCTGCCGAGGGTCACGTTCCCGGCGTGACATATGTCAGCCCGGCTGATCGCCGTTGCCGATCTGGCTGGATGCACTAGCGACACCGGCCGCCTAAGCTAGAACAATCCTGCACTTGGGAAGCGGTGGTGAAGTTGGCAAGAACGGATGCTCGATCCCGGGGATCTGGGGGAGCTGGACTGTTCAACGTGATCAGTGTCGTGATCCTCGTCGTTGGCGTGTTGGTGATCGGCATAGCGGCCGCCCTGCTCGCCCGCACGTTGGCGGCGGCACAGAGCATCGACAAGAAGGCACAGACTATCGCGGAAAACGCTGGCAAGATCAACGTCGCGACCAACCCGATCATCGAGTTGAACCGGACCAACGAGCTTGCCTCCTCGATCTTGTCGAGTGCGCAGCCGCTGCAGGGCCTGCTCAACACGACCGAGGCCACCGCGCGGGACATCGCCGGCGTGGCGAAATCGATCGACAAGACCGCGGGAACTATCAAAGATACCGCCGGGACGATCAACGGTACGGCTGGCACGATCGACAACACCGCTGGCGACATCAACAACAGTGTCGGGACGATCAAACGCACCACGGGCAGGTGAGATCAGAGGAGTTAGACGCTTCGCTACACCAATGGGCGGTCGCTGAGCAGGATGGCGGGATCGTAGTGCAGGCGTTTCTGGACCGGGGGATTCACTGTGGCCAGCACCCCGGCGATGTCGCGCCCGGCGGTGCCGGAACCGAACAGCTGGCTGCTCTCGTAGCGGCCGTGGGCGATCTGGTCCCGGGCCGCGTCAGCAATCTCGGCAGGGTCATGCGAGGTGAAGACCACGTTGGGGCCGCATTCGCGATTGTGCTGGCGGCTGCCGACGCTGACAGCCGGCGTGCCCAGGAACGCGCCTTCGCGCAGCGCTGCCGACGAATTGCCGATCATGCAGGCGCAGTGCATCATCAGCCGGGCGAAGTCCTCGGGCGGCAGGCCGCTGAAGAACTGGCAGCGCGCGGCCAGGCCTTGTGCGCGGAACTGGCGGATTCCGTTGGCGACCTCGGCGCTGCCCGCGTCAACATTCGGCCAGAAGACCAGCGCCTGCATCCCGATCGAGGAGACCGCGCCCAACGTCGCAGCCATCTGATCAAGACCGTGTCCGTATTCAGTCGTCGTGCCGTGTTGCATCACCAGCAGGAAGGGTTGCCCAGGATCGATCGGCGAACCAGCGCCGCAATGGTCGGCCAATGCGGCGCGGCGCGTTCCCGGGCGGGCGCGGGCCGCCAGGTCGATCGACGGGCATCCGACGTTGAAGACATACCGTGGGTCTTCTCCCAACGCAAGGACACGGCAGGTACTGAGCTCGGTGGCCGGGAAATGGATGTGAGACAGCTTGGTGATGGCATGCCGCACGCTCTCATCGATTGAGCCGGACACCTCGCCGCCTTGGGTGTGGGCGACGGGAATGTTCATATAGGCGCCGGCGATAGCCGTCGCGATCGTTTCGAAACGGTCCGCCACCGTGACCACAATGTCGGGTTCGAGCCGCTCGAACGCGGTCGGCAGCTCCAACAGGCCCAATCCGGTGGATCGGGCCATCGTCGCCGGCGTCTGGCCCTCGATGATGAACGGGATCTTGACGTCCGGCGTGAAACCGGCCGCTTCGAGAACGTGGACCGCGTTGCCGAAGCGTTCCAGCAGCGCGGATGCGGCGGCGATCACTTGAAGTTCCAGCGCGGGGTGATCGCGTACGGCCTCCAGCACCGTGGTGATCCGCGCCAGGTTGGCCCGGCTGGCGACGACGACGCAGATCTTCTTGCGACGAACAGGCACGTCGGTGCCTCCTGGAGAAGACGAAGAGAAGACAACACGTGCCTAGATCGAATCCTACAGGGACCCCGACTTGGGGGAGTGCCGGTTTGCCCGAGCTCACCCACTCGGAGGTCTCAGAGCTGGCTCAAGAACTCCCCGGCAGCGATCTTCAGGGTTGGCCAGTCGGGCTCGGTGGGCGGCCCAGGGGCGAGCACGAAGCCTCGGTGACCATCGTCGGACAATCGCTGGGCGACGATGGTGAAGCCGGCCAGGTCGAACAGCGCCGCCACGGTCGGACCAGTGAGATAATAGGGATGATCGATCTTGACCGTCCGCCCGATGCTGCCGGTCCGGCGCAGCAGGACCTCGATGTCGACGACATCGACGAAGGCGCAGCCCTCGGGGGCCGTCATCCGGCGGAGTGCCGACAGTGCGCCGCGGAGGTCGAGCAGGTGGTCGATGGTCTGGCACAGCAGCACCAGATCCCACGTCCGCTGCCCAGGGTCGAAGTCCTCGACGAGCCCGGCGATGGTCTCCATGCCCGCGGCCCGCGCGATCGCCAACTCGTCCGGAGCGGGGTCGAGGACGGTCACCTGCGCGTGCAGGCGCGTGGCCAGTACGTTGGCGACCACACCCGTGGAGCCGCCGACGTCGAGGATGGTGCGAGGCGTCGAGGGCAGCAGCGGAAGCAGGAAAGGTGCCAGTTCGGCGGCGTAGGCGCGCTGGTCTTGCTGCACGGTCTGGGCGTCGATGCGGCGGCCGTGGTAGGCCGATACCAGCGGGCGGTAGACCTTGGAGTAGAAGTGCTCGTACTGCGCAGCGCTCAGCCTCGGGGAGAGGTAACCCAGCCCGCAACGCTGGCACACTACGAGGGTGGCCGGGTAGCCGTAGCGGTCGCGGTGGGAGACCTCGACGCCGCTGTCGGGTGCCCCACACAGGTTGCACTCCGCGGGGCGCAGCGCGGCCAACGCGCCATAATCGTAACCGAGTGCAGCAATTCGCTCGCTAACCACCGTTCGTAGCATCATGTTCACCCATTCGGGAAGTCTGGGAGTGCGTAGCGTGACTGTACTCGACTGGGGCCACCGTGTCGCGGTCATCGGCGAGGTCGGCCAAGCGCATGACGGCAGTTTGGGCACCGCCCATGCGTTCATCGATGCCATCGCCGACGCCGGCGCCACTGCGGTGAAGTTCCAAACGCACATCGCAGCGGCGGAAAGCCGGACCGACGAACCCTGGCGGGTCAAGTTCAGTTATGCCGATGACACCCGCTACGAGTACTGGCAGCGGATGGAGTTCACCGCGCACGCGTGGGCGGGGCTGCGGCAGCACGCGCAGGATCGCAGGCTGGCCTTCCTCAGCTCACCGTTCTCGCTGGAAGCCGTCGAGCTGCTGCGCCGGGTCGGCGTCGCCGCCTGGAAGATCGCCTCCGGCGAGGTCGCCAACCCGCAGCTGCTCGACGCGGTAGCCCGGACCGGTACGCCGGTGCTGCTCTCCAGTGGGATGAGCGGCTGGGCCGAGCTTGACGGCGCCGTTGCGCAGCTGCGCGCGGCGGGTGCCGGGCCGCTGGCAGTCCTGCAGTGCACCTCGGCGTACCCGGTCGCGCCGGATCGGATCGGGCTCAACGTGCTCCAGGAGATCCAGGAGCGCTACGGGTGCGCCGCCGGGCTCTCCGACCACTCCGGGACGATCTTCCCGGCGCTGGGCGCGGTCACCCTTGGCGCGCGCGTCATCGAGGTGCACGTGACGCTCTCGCGCGAGATGTTCGGCCCGGACGTGGCGGCGTCGGTGACCACCGGCGAGCTCCACCAACTCACAGAGGGCGTCCGCTACCTCAGCGCGGCCCTCGCCGCACCCGTTGACAAGGACGAGGTCGCAACCGAGCTGGCGCCGATGCGTGCGTTGTTCGGCCGTTCCCTGGTCGCCCGCGGCGCGCTGCCTGCCGGGCATGTGCTGACGGCGGGCGACCTGATCGCCAAGAAGCCGGCTGGTGGTATCCCGCCGGCCCGGCTCGGTGCGCTGATCGGCCGCCGCCTGAACCGGCCGATCCAGCCGGACGAGCCCCTCCAAGACGGTGACATCGACTGAACGGCTAGTGCATCGGTTTTCGGGCCCAGACGGCGTAACGCTGACCGCGGTCGGGGGCGCCAGGTTGCCTCGTATTTCGGTATGTCGAAGCTGGGACCGTACGGCGAGTCGTACCCGGCGACGCACTCCGGGTGATTCCAGTACGCGATCACGCTGTCTTGGGTGGATCTCATCGTCGGGCCCGGGTGGTCGTCACGGATGTAGTCCTCTCATCGGATGGCATCGACGCCCGTGGCGGGCGTGAGGGAGAAGAAGGCGCGGGCGCGGGCCAGCTCACGGGCCGCGGGGTGGTGGGCTGGGTCGTCCGGGCGTTCGGGGGACAGCACCTCGCCCACCCGCCCGTCGGGCATCACCAGGACCCGGTCGACCAGCCGCGCCACGCCGCCGAGCTCGTGC
>CAXUFG010000253.1:0-7291 GCA_964250265.1 uncultured Pseudonocardiaceae bacterium | reverse complement strand
TCCCGCTGGTCTTCGCGCTGTCCGCGAGCACCACCGACGGCCTGCCGCTGGACACCCAGCAGCGCTTCGAGTTGCTCTTGACGGCTGCGCAGTCGGTGTACGCGGTGAGCATCCTGGTGAACCTGGGCCTGACAGTGTGGGGCGCGTCGACGCTGCTGGTGCTGTTCCTTGTGCAGTTCCTCGCCAGCTTCACGCTCTCCACCGAGATCAACCAAGTCATGATCATCATGCTGTCCGCCGTGTACGGTGTGCTGGCCGCGGGCCAATTCCTACGCAAGCGGCGCGACACGGCCCGGATCCTGCGCGAGGGGCTGACCACGCCGTTCCCCAAGCTGGCGGACACCCCCCGCTGAGGCTGCACCGCCTTGACCTGAACTGCTCTTGAGCTTCTACGGTTGGATGATGACTCTGACTCTGACTCCGTCGCCGTCCGTCTTCGACGAGGCGTACGCCTCCCGCACCGCACCGTGGGTGATCGGCGAACCACAGCCGGCCATCGTCGCTCTGGAACGCGCCGGCTGGATCCGCGGCACGGTGCTCGATGCCGGTTGCGGTACCGGCGAGCACACCATCCACCTCACGCAGCTCGGCTACGACGTTCGCGGCATCGACGCCTCGGAGCATGCGATCGAGCAAGCCCGGGCCAACGCCGCCGAGCGCGACGTCGCCGCCCGGTTCGAGGTCGCCGACGCGCTGCAACTGGGTGCTGACCCGACCTACGACACGGTCGTCGACAGCGCGCTGTTCCACATCTTCGACTCCGCCGACCACACCCGGTACGTGCGCAGCCTGCACCGCGCCTGCCGCCCGGACGCCCTGGTCCACGTTCTCGCGCTGTCCGACACCGGGCCGGGCTTCGGGCCGCAGGTCAGCGACACGGTGATCCGGGATGCCTTCGGCGACGGGTGGGCCCTGGAGGATCTGCAACCCACCGAGTATCGCGGCGTCATCCTCCACGACGACCACGCCACTGCCCTGGGCCGCCCGCTCGGCGACCTGGTGGACCTGCCCGCCTGGCTCGCCCGGATCCGCCGGATCTGACGGACCGGTCCAGTTAGGGCAGGCCGGGCACATTCAGCGTCACGCGGTAGAGCGATGTCTGGGCCGTGATGTAAAGCGTCTTACGGGTCCGGGCCACCGAAGGTGCAGTTGGAGGGCACCTCGGGGACGGGGATGATGCCCCAGGGCGTGCCGTCCGGCTTGTACACCTGCACGCCGGCGTTGGTCGCCACGTACAGGTTTTCCGCGTCGTCCATCGCCATCCCGTCGCCACCGCCGCCCGTTGAGGGCACCAACGCCGTCGGCGGGCCCAGGGAGCCGTCGGGCCTGACGGGAAACCTGCGCACCAGCGCGTCCTCGGCGTCGTCCACGTAGAGCGTCTGCCCATCCGGCGAGAGGGCCACGCCGTTGGGGCGGTTCATGTCCCTTGACTCGAGGTGCAGCGTGCCCGCCGGGTCGACCCGGAACACACCTTGGAAGTCGAGCTCTCGCGCCTGGCCGGGTGGGAGGCCGTAGGGGGATCGGTGAAGTAAACGGTGCCGTCGCTGCGGGTGACGTTGTCGTTGGGCGAGTTGGGTCGTTTGCCCTGCCAGCGCTCCGCGACCGTCACGACGGTGCCGTCGGTCAGTGTGCGCGACACCCGCCGGTTGTCGCCCTCGCTCGCGATGAGCCGGCCCTGGGCGTCGATCCCGAGTCCGTTGCTTGCCCCGCTCGGCCTCCGGAAGACGGTGACGGTGGCGGGTGGCTGGAGCTGGTTGATCGTGTTGGCGGGTATGTCGGAGAACAGGAGCAGGCCTTTCGACGCGATCCACACCGGACCTTCGGTGAACGTGAACCCGCCGCGGACATTCTCGAGGGTGCCCCGCCCCAGCAGAGGATCGATTCCGGTGGCGGCATTGCCCGCCGTACTCGCCGTTGAGTCCTTCGCGGACCCCGTGGAGGTGTCGCATGCCGAGCAGAGAACTGCGGTCGCGAGGGCAATGCCCGCGACAGCGACGCGTGTGGGGGTCCCCATGCGGCGCGATGCATACCCGCAGGCGCCGGCGACCCGGGCGACGCGCTGATCCTGCCCGATGACGCCGCGGCGGCCCGTTCTTCTACCATGCCAACGGCACGGTTGGCGTGGAGGCCGGTCCTGCTGTTCTGCATCAGTACTGCCGCTGACCTGCACTGTTCTGGGCGATCGTTCACTGGTTGGCTTTCACCAGGCCCCGGTGCCGGACTGAACGCTGACACCGCTGCGTCTCTCCGACGGACATCGCCCCGGGGCGAGGGATAACCAGGCCAGTCGGAGGCAGGACCCATGGCAGGACGACACAGCAAGCGGCGGGATGCGCATGCGCAGATCCCTGAGCGGCGGGGGTCTCGCGCGCTGGGCATCACGGACGCGCAGAGCCACCTTGAGCACCTGGTGACCGACGAGTCCCTGGCGGCGCATCGCCACTCGGGCCGCCTTCTTGCGTTGTGCGGCATCGAGGTCCTCGCGGCGAGCCTGACCGAGCCGGGTCATGGTCGCTGCCCTGAGTGCGCGCAATGAGCGGTTCCGAGGCAGGTTCTATAATGTCTAAAATGCAGTCCATGACCACGGTCTTGGTAGTTCTCCCCGGAGGCAGGATATTCTGTGACGAGCCTCCCGTAAGGCTTTCGGGTTACTGTCGGCCTTGCTGAGGACAAAACAAACCCATCGCAGTTCTTGGATGGCTGCCAGTACACTATAATGCGGCGAGTCGGTCACATCGAAACCGCCGTATGCATTAACAAACGATCGATAGTCTTTGACATCGAGCCGGGCGAAGTCTACGTGGTCCACTGCGATTGGTATCAGATCCCACTCCGAGTGACCTCTCGATACGTTTTCGAGATCGAGTAGTATTGGTGAACCTCCTCGGGTACTACAACATTTCCTTGCCATGCGTCTCCATGGATGACCTGAATTCGATCGTCAAATTGAGTCTCTCGATACTGTCGTACCAGTTCGCAGTAGCGCTCCGCAAGCCAATTGTGTTCCATTTCGCTTATCCCTGGGGCGTTGTCAATACGCTCGGCTATTTCGCAAAAAGGATCGAGAAACGGCGGTCTCAGATCTCCCGGAACCGGCAGTTTATGTAACATTCGCAGCATTTCACCTAGTTCGGCGGGCGTGGCTGGGCGATGCTCGGAAATTAATCGCCACCACGTTACTGCTCGATCTGTTATGACAGTGGGTTGCAACAGGCCGGACGCTAGTTGGGTAACTGGATACTGTTGCTGGGTTAACCATCGAGACACGCAAACCTCGCGCTCTGCACTGGCTTCGGACCCGGGCTGGCCGATGCGGGCGACGATTTGATCGTTGAGCCTGTACATCGCATGGGAGCCGTCCGAATTAGTTCTGAACCGGTTGGATCGAGTCCGTTCAGTTGCGCGGCCGCTGTGAGTACTTCCAAGCTCGTAGACAAACTACTCCTTCAAAACCGAATGTTGTTGCACAGGTTCGCAATTTCACGTCGGAGATTGAGGACGTCGTGGTTGCGCGAGTATTGCTCGGCCACCTGCCCCAAGCTGTGCAGTTCTGCGATGACTCGCTTGGATCGAAACGACTTCGAGTCAGTCAGTGCTTGATAACCGATCATCACAGCTTCACGTGGATCGCCAATTTTCATCATAAGAGCGGCTAGCCGCAACCGGGAGAATGTTCGGGAACGTGGATAGCTGTCTGCGTGTAGCTGAATCGCTGCGCGCAGCCGTGAACCGACAAGGTCCAGATCCTGCTCGGCCTCAGCGACTGGAATCAAGGCGCGGTCCGTGCTTCCCTGATGCTCAGCTTCATCATAATAGCACATCCATGGTGGATCACCGTAAGTATTGCGGTCCGAAAAATATTCGTCGGCACGATCAACCTCGACGCTGGCCTCTCCATGTCTGCCGAGAAGGGCCAGCAGTCTAGCTCTCAGCGCGCAAAGCATTGCTCGCGTGGTACCCGATAAGCGATCTGATCGGACCTGCGAGAATTCAATCACGGGAGATCACTCCTGTGGGGACGGGGACGGGGTTAGTCGCGGCTGTCACGGGATCCTCCGCTTGCTCGGTGACAGGTTCGACTAGGTCGTGATTGGTTCGGGCCGGCTGCCGGTCGGGCATGCCGGCGTGCTGCGCGGCGGCTAGGTCCACGACCGGCCACCCCAGCTCTGCTAGGGACCTCGCGGGAGTCCTGAGTGGTCTCGACTTGTTAGGCAGATCGGTGCCGGGGTCAAGCCCCGACTAGCTGTGGCTGCAGGTGTAGCGGGTAGCGAAAGTTTGGCTGTCCGCTGTGGGGTTGGTGGTCATCCCTTGGTCGATGGCTGGTCGTGTGTTGTCCATGTGGGGGACGCATTGTTCGGCCTGCGTGATCCGTATGTGCGGAAGGCGCCGCGGTCCCGATCCTTGTCTGCGGTGGGCAACGCCCGGTACGTCGTGATCTCAGCTGCTGCGCTGGGTGAGGTGCCGGGCGTTCACCTCGAGCACAGGCTAATTCCCGGAGGAGTCGCTGTGCGCACCCACCTTCAGTCATGCCGTGCCGTAGGGCGCCTGGTGCCCGCCGGGATAGGCTCCAGTTTCAGCGTGTTCCTGGGGGTGGTCCCGGGCCGCGATCCGGGTCCCCGGCTGTGGGCGGGAATTCGGGCCCGGGGGCTTGGTGACCTGGCGCTTGTGCTGATGGTGGTGCTCGGTTGCGTGCTAGCCGGGGTGGTGCCCCTGTCGTTGCCGGTGGCTAAGCACCAGACCTCCACCGTGGCCGGTCCCGCGTCGTCGGGCTCCCCGGCCAGTTCTGCTGCCGCGGCGAAGGCGGAGGCGGCTCACCGGAATTTCGGGCCGGTGTTTGAGGCCAACGCCGGCCAGAGCACTTCGGATGTGCGCTATCTGGCTCGGGCAGGGAACTCGGCGCTGTTCTTGTCTGATACCGCCGCGACCCTGGCTGGGCCGCAGGGTGTGTTGGCGATGCGTTACGCGGGGGCCAACCCGCATCCGACGGTGAACGCCTCGGCCCCGCTGCCGGGTGTGGTGAATTACTTCCTCGGCAACGACCCGGCCGAGTGGCGCACCAACATCGCGACCTCCGAAGGCGTCACCTATGCCGGCGTTTATCCCGGCATCGATTTGGCTTGGCACGGCGCGGGAAAGGACCTCGAATATGACTTCATCCTCGCTCCCGGCGCCGACCCC
This sequence comes from uncultured Pseudonocardiaceae bacterium, assembly GCA_964250265.1. GTDB lineage: Bacteria > Actinomycetota > Actinomycetes > Mycobacteriales > Pseudonocardiaceae. Next base: position 2,113 of record CAXUFG010000253.1, on the reverse strand, counting down.
GCCCGGATCGCCCTAAACTTTGATGGCGCCGACCACCTCACCCTCGACACCAACGGTGACCTGCTGATCGACATGGGCCACGGAGCGGTGCTGCGCCACCGGATGCCCGTCCTCTACCAGGAGGCCAACGGGACTCGCCAGACCGTCCAGGGCCGCTATCGAGTGTCCGGGACGAGCGTCGGCTTCGACGTGGGCAGCTACGACCACACTCGCACCCTGACCATCGACCCACTGCTCTACTCCACCCTCTTCGGCAGCTCCGGGAGCGAGAACGGAAACGCCGTGGCCATCGACAGCATGGACAACGCCTATATCGCGGGCTTCACGTCGGGTGGCACGGGCGGTGATCTGCCAGTCACGCCTGGCGCATACCAGCTCAGCAACGCGGGCGTCGGTGACGGCTTCGTAGCCAAATTCAATCCGAACGCGTCGGGGGCCGCCTCGCGCCTGTACGCCACTTACTTCGGGGGGACTGGCACTGAAGCCCCATTCAGTATCGCCGTGGACAGTACTGGGAGCATCTACATCGCCGGGACGACCACCTCGAACAACCTGCCCGTGAGGAACGCCTTCCAAAACACGAGGGCGTCCACGAACACGACCTCCGACGCGTTCCTCACCAAGTTCAACACGACCGGCACCGCCCTGCTCTACTCGACCTACCTCGGCGGGACAAGCAATCAGGCCAACCCTGTCAGTATCGCCGTGGACGGGTCTGGCCATGCATGGTTGACCGGCGTCACGGGTTCCACCAACTTCCCGACGGTTGCAGCGCTGCAGGCCACCCCGGGCGGCGGCAACGACCCGTACGTGGCGAAATTCGACACCACCCAAAGCGGCACCGCATCGCTGGTCTTCAGCACCTATCTAGGTGGGTCCGGCAACGACATCGGCCGTGCGATCAAAGTGGATCCCGCCGGGAACGTGTTCGTGGCAGGATCCACTGCGTCGACCAACTTCCCTGGACCGGGCCCCGGGTCGATCCAGGCTACCTACGCTGGGGGGACTGACGGCTTCCTCACTGAACTGTCTGCCGACGGGCAGTCACGACTGTGGACCACCTACCTCGGAGGGACAGGCACCGACCAAATCAACGCACTAGCCTTCGACGCCAGCGGCGACCTGGTCATCGCGGGAACCTCAACCTCGACCAATTTCCCGACCACTTCTGGTGTTTTTCAGACCACCAACGCGGGACTCAACGACGCCTTCATCACCAAAGTTTCCCCCAACGGGTCGTCGCTATTATGGTCGACGCTCATCGGCGGGACCAACACCGAGACCTTCCTCGGCGTGGGTGTCGACCCTGCCGGCAACATTTGGGCCGTCGGCTCGAGCGGGTCCGCCCTCAATGACAACCCGTCCAACTTTCCTGTGGTGTCCCCCATCCAGGCAAACTATCGCCTCAGACAAGACGCCGTGGTATCAGAGATCAACGCCGACGGTACAAACCTGCGCTTTTCGACATTCTTGGGCGGAACCTCGGCGGACACGGCGAACGGGCTTGCCATCAGCAGTTCCGGCCTGGCGTACGTGGTCGGCACGAACAACTCAGCTCCAGCGCCGTTCTTCCCGACCACGGCCAACGGGTTCCAGACGACCGCGGCGGTCGCGGCTGACGCCTTCTTCTCGGTCTTGAGCGACCCGGCTGATCAGGCTGATCTGGCGGTGACCAAGACGGCATCGGCTCCGTCGGTGGTCTCGGACACGCCGATCACCTACACGGTGGCGGTCACCAACAACGGCGCTGCGTCCGGGTCGGGCGCTGCTGCCGGGATCACGCTGACCGACACGCTGCCGGCAGGGGTGACGTTCAACTCGGCGACCATCTCACCCACCGGGACATGTGACAACGCTCCGGGCGCGACGTTGACCTGTTCGATCGTGTCGTTGCTGGCGGGCAAGACGACCACGGCCACCATTCAGGTGACGCCGACGACGCCCGGCACGATCACCAACGCGGTGACCGTCGCCTCGACCACCACCGACCCGAACCCGGCCAACAACTCGGCCTCAACCGACGTGACCGTGACCGCGACGGCCACCCCGTCACCAACGCCCACGGACACCCCGGCGCCGACGCCTAGCCCGACGCCGGTTCCGACGGACACTC
>CAXUFG010000252.1:0-7294 GCA_964250265.1 uncultured Pseudonocardiaceae bacterium | reverse complement strand
GCTGGGCCCTCCCCGTCTTCAGCGTGCGCTCAGGCTCCCGAACTCAACAGCAGAGCTGCTGGAGCTTGATCAAAAAGCTCTGCTGTTGAGCTCGGGAACAGGAGGGCTGATCACGAAGCTGAAGATCCACGGGACAGCGTTCCCGGCCTGGGAAGATGGTGCTTTGCTTGGGACGGTGGTCTGGCGGAACGCCCGGCCGTGCCGGTGTAGGTGATCGCCTGCGGGCGCGGCAGGCCTCCGCGCAGCGGCGTCGGCGCGGCGTGGAGGATCCAATGGATATGGGGGGCCTGGCCGAATGATCTGCCGCGTCTCGTGGGTGCACCCTCTGAGTCCACGCCACCTGCGGCGTCCGATGCGCATGTCGACCACCGCGCCGCCGGTCCGGCGGGCGATGTTGCCGGCGGACACGACTCCTACACAGATCACAGGGGTGACGGAGAACACCCGTAACGCCGTCCACGATACGACGCAACTACCGTGGCGCTACTAACTGGAGATCTCGGCCTTTGACATACGTAGCATGCGTTTGGCAAATACTCGAGCTCGGCGGTCGAGCACCGTTACAGGGATATTCTCAAATCGATACTCGAGGAAAGTCGTGGGCTGGGCCCCGAACTTGGACTTGAAGCGCCCAAGACCCTGAGAAGCTGATCGCTGCATGTCGTACTGCAGACATCCTCTCCGAGACGCGGTTTCAATCGCGACTCGATGAAGCAACTCGTTCGCGCCCGTTCCTGCCGCACGCTCTACGTCCATCGCACCGCGCCAGTAGGTTGCAACGACGCCGTGCGTCAGAACGATCGTACCAGCCAAGGGCTTCCCATCTAGCCATGCGATATGCACCTCGCATGCCTCACCCAGAAGGTCCGCTACGATCTGGAACTTGCGAAATGGTTCACGCCTTGACGCAAGTAAGCGAGCAATGACCAGCGGGTGGCGCCGAGCTTTAGCCCAGCGGTCGACTGACATACGATAAAGAGAGTCAAACACCGGGAGTAGCCGCCCAGTTGTGTCGGATTCTACCGTAATCCCTAGACGCTCGGCTTTTCGGGTCGCGGTGCGCACCGCACCCGCGAAGCGCCTTGTCCAAACGTTTTCGAATCCACCAGAAAGATCCAGCACGTGCGTCGTGCGAGATTCCCTGATAACGTCTGAGGGCACCAGCGCTTCCCATAATTGGGCGTCATCCATCCGAGGCACAGGGACGCTGGTCCTCAGTCCGTTGTAGGCTTGCACATCGTTAACAATTTGGATGACGTCGTCGGAATTAATACGACCCTCAGTGGCGAGCAAACCGCAGAAGCCCCAGGGGCCAGGCCAGGAGGATTGGACTCTCAGTTGCATCGGTAGCCTACGGCCCCGCACAAGTGGCAAGACAATAAGACGCCCGTCAGACGATTCGTATGACCGCGTAACGTCCTCAAGCCCTTCGGAACGGCAGATGCAGTCGCACCAGATCGGTGTCTGCAAAATATTCACATTAGCATCCGAGCGTACGACGGCCTGCCAGCTTTCCCTGCTTCCAGCCCCTGTCGCAACAAGTCGAATATTTCCGGTCAGCTCACCAGCCACCATCGGCTCCTTCTCGGCTCGACTCCCCCCGCACCCTCGGAAATCATCAGCAGGTAGGCCCGGCGGGTTGACGTCTTAGCATTCGTGTAATCGAGGTGGCCTGCTCGATCAGGTCGGGTGTCTTGGAACCGACGAGCGGAGCAGGCCGATGCGAAGGGTAGCGCCGTCCGTGGTCGCTCGTGAGCAGATGCAGGAGTTGTTGGCTGGTGGGATCAGACTCAGGGCTAATGTTCGGCCATGAGCGAAGGCTGCTCGGCGCGCTCGCGCCGTCATCGTGGCGAGCTGAGCTCTGGCGCCCTGGAAGGGCAGGTCGACGGCGAGGGCCACCCATTCGCTGAGGGCTATGCCCCGGCCGGAAGCGAGCAGGCCCGCTCCGCGGCGCTGGCCGGCGGGCCCGCCGATGTTGCGCGTGGGTCCGCCACCGCGGGCCGCACGATCACAGTGGCCGCCTGGACTCTGATCAGCCGGATCACGGGGCTGCTGCGGGTGGTCGTCATCGGCGCCGTCCTGGGCCCGACCTTCTTCGCCAATGCGTTCCTGTCCGCGAACACCGTGCCAAACCTGATCTTCGCAGCGATGGCCGGGCCGGTCCTGGCGCTGGTGCTCGTACCGGCGCTCACCCGTGCGCTCACCGAGCGCGGCGTAGCCGATTCCCGCCGGTTACTCGGCAGGGTCACGGGTTATCTGTTGTTCTGGGCGTCGATCCTGGCCGGCGCCATCATGGTGGCGTCCCCGCTGGTGGCGCTGGCGGTCACCGCCGGCATTCCGGACGATGCCACTCGCTGGCGGGCATGGCAGCTGACCATCCTGATCATGCTATTCGTGGCGCCGCAGGTGCTCTGCTACACCCTGGCCTCGATCGGGGCCGCCGTGCAGCAAACCAAGGGTCGGTTCGGGTTGGCGTCTGCGGCACCAGCGGTGGAGAACTTCGGCATGATCACGATGATGGGCGTGGTCGCGCTGTGGTACCAGCCCGGGGTGGACGTACCGGACGTCTCACTCGGCATGGTGATCGTGCTCGGCGTGGGTTCCACGTTGTCCGTCGCGGCCCACGCGGCCGTCCAGCTCTTCGGGGCCTACCGGGTCGGGCTGCCGCTTCGGGCGCGAGGCGGCTGGTCGACCGAGCCGGATGCCCGCGAGGTCAGCCAGCGGCTGCGCCGCTCGGTGGCCGTGGCGGCCTTCCCTGTGACCGCCATGTTCGCCATGCTGGCCGTCGCGGCGACGGTGCCCGGCGGAGTTTTCGTGTTCCAGGCCGCCCTGTCGGTGTACACCGTGATCGGCGCGCTCGGCGCCAGAGCGGTTACCGTGGCCGCGCTGCCCGGGATGAGCGCGGCGGCCAGGGATGGTGCCGCCGGGCCGGTCGGCGCGGCCTGGCGGCAAGCGCTGAACTACAGCGTGATGGCCAGCCTGCCCGCCCTGTGCCTGCTGCTCGCCTTCGCCGGCCCGGTAGCGTCCACCCTGGCCAACGGCGAGCTGCACGACCCGAGAATTGTGAGATGGCTGGCCGCCTGCCTCACGGTGCTCGCTGTCTCACAGTTCGCCAATGCGGGCTACGAGGTGGCCCGGCAGACACTGTTCGCCCGATTGGACACTAGCGGCCCACGCCGTGCCAGCACCGCGATGATGGCGGTCCGCATCGTAGTCGCGCTCGGTGCGCTGCTGTTGCTTGCGGACGGCGACCGGCTGGTCGGGCTGTGCTGTGCGGTACTGCTCGGCGATGTCACGGCAGCCCTGATCGGTTTGTCCATGGTGCGCGCTGCGATCCGCCCGGAGCGGATGGCCGACCCGCGCAGGCTGGCCGTCATCGGGGCGTCCACCGTGGCGATGCTGCCGGCGTCCGCGCTCGGCTCATGGATGGTCGGGCACCTGGTGCGGGCTCGGGCGCCGCAGGTGATGACGGGCCTGCTCATGGGTTCGGTGGCGCTGGTCTGCTTCGGCCTGGTGTTCGCGGTGCTTACCGGCAAGTTGCCGACGCTCATCGGCAGGGTGCGGTCCCGGCTACCGGGTTGAGACCGGGACCGCGCGCGTCAGGGGAACCGTCGCCGGCGCCGGCTGCGGTTCATCCCCACGGTTGAGTGGCCCCGGTGGTTCACTCGCGGGACCCCTCGGGTAACACTGCCGCGATGACGAGGGGAGTCGTGGCCGCCGGGCATCTGCTGACCGCCGAAGCGGGTGCGAGCGCGCTGCGTGCGGGTGGCAACGCAGTCGATGCCGCCCTCGCCGCGATGTGCGCGTCATTCGTCTGCGAGCCGCTGCTCACGGGCCTGGGCGCCGGTGGCTACATGCTTGTCGGCGCCCCCGGTGGAGACGACATCCTGCTGGACTTCTTCGTCGAGGCACCCGGGCGCGGCGGCGACCCGTCGCACCACGCCGAGCTCGTGCCGGTCTCCATCGTTTTCGGTGACGCGGTCCAGGTCTTCCACGTGGGCGCCGCCTCCGTCGGCACCTACGGCTGCCCGGCGGGGATCTGCGCGGCGCACGCGCGGTTCGCGTCGCTACCCCTGGCCGAGCTGGTGGCGCCCGCAGTACGACTGGCCCGTGACGGCGTGCCGCTCAACGCCCAGCAGACCTACCTCCTGAAGCTACTATCGCCGATCATCGCCAGCTCCCCGGAGGCGCGCGCCCTGTTCGCCACGGCGCCGGCGCGCGAAGGTGGGGTTCTCCGCCTGCCGGAGGTGGCCGAGGGCTTGGAGCGCTTGGCGGCCGAGGGTGCGGCGCCGTTTTACACCGGCGAGGTCGCCACGGCGGTGTGCGACTGGGTTGGCGAGCGCGGCGGCTTCCTGTCACCCGCCGACCTCGCCGCCTACGAGGTGGTGGCACGGGAACCGATCGACATCCCATACCGCGGCCTGCGCGTGCGGACAAACCCCCCGCCCTCGGCCGGCGGCATTCTGATCGCGGCGGTCCTGGCCGAGCTGGACCGCGAGCCGGGCGCGCCCACCCGCGAGCGGCTCGTCGCAGCGATGATCGACGCCCAGCGCGCGCGCACCGCGGCGTTCATGGACAGCCTGTACCTCGAGGGCGTGCACCTGCGCGGCTTTCAGGAGGAGTTCCTCGGCGCCCGTTTGGGTAACACGACGCACATCTCGGCGATCGATGAGGACGGTTGGACCTGCACGACGACGGTCAGCAACGGGTCCTGCTCGGGCGTAGTCGTCCCCGGGACCGGACTGCACCTGAACAACATGCTGGGCGAGACGGACCTGAACCCGTCGGGCTTTCCCCTGCACCCACCGGGCCGCCGGTTGCCGTCGATGATGGCGCCGACGCTTGCCCGGCGCGCGGACGGCGCTGTCGAGCTGGCCCTGGGCTCGGCGGGCTCCAACCGCATCCGCTCGGCGATCCTTCAGGTGATCTCCAACGTGGTGGATCGCGGCATGGGACTGGCCGAGGCAGTCCAGGCCCCGCGGCTGCACTGGGAGGACGGCGTGCTCTACGTCGAGCCCGGCGCCGAGCCCACGAACCTGGAAGGGATCGTGATCGCGCGCTTCACCGGACCCAATCTCTTCTTCGGCGGCTGCCAGGCCGTGCGGCGCGACCCAGACTCGGGCCGAATGGTCGGTGCCGGCGACCCGCGCCGCGGTGGCGCTGTCATCGCAGTGTGAGCGTCGCCGCCCCGCTTCCGCCTCCCGCCGGACCGCCAAGCTGACGGCCGTGGTCGACCGCCGGTGTGCCGTCCGGGCCAATTCGTTGCGGAGGCTAGCTCAGCTGCCGTACCTGTAGTCGCCGCTAGCCGGTGGGCCACCTGGTGAGCGCTGCTCGGGCGAAGGCGACTCCCTCCGGTGTCGGCCGTTCTCGTCGCTCGAAGCCGCGTTCAGCGGTGAAGGCTCCCAGTCGCCGGAGCACGGCTGTGGTGTTCCACGCGGCGTGGCCGGCCATCGAGCCCGTCAGCAGGGCGCCATCGCCGCTCATCCAGCCGATCGCGCCGAGAAGGTCGGCGACGGTCGCGGTCACCTCGCCCGTGATCTGGGCGGCGGTCGCGACCAGGACAATGAGCCCGGCTTGCGTCTGGCAGGCATCGGTGGAGCGCGGCGGTGTCTGCTCAGCGAGCAACCACCACAACGCCACCGGATCACCGCGCATGGCGCGGCCCTGAGCCGTCAGCAGGAGTCTCCCCCGGTGCTTGCGCAGCAGCCCCGCCTTCTGTGCCGACTCGCGCAGGTCCAGCACCGGCAAGGTCTGGCTCTCGCGGTTTCCCTTGCCTATCCATTCCGTCGCCAAGCCGAGCTCTGTCACTGCGGCTTCGACATGGACAGGCGGAAGGTAACCAGCGCTGGTCAGCGTGATGCCATCGGCGCCGACGCGATCCAGCAGCCAGGTGTAGGGATGGACCATCCGGGCCGCGGTCTCGGAGTCGACCTGCACCAGCTGGTGCAAGGCGGCGTCGCCGATCAGTCGTCGCAGCCGCCGTTTGCCGTTGCTGGTCCGGATGGCGTGGAGGAGTTCGTCGAGCGGCTCGGGAAGGTCGATCTGCGTTTTAGGGTCATCGAGACCGAGATCGGCGAGCGCGTCGTTGATCTCGTCGATGTCGAAGGTGGTAGGGCTGAAGGGTGCGGGGTCGGCATCGAGACCGAAGCAGCGCGCGTACTCCGCGACCGCTTCAGCGTGGTCGGCGTACGTCGGGTCGAGGGCTGCGGCGATCAGCTCGTAGCCGTAGACGCCGCCGCAGTCCTCAGCGGGCCCGGGACGCCGCCCGGCGGTGCAGATCGCCCGCGGTACGGAGTCTTCGTGGCACACGATGGCTTCAAGCCCGATGGTGTGCTGCCAGTCGTCACCGAAATCGTAGGAATAGAACAGCTTATCGCCGATCTCGACCAGCACTTCGTCCAGGCGCACCTGATCCTCGGGAACGCCGGTCTCGCCCTCCTCCACGTCGAACGGGCACAGGTAGTACTCCGTGTTGTGGTCGTAGTACTCCGGCCCACAACCGAACCGATGCAGATGACTGTCGGTCCAGCCGAATGCGGCCTGGATAACGTCGTGAAAATCGTCGAGAAACAAGTCCGACGCGACCTGGAGACGACGCCACAGCGGCGGTTTGGTTCCCTTGAGATCGATACGGACCCGATAAGTGACGACGTCAAGGCGGCGTGGGCGCCGTCGTGATGGCGGTGGCGTCCGCTCAACCGGATCGACGCCAACCGCCCCGGCAGCGAGTACCCGGTGCAACACATCCTGGAGTTGACCGGGGCCGAGGTCGGACATCGCTTCGGTGAGCTGCCTCAGCATGTTGTCCGTCTCGGCAGTGGTTCCATCGTGATGTCCATCTGGGGCCACGGGCGTCACCATACGCAGCGACTGGTGTCTCGCTGCGGCGAGCCCACAAGCGCTGGTGGACTATGCATTGACCCGGGTACCTCCTCACCGAGGTGCACGCCCCGCGGTCGCTCCCCGGGGCATCGATGGGGGTTTCCGGTGAGCCATCCACGATTGCAGTCTCGATGACGTGCCCGACGCGGGACGGGACAGCCGGAACCTCGCCCGCGCCTGCCAGACTCGCCCGTCCCGGCGGTTTGGCCGAGACCTACCTGCGTGCCGTCCTGGGCCGTGGCTTCCGCGGGATCGGCTCGGCGGCCTGCCTGGACCTGCGGCCAGGCCCCGGCCTGACCGTCGTCACCGGGCGCAACGGCTCGGGCAAGTCACGCCGCGATCCTGGCGAACCCGTCCCTCCAACATGTCTGATTGCGAATTGCTATGGACCGTCGGGGGCGGGGAGGGTCAT
>CAXUFG010000251.1:0-7357 GCA_964250265.1 uncultured Pseudonocardiaceae bacterium | reverse complement strand
CCGCCCACCCCCTGGCCGTCTCCGGGCGAACTCCCTTGCGGAGCGGATGATCCGCACGGGGCCGGGGTCGCGTCCGGCGGAAGCCGGGATTCCGGAGAGCCCGGTCTCCGCCGGTGTCGCGGCATCGGGCTCGTCGTGGCCGGTGGCGACGACATGCGGTCCGATGTTCTGCTCAACGGCCCACAGGAAGGCTTCGTTCGCCAGCCGAGCCTCCGCGGGCAGCGCCGAGGCCGGCGGCGGCGGACCAGGCGGCACGCCGTACGCCGCGGGCCCCGGGTGGGCCAGCGCCCACGCCCGCTCGCCGGTTCTTCTCGCGGCCACGGCGCGGCAATCGAGGTTCTCCCGTAGCGCGACCCCCAGCTGAGCGGGCCGGAGGCAGAACGCGTCGTCGCGGTGTGCGAGTAATCCGCGCTCGGCCAGGCGCCGCCCGATCTCCCGTACGACGTGGCGGGCCAGCGCGAACGGAACGCTGGTGGTGAAGAACTCGTTGTCCTCGCGCACCGGGTACGCCGCCAGCGCGCGGTCCAGCAATCGGTCGAACCGTGCGCGCTGCGCTGGGCTCCGCTCGATGAGCAGGGGCACCGCGGCCGCCCGGGTCGCCGCGCGCTGGGCCGCGAGCGCCTCCGCGGCGGCGTGGGGGTCGAAGCCGCTGCACAGTTGGTCGCGGATCAGCGCGAGCATCAGGTCGGGCTGCTCGTCGAGGCACGGTTCGGCTATCTCGTAGCGCTGTACCCGGCAGCCGTACTCCCGCTGGTAGGTGTGGAATGCGGTGGCGAAGGCCTCGTCGGCGGCGAGCACCGTCCCCGCTGGGGCGCCGTCCTCGATGAGCCGGCGCAGCGCCGGTCGCTGCCGGGCGAGCGCGGCGAGGCCGGCCAGGGCGCGGGCCGGCGCGGTGGACATCTGGGAGGTTCCGGCGAGCAGCTCGACGACCCGCGCGGTGTCCCAGCCCAGCAGGTCCCGGCAGGTGGCGGCCAGTTCGCCCAGGATCATGGCGATGGCCCCGTGCAGCCGGAAGTGGACGATCTGGCCGTGTTCGGTCAGCGCCAGCACATCGCGCAGGTGCTCATCGAGGCGGGTGTCGTCCAGGCCTGCGAGATCGACCTCGCGCAGCGCTGCGATCCGCGCGGCCAGATCAGGCTGCCACTCCTGCGTCCAGCGCCGGATCAGCGCGCCGGGGACATCGGAGCGGATGGCCTCGACGCTGCTGCGGATGCGCCGGCGCAGCGAGGGCACGACCCGGAAGGCGAGCGCGGCGGCCCAGCTTGGTAGGCGCGGAGGTTCCTTGCCGCCCAGCGGGACGATCCTCAGGTACTCCCAGCCGCCGATGTCGCGCCACTCGATGGTCTCGACGAGCAGGCCGAGATCGGTGCACATCTGCCGGAGTGCCCGGTTGCGGGCCTCGAACACCCCGTGGGTGAAAGCCGTCCACGGCAGCGGGGCGTGACTGGTTTCCCGAGCCCAGAAACCCTCCGGTGGCTCCACCGGCAGCGGGACCGGCTCGCCGGGCAGCGTGGTCACCGGGCGGGCTTGCAGCAAGACCAGCGTGCCGTCGTCGGTTAGCGCCCATTCTACGTCCTGCGGGGCGCCGAGTAGCTCCTCGGCGCGCCGAGCCAGGGCGGCGACGGCACGCGCCGTGGCGGCGTCGATAGCCGGCGTCGCGTCCGGACCGGAGGACAACCGGCGCGCATCGGCGCGGATCTCCCAACGATCGGGGGTGACCGCACCGGACACCAAGGGTTCCCCGAGCCCGCGCACGGCGTCGATGACGACCACACCCCGGTCCCCGGTCACCGGGTCGGCGGTGAACGCCACGCCAGCGGCGAGCGCGGCAACCATCGGCTGCACCAGCACCGCCAGGCCCGGTGTTGCCCCCGCACCGCGGTAGGTGCGCACATGCGGTGCCCGGGCAGAGGCCCAACAGCGGGTGAGGGCCGCGCGCAGGGCCGCCTCGCCGCGCACATCGAGCACTGTGGTGTACAGCCCGGCGTAGGAGGCGTGCGGGAGGTCTTCGGCGAGCCCGGACGAGCGCACCGCCACCGGGACGTCTCCCCAGCCGCGGATCGTGCCGGTCAGCGCGGCGACGAGCGCGTCGGGCACGTCACCGGCACCGCTGGCGCGAACGGCACTGACCGGGACGACGACCCCGTCCGGCACCGGCAACCCCGCGTTGAGCAGCGCAGCAAGGGTCGCGGCCTTGTGACCGACCTCGGCTGCGTCGGTGGCCCGGGCCAGCGGGATGACGGCGGGTTTCACCGTGCTGGAGTTGCTCAGTTGAGTGGTCATGGCTGAGGGCTCCGGCCTCGGACGGCCGCGCAAGGCGGCAGATGGTCGGGAATCAGCGGGACGACATCGAGCAGCACCGCGGCGCCGACTCCCATGCGTTCCCCGCTGGCCACCGCGTTCCAGGTCACGAACTCGACGGGATCGAAGCGGCGCCCGACGAGGCCTTTCAGGTACCCGGCGTGCGCCTGTAGTGATGCGATAGCCCGGTCGAGGTGGCCCGTCACGTCCACGCCGTGGGTGGGCTGTTGCGCCCCGGCGAAGCAGACGAACCGAACCCCGGGCCAGGGCTCGAGTCCTTCGTCGAGCAGCTCGGGAAAGATCCACCGGTTGCCGGCGTCACGGGCGGCATCCACGGTGGCCAGGCCGACCATTCGATGGTCCGCCTGATGGGGAACGCCCCCGAGCGTCCAGACGGTGAAAGCCGCCCCGATCACCACATCGGGTCGGTGCCGGCGGATCGCTCGGGCGATATCCCGCCGCAGTGGCAGACCGTATTCGACCACGCCATCCTGGTAATCCAGGAATTGCACGGTTTCCACACCGACTTCGGCCGCGGCCAATCGCTGCTCATCTTCCCGCAGTCTGGCGGTCTGGTCCGGGTGCATGCCGTTGATACCAGCTTCTCCGCGGGTCACCAGCAGGTAGGTGACCTGCTTGCGCTGCGCGGTCCAGCGCGCCACCGCGGACGCCACGCCGTATTCCGCGTCGGTGGGATGCGCACCGACGTACAGGGCGCGGTCCCAATCCTCCGGCAGTGCGGTTATCGCACCCACGTTTACGGCAGTAGCGGGGATCACGGCAGTTCACTCCTTGTCGGGGGGTCGCTCGCTGCGTTGGGGCGGAACCGAACGGCTGTAGAGGCAAGAGGCGGATCCGGCTCAGCGAGATACCGCGAATACACAGCCGTATCGAGGATGGGAGGCCTCCAGTGGCCAGTCGTCGCGCCGCCCGCACGCCGCGACATGAGCCAGGCCGGGGAACCAGCGGCCCGGCTCGTCAAGCTGACGGTCCCATTCGGCGAGCCGGTGGGGGCTGATGCCTTCGGTGAGGACGAGGTCGCGGGCTTGCGCGAGGGTGAGCCGCCAGAATTCGGAGTGGGCAGCGCCGCCTTCGAACAGGGGAACCTCGCAGTCGACCCGGATGTCTCGCAGCCCGCGCCGGCGCAGCTCGGTGGGCAGGCGGCGGGCCCAGTCCTTGGCCGCCCCCGCGCGCACGGCGCCATCGAGGTACGCCCCGAACACCTCGGTGTGCAGCGGGGATTCAGCCGCGTGAACGGGGAAATGGTCGACGTCTTCGACCAGCAGCACCCCGCCCGGTCGCAGCGCGGCCACCAGCGCGTCGAGGATCTGCTCGCGCTGGGGGAGATGCGCCAGCAGGGCCCTTGTGTGGACCAGGTCGAAGGCGTTTCGGGGCAGCGTTTCGGTGCGCAGATCCAGCTGCGCCACCTCGAGGTTGGGCTCATCGAGCTGGTCGAGGTGGCGGGTATCCAGATCGACCGCGAGCACCCGCCCGGTCGGCCCGACCTGGGAGCACAGCCAGCGGGCGATCGATCCGGCGCCCGCACCCGCTTCCAGGCAGCGCCAGCCGGGTTTTACGCCGAGGGACTGCAGCCGGCGGATCGTGCCCGGGTCGGAGCACTGTTCCAGCAAGGTGAGGCGCCGCCGGGCGTGCTCCCAGGCATTGTCGAGAACGTAGTAGTCCCGCGCTTGCCGGTCGCTGGTGAGAGCGGTCATGGCTGACACCTCCGGTGGTGGGTATCAGCAAGCCTGGTGCACTACGTAGCCTGCCCGGCATCGGCCGGTTTACGTATTCGGTCGGCTGGCCCGCGTATCCGGGGGTAGTCCATCCGAGATGCCGGCTCGGGGCGCCGGCGCCGTGTGCGTGAAGCCTCTGCTTCCGACCCGTGGCCGCAAGAGTCGCTGACCCGGCCTAACGGGTGTATCGCGCGCAGGACTCACCCCATCAGCCAACCGTGGGGTAAGGCATCTGCATATGCAGATGGAGCTCACCGTTGGTCTCGGCACCACCGGCGTCACAGAGTGCAGGAGTCCGTTGTACACGAGGTCCCACATTTCACGATCATGGCTGAGCTCGTCGATGTTGATGACCAGTCGGCGCCCTTCCGAGTCTTGAAGGTCTAGCTCCGAGCCACTCAGATGGCCGTGGTAGATCACCTTGACGAGGTCGTAGGTCTTCACCCAGACCTTATAGCTGGCCAGCCAGTCGGCGCCGGCAGCACAGTTGGTTCCCCGGGTGGAGGCGTAGACGCCGAGCGCGGCCAATGCGAAAACCAGCCATATCGGCCACATCCGCATCCAATCGAATCCGTGCGCCAGGATGAACACGCCGCCCATCAGCGCCAACACCCATGCCGCGGCAACCAGTGCCCCACGGCGGGTCTCGCGATACCACGCCAACGTCGGACCCTGACCAGGCGGAGGGCTCGGCACGCTACCGCGGCGCGGATGCCGGCCATGCGCCTCGCCACCGGGATAGGCAGGTGCGCGAGGAGGGCGCGGTTGCCCGGTGTGCGGGTCTGGACGCGCAGGCAACTCACTGACGCTCAGGTAGCTGACCCAGCTCATGGTCGAACGTTCCTCGATGCCCGTTCTCGACGAGTGCACCTCGCAGGTTATCGCGTTCGTGCCGATCTGGACGTCCGTTACGGTTCAGGAGGTGGCTACCTGATCGGCCGGCGGTGCACTGATTGATACGGGCGCGTTGAAATTGCTCAGCGCGATGACTAGGGAAATGTGTTGTCCTTGCACGGTGAAGTCCTCGGTGAGCCTGACTGGTCGGCCGTCACCATCGATGTAGAGCTGCACCGGAACTGTCGTGACTCCGGCGTCGATCAGCGGCTGGACCGGCGTACTGGCCGGGAACTTGGTGACGTCCACGTCGATGGAATAACGGATGACCGGAGTGCCATCGATTGATTCCCTGCCGACGAGAGTGACGCGCCGCGCGGCAGTAGTGAATTTGGTAACTGGTCGAACGAGGCCAAGTTGCGCAGTTGCTCCATCGACGTCGCCAGGGTGCGGGGATCCCGCTGTCCGGCCTGACCAGCACCCAGGGTTTGCCGGTCTGGTTCAGCTGTGCGAGCGGCTGGACATAGATGGACTGGTCGACGAGCACCAGCCGCAGCCGGCCAACCGATCCGACATCCTCGTTCAGGTCGAGGGCCTCCGCCTTGCCGCCCGCGAGCTTCTCGTCGCCCACAGCTGTGACCTTCATGTCTGCGGCCGTCAAGTCGAGGGTGAAATGTGTCGAGGACACCGAGGAGACGCCCCGGCGAAGCAGTTCCGCGACCCCGGCGGCGTCCGTCGGTGGCGGGTTGCTCGGCGAAGAGTGGCTGGCCTGGCTCGTGGAACAGCCCGCTAACACGACGACAGACCACAGCATGGCTACCGCAGCCAGGAATCGTATTGGGATCATCACCGGCAACCTCCACCCGTCCCGTCGACACTCCGCCGACTCACGATTTCGAGAGAGTATTCAGCGGTGTCCGGGAGGGGTCCCGACTTTCGGAGATCGGTCAGCTCGCAGCGCAGCCTTTGCCGGCGCAGGGTGCAGTCGCCACAACCAGTGGCACCATGACCTCTATTAATCCGCCCTGGTCGAGAATCGCCCGGGCGAAGAGTCGGTCGGCGCCGTCAGCCAGTGAGGTTAGTCCGTGACATGAGCGCCGAAGCTGGCCAGCTCCTCCCGGAAGGCCTGCTCGACAAGGTAAACGGCAGACGGCGGAAGGTTCTGATGGCCGGTAATCCCGATGCGCGTCACTCGAATCTATTGGAGAGAGAGATTGAGCGACGAATCTTCAACCGATTGCCCGGACGTTCCGCTGGTGACACCGCCGCACGGTTGGCGTGGCGAACGCCATCGGGATTCGGCTATCGACCGGCGTAGGTGGCTTGGCACCGATGTATACTGTTGTCGTGAAACGGTTGCAGATCTACATTGAGCCCGAGTCCGACGAAGCGCTGGAGACGGAGGCGGCTCGCGAGGGAGTGTCCAAGGCCTCGATCATCCGCCGTCTCGTCGCCGAGCACGTGAGCCGGGCGAACGCGGCCGATCCGATCGATTCACTTGTTGGGCTCTTCGATGACTCACCCAGCGATATCGACGATGTCGTATACGGACGATGAGGTTCGTCGATACCTCCTTCTGGGTGGCGCTGTTCTTCGCTCGGGACAACCACCACGCCGATGCTCGGGTGCTCTGGGAGCAGCGGCGGGGAGCGTTGCTGACGACAAACCACGTCCTGGGTGAGACGTGGACCTTCCTGCGCCGTCGCCGCAGTCACGGTGACGCACTGAATGCGGTCGAGGCGATTCGGGCGAGCCGCTCGGTAAGCCTGACCAGAGTGCGGCAGGACATCGAAGACGACGCGTGGGACTGGCTGCGCCGCCACGACGACCACGAGTATTCATTCGTCGATGCATCAAGCTTCGCGGTCATGCACCGCCGCCGCCTGCGGGAGGCACTTGCATTCGACGGGGACTTCACCGCGGCCGGCTTCGTGGAGGTCCGGCCGGCGAGCGGTAGCCCGTCATGAATCCTGAGGTATCCGGTCAGCCGGACCGCTGATCCGGGGGCAGCTCCTCCAGGACGTAACGGGTCAACGCGGCCCGCGAGCGGAGCTCTAGGCGGCCGTACATGTTCTGCAGGTGGGTGGTCACCGTGCGCGGGCTCAGGTACAGGCGCTGGGCGATCTGGGGATTGGACAGGCCTTCGGCGACGAGGCGGGCGACCTGTTCCTCGCGGGGGCTCAGTGAGCCGGCCCGCCGCTGCCGGGGCGGTGCAGGTGGGTGTTGCCCGAGGCGCCGCAGCAGCCGCCGGGCCCGGTCGATCTGCGGCTGCGCGCCGAGTCGCTCCAGCACTCCCAGGCACTCGCCGACGGCGCCGGTCTGGGTTGCGGTCAGCTCGGCGAGGTCGAGCCGGGCCACGGTCGCCTCGTAGACGAAGCCGAGCGCGGCCAGCTCGTCGGCGGCGCGGCGCAACAGTGCCTCGTCGGCGTCCAGGCGGCCCTTCACCCAGGCGGCCAGCGCACCGGGATAGGGCGCTCCGGGTCCGA
>CAXUFG010000250.1:0-7374 GCA_964250265.1 uncultured Pseudonocardiaceae bacterium | reverse complement strand
GGGGCTCCTCGAGCCCGCCAAGGCGGTCGTGTTCGAGGCGGGGGAGCGCCCGGTATCCGGCGAGGCGGTGAAGCGGCGCGCCCCTGGTGGCCACGAGTTCGTCCTGAATGGCGTCACGTTCTGCTACGGACGCCACGCTGAACCGGTCGTGAAAGCACTGGACCTGGTGATACCCGAGGGGCAGCATCTGGCCATGATCGGTCCCAGCGGCGCGGGCAAGTCCACCTTGGCCGGGTTGTTGGCCGCGACCCACACCCCCGACCAGGGCGAGGTGTGCCTGGGAGGGGTGCCGGTCGGGGAGGTAGACCTGCAGACTCTGGCCGACCACCGGGTGTTGATCCCACAGGAGGCATACGTCTTCGCCGGGACACTCGGAGAGAACCTGCGGTACCTGCACCCCATCGCCACCCGCGCCGAGCTTGACGCTGTGGTGGACGAGCTGGGCCTGCGCTCCCTGGTGGCACGCCTGGGCGGGTATGCGGCCGCGGTTGACGCTGGAATGCTCTCCGCCGGAGAACGGCAGCTCATCGCGGTGGCCAGGGCGCATCTGACGCCGGCACCGGTGCTGATCCTGGACGAGGCCACCTGCCATCTTGATCCGGTCGCGGAGGAGCGGGTAGAGCGGGTTCTGGCGCTCCGCGGCGGTACCCTCATCATCGTCGCGCACCGGATCAGCTCCGCACTGCGGGCGCAGCGGATCGTGTTGATGGACGGCGCGGACCTGGTGTCGGGTACCCATCGGGAGTTGCTCGCGACCGCGCCGCTGTACCGCGATCTCGTCGGTTACTGGGGATCCCCCGCCACGCACGGCGACGGCGGGCCGGTGCTCACTGCTGCTGCCGGCCCGCCGTCCCCAAGACTGAAATCCTAGATCCAGCCCGCCTCGGCGGCGATGCGAATGGCATCGATCCGGGTACGGGCCTCGAGCTTGGTCATGACCCGCGACAGGTAATTGCATACCGTCCCGCGGCTCAGGAACAGCCGTTGAGCGATCTCGGTCGGCGACGCCCCGCCTGATGCGAGGTCGAGCACCGTGAGCTCGCGGGGTGTCAGCGGGCTACCCGCCACGCCGATCGCGGCAACGGCGAGGGCTGGATCGATCGTCCGCTTCCCCTTGGCGACCTGCCGGATCGTGGCCAGCAGCCGCCGGGGCTGCGCGTCCTTGTCCACCGCTCCGGCCACCGGCACATCCAGCGCCCGGCGGACCAGGCCCGGCCGCTGCGCGGTGGCAAGCACCACCACCCGGCATTCGGGCAACCGCTCGTGCAGCGTCTGCGCTGTCACGAGTGCCTCCGACCCACCCTGATCGACATCCAGCACGGCGATATCGGCTTGGTGACGGATTGCGGCGGGTAACACACGGTCACCCCCGCCTATTCCGCCGACCACTTCGATGTCCGCCTCGTTGGACAGCACAGCCGCAAGCGCTCCGCGAAGCAGACTCATCTCGATAACCAGGAGCACCCGGATCGTGTTCGGATCCGAGGCCGGTTTTTGAGCTGAACAGCGGACCACTGTTGTGGACTGGCCTCTATCAGGCTGGTCTCGTTTGAGCTGGGGTATACCGGTGCACTGATCACCTGCAACGGTGCTCGCCGCGAGACTCGACCGCGGTCCCCCGTGTCGTGAAATCATGAGATGCGAAAAACATCGACTCGATCGCAGAACGTGCATGGTCGCCAACATGCCGCCATGGGCTGTCCCCTCCCCAGGTGCCAGGAAAGAATGTGCGTCCCCCATCCGTCCCTGGCGATTGAGCGCGCCCCATTGCCCCCTTGCGGGTGATCCCGTGGAACCACGCCGCGGATCCCCGGAGGGACCCTGTACAGCTTGTCATCGCCAATGTCTCTCATCGTGTTACACCGTGCACATTCCGTCAATTGTCGTCACGCTGTGTATACGATTTGCGGACCTGATCAGCAGGGGAGCTTAGGCTTACGGGTCGTGGACCCGGTTCAGGATCTGCTTGCCGCTGACCGCGCGCATGTGTGGCATCCCTACGGGCCGATGCCGGGCCGGACCGATCCGCTCGTGGTGCACTCCGCCGCTGGAGTTCGGCTGCGGCTGGCCGATGGAGTGCACCTGGTGGACGGGATGTCGTCGTGGTGGGCAGCGATTCACGGTTACGCGCACCCAGTGCTCGACGCCGCTGTGTGTGACCAGCTCAAGCGGATGAGCCATGTGATGTTCGGGGGCCTGACTCACGAGCCTGCGGTCCGGTTGGCCCGACGCCTGGTAGAGATCACTCCGGAGCCGTTGCAGCACGTGTTCCTCGCCGACTCCGGCTCGGTGTCGGTGGAGGTCGCGATCAAGATGTGCCTGCAGTACTGGCGCTCGCTGGGCCGGCCCGGCAAGTGCCGGCTGCTGACCTGGCGGGGCGGCTACCACGGCGACACCTTCGGCGCGATGAGTCTCTGCGATCCCGACGGCGGGATGCACTCGCTGTGGTCGGACGTGCTGGCCCGGCAGCTGTTCGTGCCGGCACCGCCGGGCGCGTTGGACCCGGGGTATGTGCAGCTGCTGGCCGACACCGTGGGCCGCTATACGGACGAGCTGGCCGCGGTGATCGTCGAACCGGTCGTGCAGGGCGCCGGGGGGATGCGCTTCCACGACCCGCGCTACCTGCACGTGCTGAGGGAGATCACCTTGGCGCATGATGTGCTGCTGGTCTTCGACGAGATCGCGACCGGGTTCGGCCGCACTGGGGCGCTGTTCGCCGCCGATCACGCCGGGATCAGCCCCGATGTGATGTGCGTGGGCAAGGCGCTCACCGGTGGCTACCTCACCATGGCCGCCGCGTTGTGCACGTCGCGGGTGGCCGAGGGGATCTCGGGCGGTGATGTTCCGGTGCTCGCCCACGGGCCGACGTTCATGGCAAACCCACTGGCGGCCGCGGTGGCGTCGGCGTCGATCGACCTGCTGCTCGGTCAGGACTGGCGGGCCGAGGTGCGACGGATCGAGGCGGGATTGCGCGCGGGGCTGGCACCCGCTGCCGAGTTGCGAGGAGTGGCTGACGTCCGGGTGCTGGGCGCGATCGGAGTGGTACAGCTCGACCATGATGTCGACCTTCCCGCCGCCACCGCCGCTGCGGTGGCGCACGGCGTGTGGCTGCGCCCGTTCCGTGATCTCGTCTACACCATGCCGCCCTACGTGACCGGTGACGATGATCTGGCCCAGATCACCGGTGGGGTGCTCGCCGCGGCCGCGGCCGGCTGAGGCTAGCGGACGGTGTGCTGGACAACTTCTCGAATGAGTGACGAGGGTCACGATAAGGCTTGCCTTACCTAGATTTGAGGTGCGGCCCGGGACGATCGTTGGTGACGGGGAGGAATCAGGTTGTAACGGTCAATGACGTCCGCCGCCCCGGACGGTCCGGCAACCATCGCTGCACGGCGATGCACCGTGCAGCTGGCGGACCGCGGTCGACCGTTAGCACAACCGCCGATCCGGAGGCCCGTTTCACGTGCGACCCCCTACAGCTGCTGCCACAACGCCCGCGCATCGCCGAATGTGGACCGCGCTGCGGCATGACCTCCCCGCTTCACTCGTACTGTTGCTGATTGCCATCCCGCTGTCGCTGGGGATCGCGGTCGCATCGGGCGCGCCGGTGATGGCCGGGCTCATCGCCGCAGTCGTCGGCGGGATCGTGGTCGGACTGCTCGGCGGCTCTCGACTGCAGGTCAGTGGTCCCGCCGCCGGGCTGACGGTGGTGGTGGCCGACCTCATCGCGAAGTACGGCTGGGGTGTCATGTGCGCCATCACCGCTACCGCCGGGCTGCTCCAGGTGATCTTCGGTGTCAGCCGGGTGGCCCGGGCTGCACTGGCGATCTCACCACCTGTGGTGCACGCCATGCTCGCCGGAATCGGGATCACCATCACACTGGGCCAGCTCCATGTGCTGCTCGGTGGCGCCGCTGGAACCGACGCGATCACGAACATCGCTGAGCTGCCTGGCCAGCTCGTTGACATCCACTATCCGGCGGCGCTGGTGGGCCTCGCGGTGATCGTGGTGGTGTTGATCTGGCCGCGGCTGCCCCGCCCGCTGTTGCAGATCCCGGCGCCACTGGTAGCAGTGGTGGGCGCCACTGCGCTGGCCACCGCGCTCGCGCTCGAAGTCGAGCGCGTGGCGTTGCCCGGCTCAGTGCTCGACGCGGTGAGATTGCCTGAAGTGCCTGGCGGCAACTGGGGTGGCGTGCTCACGGGCGTCCTCACCGTGGCGGTGATCGCCAGCGTGGAGAGCCTGCTCTCGGCGGTGGCGGTGGATAAGCTCAGCGGTGACGCGAAGACCAACTTCGATCGGGAGCTGATCGGCCAAGGTGCCGCGAACACCATGTCCGGGATGCTCGGCGGCCTGCCGGTGACCGGCGTGATCGTCCGGAGCTCCACCAACGTCGCAGCGGGCGCGCGGACCAGGGCCTCAGCCGTATTGCACGGTGTCTGGGTGGGTGTGTGTGCGGTGCTGCTCGTCGGGTTGATCGAGCTGATCCCGCTGGCCGTGCTCGCCGGGCTGCTGGTCGTCATCGGTATGCGCCTGGTCAAGCTCGCCGATCTGCGCTGCGCGCGCCGGCAGGGTGAGCTGACGATCTACCTGGTCACCGTCGCCGGTGTGGTATTCCTGAACCTGTTGGAGGGCGTGCTCATCGGCCTGGGGCTCTCGCTGCTCATGGTGCTGTACCGGGTCGTCTGGTCGGGAGTGCACGCACAGCGGGTGTGGCCTGCCTCCGACGATGCACCGGCCACCTGGCGGGTGGTGGTTGAAGGAACCCTGAGTTTCCTGGCCGTCCCGAGGTTGTCGCGCGTGCTGGCGCAGGTGCCGCGCGGTAGCCACGTTGTGGTGGAGATGGTGGTCGACTTCCTGGACCACGCCGCCTACGACCACCTCGCGGGCTGGCAACAGCAGCACGAGGCCACCGGCGGCACTGTGGTGATCGACGAGCTGGGACCGGCCCGGCGGGGCGGCGAGGACAGCTACGGACCCGCCCGGCGAGTGTGGATGCCGGCCCTTCCGCGGGCCTTCTCCCCATGGTGGGTGTGGCAGGCCGAGCACGAGGAAAATGGTCATGGCGCGCTGCGGCCATTGCTCGCCGGGGTGCGGGAGTACCACCAGCGCTCCGCACCCGAGCTTCGACCGCACCTGACCCAGCTGGCGGATCAGCAGCATCCGCGAGCGCTGTTTCTCACCTGCGCCGACTCACGAGTGGTGCCAAACATGATCACTAGCAGTGGGCCTGGTGACCTGTTCACGGTGCGCAATCTCGGCAACCTGGTGCCACCCTCGGGGATGGCGGCTGACGCGTCGGTCGCCGCATCGCTGGAGTACGCGGTGGACCACCTCCACGTGCCGTCGATTCTGGTATGCGGACATTCCGGCTGCGCAGCGATGTACGGGCTGCTCGACGGCGCGATCGTCCACGGCACGCTGGGGCGCTGGTTGCGCTGGGGAGTGCCGAGCCTGCGAGCGTTTCGGGACGGCCACCCGGTGGGTATTGCCGCTGCGCACGAGGGTCGCAACGAGGTCGACCAGCTCTCGATGGTCAACGTGGCCCGTCAGGTCGAGGTGATCCGCCGGCACTCCGCGGTGCGCGGCGCGGTCAGGGCGGGCCGAGTACAGGTAACCGGCCTGTTCCTCGACATCCGTACTGCCCGGCTACTGCTGCTCGACCCCGAGGCCGCGCGCTTCGTGCCAGTTCCTGACGACTACCTGCCCAGCGCCTATCTGGCTGCGCCAGACGTGGGGTGTGACCCGCTAGGTGCGGGGTCGGGTAGCTAGCTGCCAGCGTCGTAGGCTCGCAGCTCGTGACGGTGTCCCCCGCGGTGACTGGGTCCCTGGACTGGCTGGGCGATGCGGCAGCGGTGCGTCGCAGGACCGGCTTGCGACGGGTGCTGCGGCCGCGGCCGCAGTCAGAGCTGGTGATCGATCTGGCCTCCAACGACTATCTGGGTCTGGCCAGGGATCCCCGGGTGGTGCAGGGTGCGGTGCAGGCAGCCCGCATCTGGGGGAGCGGGTCGACCGGGTCCCGCCTGGTCACCGGCTCCACCGAGTTGCACGCCCAACTGGAGGAGGAGCTCGCGACATTCTGTGGCGCACCGGCGGCTCTGGTGTTCTCCTCGGGCTACACCGCCAACCTTGGCGCCGTGACAGCACTGTCCGGTCCGGGTGCCCTGGTGGTGTCCGACGCCGCCAGCCACGCTTCCCTGGTGGACGCCTGCCGGCTGTCGCGGGCCCGGATCGTCGTCACCCCGCATGCCGATGTCTCGGCGGTGGATGCTGCCCTGGCCGCCCGCTCCGAGCAGCGCGCGCTGGTCATCACCGATTCGGTGGTGAGCGTGAGCGGTGACCTCGCGCCGCTGGCGCAGCTGCATACGGTGTGCCGGCGCCACGGCGCGGTGCTGCTGGCTGATGAGGCGCACGGTCTGGGAGTGTGTGGGGCCGGCGGACGGGGGTTACTCGCCGAACACGGCCTGACCGGCGAGCCCGATGTAGTCGCCACTGTCTCGTTGTCGAAGGCGCTGGGCAGCCAGGGTGGTGCGGTGCTGGGTTCCCGCGAGGTGGTCGACCAGCTCGTCAATACCGCGCGCAGCTTCATCTTCGACACCGGCCTGGCACCGCCGGCCGCTGGTGGGGCCCTGGCTGCGCTACGGGTGCTGCGCGCCGAGCCAGCACTGCCTGGCCGGGGGGGGGGGGCGCCCCCCCCGCCGCCCCGCCTCGCGCGGGGGGGGCCCGCCCCCCGCCCGCCCCCACCCCCACTGCCGCTGATGCACCTCTGCCGGCGTCCGCGGTGGTCTCGATCATCCTTGGTGTACCGCAACGGGCGGTGGAGGCAGCCGCGGAGTGCCTTCACCACGGCGTGCGAGTGGGCTGCCTGCGCCCGCCAGCGGTGCCCGCCGGGACCAGCAGGCTGCGGCTGACCGCCCATGCCGCGCTGACCGGTCCGGACCTGGAGCAGGTGGCGCACACGCTTGCGGTGGTGCTGGCGGGGTCGCTCAGATGACCGTGTTGGTGGTGACCGGGACAGGCACCGGGGTCGGCAAGACCGTGGTGACGTCGGCTATTGCCGCGCTCGCGGTCGACGCCGGTCGCCGAGTGGCGGTCCTCAAGATCGCGCAGACCGGTGTTGACGCGGGGCAGCCCGGGGACATCGACGAGGTGCGACGTCTGGTGGGTCACCAGGTCACCTGCCGGGAGCTGGCCCGGTACCCGGACCCGCTGGCCCCGGCGACGGCGGCGCGCCGCGCTGGCCTGCCCCCGGTGACGCCGGCAACCGCCACCTTGGCGGCCGGTGAGCTCGCCGCACACCATGATCTGGTGCTGATCGAAGGTACCGGGGGATTGCTGGTGCCCCTGGACGACAGCGGCGGCACACTCGCCGATGT
>CAXUFG010000249.1:0-7383 GCA_964250265.1 uncultured Pseudonocardiaceae bacterium | reverse complement strand
CTTGAAAGCGAGCGTGCCGAGAGGCACCGGGGGTTCGAATCCCTCCGCTTCCGCCCCTCTACCAGAGGCAACACTGATCTTGTGATCAGTTCCCGGCTCGGTGTGGATGGCGGTGGTTGCATTTCTGGTGGCATTCGAGCTACCAGGGTGACTTGCCTGGCTGGCCGTCCACCGGATGGTTGCGGTGTGCGGTAGATGGGTCCTTGGCGCCTGGAGGACCTTGCAGCTGATGGCTGGAGGCACGCTCCGCCGTCACGGTCTCAGTGTGCACGGTGGAGGATTTGCCTGGTCAGCTGTGGATCCCGGGCCAGAGGGTTGCCGCGTCTAGCCCTTACCGCCCTGCAGCGGCGCGGTGACCATGGTGCGTCGCGCGGACGCGCTGCGGGGGCAGCGATGAAGTGGTCGCGTATCGGGCGCCGATTGCGCTTACCCGTAAAGCGAGCGCATCAAGGGACCAAGATCATTTCCTCCACACATGTGTGGGGTGCCAGAACTCGGCCATCAGCGTTGGCCTGGTCTTTTAGGCGGCTGGTTCGTATTCGTTGATCAGACCGCCGAGGACGGGCCGGCGCTTAATCCGTTCCGTTTGGGATATCGGCGATCGGGTGGTCGGGGTGAGGTGGTTGGAGGTGGACCGCGCGGTGCGGGCGTCGTCGGTTGTAGTGCCGCGCGTACACGGCCAGAACAGCACGTAGGTGCCGTTCACCGAAGATCAGCATCCGGTCGGTTACCTCCGTCCGGACCGTGAGCACGAACCGCTCCGCGTGGGCGTTCGCGCGAGTACTTCGGGGCGGAATCTTCACCGCGGTGATGCCGGCGTTGGCCAGCACCGCATCGAACGACGCAGTGAACTGCCCGGCACGGTCGCGGACCAAGAACCGGACTGTGAGGCGCGATCGCCGAGATCCATCAGAGATTCCGGATCCGCTGTACGGTCCAAAGCCCGTCCGGGTTCGTGGTCATGCCGACAATGTGCACACAACGGGAGCTGACCTCCAGGACGAAGAAGCAGTACATGCACTGAAGGGCCACCGCGCAATCCACATGGAAGAAGTCGCAGGCCAGCATCGTCGATGCCTGAGTACGCAGAAACTGCCGCCACGTGAAGTCCGTACGCGCTGCGGCGCCGGAGGGATCCCAAGGGCCTTGAGGACCCGGCGGATCGTTGAGGCGCTGATCCGGTGGCCGAGCTTGAGCAATTCACCCTGGATCCTCCGGTACCTCCAGGAGCAGTTCTCCGTCGCGAGGCGTTCGATCAGCGCGGCGGTCTCGGCATTGACCGGCGGTCGGCCTGGGCGAGACGGGTAAGTCCACTTCCTGGACATCAGGCGCCGGTGCCAGCGCAAGATGGTGCCCGGGTGACCAGACGGTACTGGCGCAGCGCTGGGGGCAGCAGCCGGATGAGCGCGGCGAGCACCGCACGATCAGCCCAGTCCAGCCAAGGCCTGGGGTTGGCTCTGCGCAACACGGCGACCTCGTGGCGCAGAACGAGCAAAGCCGACCATCGGCCGAACAACCACAGCCAGCCGAGAACCCGAACGAAGATCAAGTAAAGGCGAAACGACCCATGCACGATCATCCTGGTGGTGGCGTAGGTCGCCTTGTTCACCCAGGTCACGGCTGCGGCCGACTTCTGGAACCCGACAGGCACTGACACGCCGACCAGCTCATGAGCCGGGGTCAGCCCGGCGCGCCAAACCCTGGCGGAGAAACCGAAAACAAAGATCCACCCCAGGAATACTGCTTGACCGGTCCCGCTCCTTCAGGGATGACAGTTACTCCTGCAGCAACGAGAGCAGCTCCCTGTAGAGGATGGCCAACGCAGCCCGCTCTTCCCGTACTCACTACCGTGTCTCCCCGCTAACAATCTTACGATCGTGTGATCAAATGTGACCCTTCAGGCCGTGTCGCGACGAGCGAGATCCGACCACTTCCCGATTCAATCGACTCACATTCCGGCGGTAAGCAGGAACGGCGCACGTGCTCAGGCCGACAGAAGGTATTCTCGGGACTTCTGAGCGTCGCCCGCCCGCGACGTGCCTTTCGGGCGTGCGGAACTGCCCGAGGGCTGTCCGTCCGGCATTGACACCTGGAAGTGGTGCACCCTATGATTACCTTCAGCGCGACGATGACATCACTTGCCCACTCGTCGGCCAAGGGGAATCATTGAGAATCAGGAGCGTACAACCTGAGCAAGAAGCGATCGGCATCACCTTGCCCAAGGTTCCGCCGAGAGTCGGCTGCATAGCCCCCCGGACCTACCCCATGACGCCAGGCAGCATGCTGGCTCTCCAGCGGCTCGTCGGCAATCGGGCGGTTTCGCAGCTCCTCAATGGCGACCACCTGCCCGCGGTTCAGAGGAACGGTACCAAACGCAAGGCGGCTGCGGCCGGGCTTGGCCGTGGAGGACCATCGGTCAGCGCAAAAGTGAGAGGCCCGACGCTCTTTGAGCCTCCAACCTACGGTAACTCCCACAAGCGAGATGGGGGAGACTCCGTTTATGCGGTTGTCGGTCCTGGCGCCTACGATCCGACTGCCAGAGGCTCGGGGCCCGGCCAGGGCGAGTGCACATCGGTGAATACGCTAAATCGGGCCCCACGGTTTCAGAATATTCGGTGGATCAAGGGGCATCTCCTCAATGAAAACCTCGGCGGCCCCGGGATATCCGCGAATCTCACGCCGCTCACGCATATCGCCAACAAGGATCACCTCAACCGGTTCGAAAAGAAGGCCAAGGACGCCATCCAAAAATCTCAAGGCCGTGCGCTCTATTACAAAGATCAGTACTGGTACGGGTTAGAATACCAGGTTCGGGCGGTTGGACAACCTTACCCTGCTCCCGCGAACGTCGAGCAGCGGGCGATCAAGGACCATCTCGACTGCGAGGTGCAGTGGATGAAGAAGGCTAAGGGGACCGGGACAGTCACGGCCGGGCTGGACGCTGGAGCGCCAGCCTCCCTCCGGAACCACGTACTACCGGCGGGCGTGGTGCGCATCCCCTGCATCCAGCTCTGACAGTGCTCTGCCGATGAGTTGGCAAGGCCCTGTTTGACCGCTTGCATCAAGATCAGGATTCCTTTTCCGGGCGGAAGCGTGATTTGCTCCTCAATGGTGAGGGCTTATGCAGACGGCGCCGTCTGGGACCACATCACCGAGCTGCTCGCGAACCCCGCGCTCATCCGCGCCGAGATCGACCGGCGCCTGGATCAGCAGCGCACCGCCGACCCCCACCCCGCCCAACAACAACACCTCGCCCAACCTCGCCGCAATCGACACGATCGCGTCGGCGCGCCGTACGACAGTCAGGTTCCGCTGTGCGACCCGCAACTGCGGGTCGCGGTGTTCGCCCATGTCCGCCGGTCGCTGCCAGCCGGTACAGAGCCGGTGGTGTACCGAGGCGTGCTGCGGATCATGCACCGCGTAAACCCCGGTGGTCAACTGTCGCTGGGCTCTCGCCGTAGCGAGCAGCCCGTCGAGGCGCACACGAAGAGACTCCTGACTGACATGGTCCGCCACGTGGGATGGCGGCAATTCTCTTCCCCCGACACACACCGGCACTAGCGGGAGACCTTGGAAAGCTTCGGTGATCAGGTACTCCACCACGCGAGGCTGTCATCGATGCTGAACCAGCAGCCACGGACTTCCGGTTCCCGACACGATGGTACGAGGTCAAGCTGGGATCGGCTGTCCAGGCCGATGTGACCGCGTGGGCGGCTGAGGCTACGAAGCTGTACAAGGCACAGAAGACGCGTTGTCACCCATTAACGCAACAGACCCGTGCTGCGCCATTACCAAGGTTCGGCAGATGGAGGCATCAAAGGGATCACGATTCGCTGAAGCTCTGGTGCGTCTCAGGCATGCCCTGGTTCGTACCGTGCCTGACGCTGTAGTGTTGGTTCTCGAGGTCGATGTGCAGGGTTTCCGTGCCTTCGCCGGTGAGGGGCTCCAGCGTAACCGGGGGAGCATTGTCCGGATATATCACGATGGTGACCCCGAGCGCTGAGGCCAGCATGCGGGGGGCGAGATCTCCAGCCGGGCCGGCCCAGTTGCCATTGCAGACAATCGTGTTGATCAGCTCGCCTGTATCCGCTCCGAAATTCTCGGCGAATTTATTCACTAGGGCCAGATTGTCGTCCTGAAGAGCCCAGTCGACGACGGTACTCCGGAGTTTCTCGGCAGCTGCTTGGTTCGCGGACTCCCCAGTCCTCGCCTGGTGAACTGCATGGTAGAGGCAGTTGCCATCCATGGGCGTGCCTCGATCGAGGACGTCGAACTTAACGTACGCGAGCGTCCTGCCAAGCCTGAACTTGGATGTGGAGAGGGCCAGTTCCCGGGCCGCCGCGATCTTGTGCTGGGGCGAGATGCCCACGCTGATCGAGTCGAAGGGCTTCGGAAGAGGGGCGGATATGTTGTGGCCCATTTCTTGCCGCTTGTTCGGGCCCAGCTGCTTCTCGGAGGCCTTCGGGCGCTTCTTGTTTCTCCCTCCACTCTCCGACGCGCTGCTGGAGGGGAGGCTTGGGAGGCCCTTGCGACGGAGGGTTTCCTGTTTCATGTATGTATCTTTATTGGCTAATTCGTATCGGTCGCGATAGTCACTTAACTTGACGCCCGTCTTCGCTTTTCTGGGATTGCCAGACGACGCTGAGAAATATCTTCCGATCAGGTCTGTCAGTCCGAGATGGCTTTGGGGTAGACTTCCTCCAGTCAAATATTGGTATGCCAAGCGGGACAGGTCTGTGCTGATCGCTCCGCCGAAGAAGTCGGTGACTACGGCGGGCCCGCGTTCCGGTAGCGTGCAGTTCTCGGCATTGATCCGTACCAGGTTCGTGATATCTTCGTGCAATCGGCGCGTCTCGGCCGACTGATATTGGGAGACGAACCGGCGGTGCAGCTCCCACGCGTTGAACTCGTTGATGCGCATGGCGAGCTTGGTGAACTCGGCGCCTGCGTCTCCAAAGTGTAGGGAGCCGTGACGCAGCACATTGGGCAGAGCGTCGAATAGGAGGTTCGGCTCCGGTGCGTAGGGCAGCAGCGGATGTATCGCGGCGAGGTGATCCCGCTCGCGCATATCCCGGTCCACCAGGCCCGAGAACTCGTCGATGAATTTCCGCTGCTCCGCCCCTCTCCTCTTCCAGACCTCTTGGTCCTTCTTCCCCATGGCGTTGAGCTTTTCCGTGGATGGCATCGGAACCAGCCACTCGGGAATCCTCGCGCCTGACCCCTTGGGGTAACGGCTGCGGACCGCAGCAATGAACTCGTCCGTGCTCGTTGCAAGACGGTAACCACCCGCGATCATCAGCGGCCGGGTAGGGGGCAGCCGCGTGCCGCCGGAAGTCGCAGCATGCGAGGAACTACTTGCGGAACTCGATGGCGAGTTCGATGAAGCCGGGCGGCTAGAGGACCCGCCCGCATGAGGGTCTTCGTCTGTCTCGTGGACCGAGTTGAGTTTCGCCTCGAAATAATCGAAGACGTGGGCGCCGCCCCGTACCTGGCGAGAACCGGTATCGAAGTCCTGCATGGAGATGTAGGGATGCATCCCACGCAGCGCGAATGCACTCGTCAATCGCAGACACTCGGGGCTGTGGAGCACCTCGTTGCGCATCCTCCCAAAGGGAAAATCTCCCGTGAAGGTCGAGTGTACTAAGGCGACTGGGATGGTGACGCTCGCGATCAGGGTCTGTGCGTTGGCTACGGCCGCTTCCAGCGCTTTTTCGTCACCCTTCTTGGCGTTGATCCCGAGCACCACGCCCACCCGCTGCGGGCGACTTGTGTAATTAGCCAGGATGCTCTCGATCACAGCCGGGATGTGCCGCACGTCGCTGTGCGGCAGGATCGCGTTGACGATGAAGGCCATTGGCGCACTGTGACTGATGCTGGCATCCACGAACGGCAGGTACTCCCCCTCCGTCATGCTCGTTGGGTAGTTTTCGGTGAATTCGGTGAATTTTGGGTTCGCTGGCGCCCGCTGTAGCATCGTGCCTGGACCAGGGTGAGCTGGTCTGGCGGGTACTTCTGCCTGACGGGCCGGGACCGATGACGCCAGCACCCGGGTCGCGGTGGCCTCGACTTCGCGCTCGAAGCGGTCCAAAGGATCGCTGACGGTGATGCCCTGGGGGGTCGGGATCCCCACGACCGGTCCCGAGCGTTGCTGGATCGCATGGGTGAGTTCGTGAGCCAGCGTGTGCTTGTCCGCTCCCTCTCGACCGAGGACGACATGGTCGCCGGAGGCGTAGGCACGGGCGCTGACCTCGGCTGCGGAGCGAGCCGCGTCGTCGTGCGGGCGCACCTCGGTGAAGTCCGCGCCCGACGCGCGTCTCCATCTCGGTGCGCAGAGGCTCGCCCTAGGGGCCTCCGCGGAACACAGGACGTTAGACACGATGGAGCGCTGCCCGGTTGGCGCCAGCACAGTGGCGGACGGGGCTGCCGGCTCACCCTGGGGGACCGGGGTGGTGGCGGACGAGGCGTCATGGATACGCCACTGCGGTCCCCGCAAGCGGACGACTGCAGCGTTGCCGATGCTGCGTTGCAGGGCGAGGACCTGCGTGGTCGTCAGCGGGGTGCGTTCCTGGACCGCCCGCGCGGCCGGGTATGCGGTGTCCGCTGTCCTGTGCTGTGCGTTGCCGGGCACGTCGGCCCGGTCCTGCGATCGCGATCCATGGTCGCGAACACGCTCCGCTTCCGTCATGGCGCACCCGGTCGTCCGTCATGGCGCCACCCATCACAGCGCGCACACCCAAGGGGACCACGTGGTCGGGCTGGAGGGAAGGGGCAACCAGTGGGGCAGAACGCCGGACCGTTGGTGCACACAGTACTCAGCCGTCGTCAGCGCGATGTTGACGCACCAGAAAGCAGATCGCGCAGCCCACCCAGTCGTGGGTGTGTTTGTTAGTCGATGTAGACGCAGGGGGTGACTCCCTCGTTGATCACCCGGGTACGGAACCGGCCCGGCGTGCGGTGGCGGCCTTTGGTGATGATGCGCCTGAAATGGGATTTCCGGCCACCCAGGCGTGGCCCGTGCAACGCATCACCCACCCAGCGCTCGTTCGGTGCGCCAAAACACCGAGGTGTCGCGGCTCATGGGAGTCATGCAGCTCGTGACTGTGAAACAACCGCGACAGAGTGGACTCCGAGGGGAATAGCCGTTCGAGGCCTGCAGGATTCGGGCAACCTGCGCGGCAGTGCGGGCCGGGTTGTCCCGCTTCAGGGCCACCGCCAATTTCAGCGCCGTGGTATCGACACAGGCGCCGGGCTGACGCAGGGAAGGCTCTAGGACCTCGAAACCGCCCGCGGCGGATCCAGCGATCCAGGGTGTCGCAGGAGTAGCGGTGCACCTCACCGAAAGACATTCAGGACGGTGCGGGCGATCTCGGGTAGGTAGTCGAG
>CAXUFG010000248.1:0-7430 GCA_964250265.1 uncultured Pseudonocardiaceae bacterium | reverse complement strand
CACACAGCGTGACCGTTTCTCGGAACCGGGGCTGATCGAGTGACACCGCTCAACCGGCCTCCCGGGCGGGCTGAGCGGCCCCCAGAGGGCGACCAGCCCCCCCGCCGGGGCCTGCCAAGGCCGGAAGCCTCAGCGACGATCCTGACGGGGGGGCTCTCAGCGGCCCCCGGTTACCTAAGAGGTCGACGGCAATTCCGACATAGCATCCCGCTAGGCGTGCGCCGGAATATGTACCCCTGGCCACCTGGCCCGGCAGTGTCCACATTTACTGTCCAGTAGTGCCACTGTTCGGTTCGCCTCCTATCAGTCCTGCCGACGCGGCGAACTCTGCCCCCAGTCTGGATCGTTGTTCACGTTCATAGCGGCCAGCGAGGGAGGGAGCGCAGCGAACCATTCCGTAAGCGCAGCACGAGATTTATTGTGCAAGTCGAGTAGTTCTGTGGCATGGAGGGGATAGTCACGGTAGTTAAGCCGAAATATGAAGCATTCCTCTACGTCGTCCCCTGTTGTCGTTACCTCTACGGGGGATCATCTGGCCGTTTTTGTGGTAACTCGGACGTTTCGACACTGACTTATCCTCTCTTTTGTATCAGTCTCTCAGTTCCATATTGGTGATGTTACGTAATCTGATTTCGGCGCCGTAGCGTTGGCGGAGCGCGGCCGATGTTTCCTCGGCGAGGTTGTGCCGGGCTGCTGTTGCTTTCGCGTTGGCGGTGTCTACCCGCCAGTTCCGGAGCGCGCCGTAAGCCTGGTCGATCTTCTGCTGGTTGGCCTTGCTTGGCGTGGCGTCCCCGGATAGCCACCCTCGCAGGGTCCGCGCAGTGGGGTTCAGGTCGGCCCGATCGGCCGCGGTCGAGCCCCGCTTAGACGCGGTGAGCGCGCGTAACTGAGCCTCCCAGCCCTTCGCCCGGTAGGACGTGGCAGGGCGGGCTTCTCCGGCCCGCTGGGACGCCTGCCGGGCCTGGTCCAGTGCGCCCTTGACCTGCGTCAGGTCGAGCCCGTCCAGGGTGGTGGTGCGGTGTCCGTCGTGGGCTCGGTCCAGTACCCCGGCCCACTCGATCTGTGCCGAGACCCGCATCCCGGTTGGTTCCCCGGCCGCCTCCCCTTCGGCGCCCGCGGCTGCTTCATACTCTGCCCACGCGTCATCAATGGCGGCTTCTAGCATCGCCTCGTCTACGTCGATGTATTCGGTGGGAGGCCCGGTGTCGGCTTTAGCCATGGTCGGCCGCTTTCACCTTGAAGCTACCAAGTTTGATTCCGTCTTGGTCGATAATCAGCGGAGATGCCCGGCCCGGCGCTCTAATCGTCTTGACGACCTCTAGCGCTTCGACGGGGATTACTAGCTCGTCCACATTCCGCACCGCGACCGGCGGATAATCCGGAGCGACTATCCGGCAGGCGTCGGCCCATCGCCACAACATCGCCGACGCCTGAGTTTTCACGGCGTGGGTCCAGTCCGGCCGCTGCGCTCTGCACTTCCACTCCCGGCCTACCCCGGCCTCGCGGTCCCGACCGAGCATCAGCGACCAGCACTGGCCGATGGCCTGTTTCACCTCGGCGTACTGGTCACTGTCGCGGCCGTAGGTGCCGATGGCCTGCGCCCGTAGATCCCTGAGGAGATCGGTCCACTTGCCCTGATTGAGCCGCACCGGGTCACCTGTGTATGAGTCCAGGATCGGGACATCCGGCCAGCGTCCCGCGTCGGCCAGCTCGCGAAGCAGCCCGATTGTGGGACCGGGCACCCAGGCGATCTCGGCTCCCTTGCGGACGGTACCCAGGGGGTGCGGCATCGAGTCCCGCTCGGGCCATGGGTACACCTGCGTGAGCGCGTACCCGGTCCGGGTCTTATCCCATTCGGTTAGCGGCCCGGTGTGCTCTAGCGCCCCGTGCGCGACCTCGACACTGGCCGCGGCGGCGACGAACGCGCCGGAGCGGTCCAGGGTCACGGTCGGGCCGTCGTAGCGGCGGTTCCACGCCCAGCTATCGACCACCTGAGCCGCGAAAATCATGCCGGGCAGTTCGGGGCTCCACAGAGGCCCCCGCATCCGCATCTGCCCGTCGACCTCGGTCTTGCGTCGGGGAGCGTGGGAGGTCTCTAGCGCGGCCAGCAACCGCAGCGGCTCACCGTTAGCCAGCGCGGTCTTGCTCGTGGCCAGCGTGGCGGTCCGGCCTTGCGTGCGTGCTTGCGCGGCAGGAGAAGCCCCGCGCGGGGTCCGCTGCGGTTCCGGGGTGGCTGTGGCCCCGGTGACCGTGGGGGGCGGCTCTGGGAGCTTCTCAGCGGCTAGTCGGCATCGCTCGCACAAGTCCCTCCCCGGCTTGATCAGATGGAGCTTCTGTCCGCATTCCCGGCAGGTCGGGGCGGGTGGCTCCGGTGCGACCGCGACCGGCTCAGCGACCGGCAGTGGTGGCGCCGGGATGCAGTGACCGTGACGGGCAGCTCCGCACGCAGACCGTACGAGGGTGGGCGCCCCGCACACCGAGCACGGCCGGTCCAGCCCTTCCTGAGCGACCCCGCCAGACCCGCAGAACATGCCGGGAGTCAGGCACACCGCGCACGGTCGCTCCCGCTCCCGGGCGTCGTCGTCCTCGGCCGCGGGGGCGCCCGGGCCGGGAGGTAGCGGGGTCTCTCCGGTGCCCGGTTCGGCGCCGGGGTCTTCTGGGGTGATCCCGTGGAACAGGTAGGCCCGTTTCGGCTTGCCCGCGACCTTGACGAGCTGGGCCAGGTGGCGGCCGTCGCGCGCGGGCACGAGCAGGTCCCGCTTCCGCAGCTCCCGCAGCGCGATCCCCGGATCATTGATACCCGCCTCCAACGCGAGGCCCCGTAGCTGTGTCGAGATCACGGCCACCTCACCGGGCAGGGTGTCTCCGATGAGGTCCCACCCGTAGATCTCCCGGGCCATCGTGGCCTCGCCGGTAGACACCGCTTTCTCGTAGTGCAGCCGAGTCGGCCACGCGGTCGGTTCCGCTGCCATCGACCCGGCCAGCGCGGCCAGCAGCCGATCCCCCGGACGCATGCCCCGCTCAGCCAGACCGGCAACGAGCTCGGCCAGCACCGCCCGGGCGGCCTCGATGACGCCTACCGCGAACTCCGGCACCCCGGACAGCTCGGCCAGCACCAGGACGCCGGCCACACCCACAGAAAGATGCGAGGCGATCCGAAAGGGCACCCCACCATCCGGCGCGCTGATCTCCGCGAGTTGCTCGGTGATCAGCTCAGCGAACCGGTCAGGGGACGGCCCCCGCTCCACGAGCGCCGCCAGGCCGTGACCGTGCACCTGCCTCGCGAGTTTGGCCACCGTGTCCGCGTGGGGCTGGTCAAGGGTGAGCGGCCCCGTGATCTCGACAACTCGGGCGGCGATGCCCTCATTGGCGATCTGCCCGATCACCGACTCGTTCCCTGAGGACATCAGCGAGCCGTGCCAGGAGCCCTGCGACTCGCGGTGATCCCCGGTCTTGGTCGACATGTCCCGCTCAGCGCCCTGCAGGAAACCGAACACCGCCGACTCGAGCTGAGCCGGACTGAACCCGGCCGCGCCCAGCTCGTCCCGGAACCCGGTGAGCAGCGCCATACTCCGCAGCCACGCACCCGGCCCCTGCTTGGTCACCGACCACGGCAGGATCACCGTTTCCGGGTTGCCGAACATCGCCGCGGCAGCCTGCATCGTCGTCGTCTTGCCCTCCGACGACGCGCCGGGCAGGTGCACCATGAACGACTGCCGACCCAACGGCCGGACATACAGGCCACCGAGAGCTAACCCAGTGGCCAGCGCCATCCGGGGCGACCGGGCGATCTCCCGCAGCAATGCCCGCCAGTCCTCGACGGTGCCCGCGCTTTCCCCGAACCCCCGGGGCAGCACATCACCGGGCGGCAGGACGAGCGCCCCGCCTTCCCACCGCGGGTGCAGCGGAACCGGTGGCAACCGCGAGGCTTGATCGTCAATGATGTTGGTGAGCGCATCCCGGACGCCGAACCCGGCTGTCCCGGGCGCTGCGGTGAACCGCTCAGACCACACGCTGCCATCGGTGACCTCCCGCATCGGGACGGTGGTCTCCTCCTCACCCACCCGCACGGTGATCTGACGGCGGGTGACCTGCTCCCGGGAGGAGTACGCCGCGAGGTGCCGGGTGACCAGCGGGCACCACGGCAGCACCAGGTCCCGTCCCTGCCACACCCCGGACCCGGGCGTGTAGCGGTACCTCGGAGATCCCGGCACCGGGAACTCACCAGGAAGGCAGTCGCCATCCGCGTCATTGGATGGAACCGGACGGAGTGTGCGGGCAGCGGTCACGCCGCACCGCCCAGATGCTTAGCCGCCCAGGAACGGGAACAACGCAGGTCACGGCGTGCCCATTTGCGCGTGTACCGGGATGTGGTTTCATACAGGTGCACGTAGGCACCTCTTTCTGCGCGAAGGTAGATGAGTTGTCCCGGCCCCGTGGAGGTGGCACTCCCGGGGCCAAAACTCTGTCTGGGGTCAGGTCCTCGCGCGACCACAAGCGCTCCCTGCCAGTGCATCCGGTCCATTGGTCGGCGCGCACAGCACCGCGACATGCAACCGCCGAATCAAAGCTGAGTCAGTCCCTCCGCCGGGGTCATCACCTGCCGGTCGCTGAGGCCCGGTACCTGCCGCGCTGGCCTCGATCTCATCCGCGGCCCGTGCTCCCACCGTCACCGTGACCGGATCGAACGCGGCCCCGCCCGGTGTGCCCGTGAGCAACTGCGCCTGCACCGACCACCGCGCGGACTGATGACCTTGAGCGGCCCGCATCCGGATCACCGGCAACGGGTCCGGCGCTCCCTCCCGGCGCCCGGGCCAGTTGTTGATCGAGCAAGCCCGGGTGTTCCACGTGCCGTCGATATCGAGGCAGTGACGGCGCCGCTGGTCGACCCGGTTCGGTATGACCTTTGGTTGCCGAGTCCGACGCGTGCTCGACTCGCCGGGGGCTGGATCCTGAATCCGGATCATGACCGGGCCTCACGCCTTACCGGCGGGCGTCCCATCCTCAGGGGAGCGGCGGCCGCAGCATCCATACCAGCGAGCGCGGCCAGCGCGTACCTCACAACGGCTGACGGACTAACCGGAAGTTGCCCGCCGGTCCGCTCGACGTACACCCGTCGCGCCGCTTCCGCCAACTCCTCAGGGACAGCTCCCGCCATCACTACCTTGCTCGCCACGACGTGCCTCCTGGTAGTCATCCGCCGACCGGTGCTCTGGTGACAAACCTTTTCGCATCGGAGCCGCTCCTGCTGACAGAAGTGGCTCCGACACGCCGGACCGAAAGCTCAGAACGGCGGCTCATCCTCGATCGGGTCGGAACCGGTCCGGCTCGGCGCCGCCTTCCGCCGTTCGGTGGCCTGCTCCCCGGTCCGCGGATCAGTCGGCGCGGGCGACCCGTTCGGCCGGAATGCTTTGCTGAGCTTCGCCGTGTGGTAGAGCAGCGAGGCCCCGACGTCGTCGGCCACCACCTTGACCGCGGACCGTTTCTCCCCGTCCTTCTCCCACGTGTCCGTGGTTAGCGCGCCGGTCACCACGACCCGGGAGCCCTTAACCAGGGTGTCGGCGCAGTGCTCGCCCAGCTCGCGCCACGCATCAACCCGCATGAACGTCGCGGTGCCGTCTACCCACTCGCCGGATGTCTGATCGAACCGGCGCGGGGTCGATGCGACGGTGAAGTTAGCGACCGCAACACCGGACGCGGTGAACCGCAATTCAGGATCGGCGGTGAGGTTCCCGCATATCGCCATCGTGGTTTCGTTCCTGCTCATGGTGTCATCCTCTTCTCAGTGTGTAGCGTTGTTAGCGAGCACTCGGAGATGGCCCGCCGCTGCCTCGAACTAGCTCCCGCTTCGCTGACCAGATTGCGACTGCACCGGTTGTGTCTACGGCTACAGCTCCGGCTACTATCGCCTGTCGTCGCTTGTTAGCGGTGAGATCGTAGTGATCGTGTACGGGGTCGTGTTCCGTTGGTCGACCCAAGCGTTTACCAGGTTGAAACCATTGGCGCTTGAGTCCAATTGTCACTGCGAATGCATGTAGTTCCATTTGGTCTATCTGATCGCTGAACAAATGAGACCAACGGGACGTGTAGGTTCGTCCCGTGACAGAATCGCCAACAGTTGCAGCAATGCCAGCATTGTCGACGTAGATAGTCATGCCGTCTCCCTGTTATCGGTGGCGCTAGACGTGATGTCAGGTCCGCCGAATGGCCACATGTTGATTACTTCCCTGGATACTCGGACAATGGCCGTGTTTCACAGCTCGACTCCGGATTGCGGTCTTGCTGTAGGTCCTTGGTGCACAGTTTCGCGCCGGTTGCCGGATCGGTCCACTCAACGTAATGGTGAGCTGTCTCGGTTGTGTCCAGCGGTGCTCGCATAGGCAGCACAATGCACGATGTGCCAGGAGGTTCGTCGGCCAGCATGCGAATACATGCGGCGTGCCCCGGTATTGGGTCATCCCATACTCGTAGCTGCACATGATCCGGCGGTACCGGGGTGTTGTCGTTGTCAGCTAGCAGTAGTGGTATTAGTAACTCTATCATTGCACTGTTTCCCAATCGGCTAATTAGTCTAGGTTCGCCAGTGCTTCGGCGAGAGCTAGGAGAGCCCACACCTGCGCAATAGCAACCGCGGTGGCCGTGCTGTCGTTGTCTGACTCGGCGTGCTCTAGGGCCTTTGTCGCGTTGCTCGCGTGCGTGTGATAGATGCTGTCAGCGTCCAGCATTGCGGTCTCCTTCCGGGATGAATAGCTCGCCCTGGTCGATGCACCATTGGCATCGCTGACCGACTGGCGTGCGATGAGTAGCGCAGTCCCACACCGGCGCTGGTATCTCGCGACGGGGCTCGCCGCGTCTTGTGCCGTGTAGCCATGTGGTTAATGCCTCCTTTCCCATGACCGGCGTCTACGCCGGATTCTGATAACAACGGTAGGTAGCAGGCAGAGGTAGAGATGGTTCGGGCCGATATATAGACCGATCCACCAATCCGCGAAATCGAAGTAAACCCGCACACTGCCCCCCGGCCTATGCGCGCTCACGTCGAGGGTGCTCCTCTAATGGCACGCACTAGATCCAGGCCCAGCGCGGCCCGCAACTCGTCCTCCGTCCATGTTTCCCGGGATCCCCTCATATGAGGATCGGGCCAGTCATCGCGACGGTTGCGGGCCTTTCGCAGTGCGTCATAGTTCAGCGGGCACCACTCCTGCCGGGCTGCCTCCGCGAGGGTGTACCGCACCGGCCCGGCTGTCCGGTTTATGTCCGGTTCCGGCTGTCCGGTTTCGTGTTGACCCTGCGTAAACTGGGTTGCCGCCGAAATCGAGACAGGGGTGGCGGCAGGCCGGCGTCCCACCGTGGGGGGGGGCGGGCGGGGGGGCGGGGCGCCCCCGCCCGCCCGGGCCGCGGCGCGGGGGAGGAGCCCCCCCCCGCGGGGC
>CAXUFG010000247.1:0-7438 GCA_964250265.1 uncultured Pseudonocardiaceae bacterium | reverse complement strand
GGGAGTCATTTACGTCGGCCAGTCGCACACCACGGTGTGCAGCACGGTCAACGCATCCCCCTTGATCCGCTGGGTTACCGGCAGCCCTCCGGGCACGATCAGCGAGCAGCGCTGACGTCGGATGGCGCTACAGGAGTCAGGATCGCTACACCCCGCCAGGTAGATCTCGTCAACCCAGTCGACGGACTGCCGCACCCCGCGCAGCGGGGCATCCTCACCCGGCGCGATGCGCACGAAGGAGAACCCCCTGCTCTTGGCGGCGTCCAGCAACCGCTTAGCGGCCACCACATCCGAGCCGTCAGCGGCCGGGGGCTGGGCGCTCACGACGCGGGCCCCGCGGCCCAGAGGGCTCGGCGCACGCTCTCGTGCCCCATCGCCAGCTCGGCGATCAGTTCCCAGCTGCTAGGGAACACGGCGCGGTTCCCGGCCAGCTCCACCACCTCAGCCAGCAACGCAGCCAGCGCCTCAGTCTCCAGGAGCTGGGGAGAAGTAGGCGACCCCAGACCTAGACACGCTGGCCGTAGGGCGTGGTCCCGGTCCACAGCGGTGCTCCCCGGATTTGTCGTGTGTGGCGGGCGGTGGCCACCGCCCGTGTCGAAAAGCGGTGGCCACCGCCGTGCAGCGACCCTCCCGGCTCAGGACACGCCCGACACACACCTGATCACGGGTATGTCAAGGGTGGATTCAGGGATGAATTCGCCACCCCTGAATCCACCCTCTTACGGGCTATCGGTGCGCCTCAGAAGAGCACCGATCCGGTGCCGCAGGTGCGCAACCTCGGTCAGGTGCTGGTGGGTGGCGGCGCAGTGGGCGAGGTCCCGCAGGTCCTCGGCAGCGCGGCGAGACCGGAGGGCGCCGGCAACATCCAAGGCCGCGTGTCCGATGGTGGCAGCGTGGAGCGGGTCGCCGGTGGCCATCGTGAGGATGGCCAGCTTGGTAAGGCAGATCGCCCGGGTTCTGGGGTAGTCATCGTGGCCGTCGGCTGCCGCCGCGAGTCGGTTCGTGGCCTCACCGGGGTCGCGGCCCAGGATCGCCAGGTCGGCCAGGGGCTGCCCAGCGAGCAGGGCATGGCGAGCGGGGTTATGGCGAACTAGGAACGGCGGCTCATTGTCAGGGGTGAAGTGTGCGAAGTGGTCATCGGCGGCGCCGACGGCAGTCAAGGTCTCGCTGACCCGGCGCATCTTGGCCAGGGCACGCCCCCGGTCAGTGTGCAGCATCGACCGGCCAGCCACGGTGAGCCGGTCAGAACGGACCAGACCTTGTTCGGCCAGTGTGAGACCGTCGTCGGGCCGTCCGGTCCGGATCGCCTGTTTCGCCATGCTCGACAAGACCTCGGCGCGCAGAGGCCAGTCGTCGGCCTCCTCCACACAAGCCAAGGCGAAGCGGTACACCTGCCCGGCCTGCTCGGGGGCGCCGGCATCCTCGGCGATGTACCCCGCCACTGCGGCGAGATCGCCGACTGCGGCGAACAGCTCGGGGCGCAGCCGGTCCGGGCAAGTTGCCTCCAGCAGGCCGGCCGACCAGCGCAGTTGCCCCATGACGGCCTCTCGGGCTAACCCGGCACCACCGTATGTGCTGCCCCACGACTCGAATACCCGTGCAGCGGTGCGGGTTTGTTCGATCTCGGTCGCACCGATCCGATTAGGGATCGGGGTGGTTTCGCTGCTCTCCAACAAGGTCGCCACCGACCCTAAAGCGGCGAGAGCGCCTAGGTTGCGGGTGGTGTGGAGAAACTGTCTACGGTCCACATCTAGCCTCACTACCGCGCGACGGGTATTCACGAATCCCAACGCGGCATCAGTAGAGACACCAAAGATCGCCCGCAGGGCTTCTCGATACAGCTTACCTGGCCAGCGGATTTTGCCGCGTTCGAGCTGACCTATATAGTTCGCGCTGAGTGCTACTACTTTGTCGTGATGTTCCCATATCCAGGCATTAACCAGCTCGGCGAGTTCTTGTCGAGACAGGCACACGTCAGTGTAGGCAAGTGAGGCGGTGCGTTCCCGCGCCGCTCGAAGCTGCTTATTATCCGTTGGCACTACCCCGCCCCCTGACTCAGCGCTCTTGTGAGCCATTTAGCACACCTCTGTTTCGTGTTCGGAGATGTACCACTTATCTTGTTCGGTGCGGTGGAGAGTGAACCGGCCGAGCGGGGGCCCTCCTTCTGGTTGGATCTTGCATGACGAGATGGTAAAAGTGTCGCCGAGGTAGACGTCAGGGGATTGGCGTCCGGTCACAGCGTATTTGATGGGGCTGGTTACTTGAGTGTTCAGCTGTGTGATCGCGGCCGGGCAATCGGGCGCATTGAAGTGCGCGGCGAATTGCTGTGCGGCGGCCGGGCTGAATACTGCGCATCCGGTCGCCGATCCGTTAGCGATCGCGCGGTAGAGGTAGTGCACGGCGAGGTAGGGGTCATCGGCGGTTGCTTGGGTCGGCCTGGTTGTTGCCGCTGTCGCCGGCGCCGGTGGGGGAGCGTTCTCACTGTTCCCGGCTGCGCTGGCCGGCGGCCGCGCGGCGGGGTAGCTGCTGGTGGCCTCCTCTGCGGCGGTGCGATCGCCGAGATACCCGGTCAGCTCGATAAGCCCGCCAGCGGTCACCATCACAACACCGATAGTGAGGAGTACCCCACGCGCATTCATTCCGCTGTCCCCTCCCCTCTTCCTTCCGCTTTTCCGTCATAGCGAAAGCATATTCCATATGCATTCGCCCACCGGGCCGCGCGACGGCTGGTGTATACTCCCGACAACAAGTTGTCGGGAGAAATCGCCGGACGTTGCCGCACGGCCCGCACACCTCCTCTCACCAGCCCTCCTCCCGTCATACTGTGCGCCGCCGTCTCCGGCGCGGGTGGTCACCCTCGGGCGACCCGTCATCCGCCTCGGCCTCGGGGGAGTCCACGAGTTGCCCGGTGAGGACCGGGTGACCGTTGGAAGGGAGCGCAGCCGTATAAACAGATCGCGCGCCGACTTTCGGCGGGAATAGCGGCTCTGATTCCGGCCGGTCAATGGGATCTCCCGCGTAGAGACCCTGAATCCGTGAGTACTTTCCAGCCAACCGAGCAACACCGCGACCGGGCGGCATCTGCTCGCCGTAATTATCGACCGCATCCCGCCAATGTTCTTCTAGTGCCATCTGGGCACCTTTTGCACTGACGAAACCGAGCACAATTCTATCCTCGAGCATATCCCGCACCGCTCCGGGGATGGCATCTTTGACGTCCGGGCGTTGCGTAACCAATATCAAGGTTATCTGTGCTTCCCGGCATTGCCGTCCTAGCTGTGAGTAGAACGTGTCCGCGTCTTTTCCGAGCTGTGCGCGTATCTCCTGGCACTCCTCTAGCAGCAGGGCCAGTCGGGGCATGTCCGGCTTAGGCCCGTGGCCTAAGCGGTAGTTCCATTGCGCTTCGTAGCGGGCTTTCATGATGCCGGATACCTCGCCCAGGCCTCCTAGCCACTCCGCGGGTTCCCGGGCGACCATATGCACGCCTTCCCGGCCGACAAAACACGCGTACCCGCCGGATGACTTCCCGTCGAGCACATAAGCACCACCAGGAAAAAGCCCTATACGCAGACCAACGGCGAGTAACCGGCGGACAAACTCCGTCTTACCCGCACCCGTGCCACCTATCACCAATAAGTGACGTTCAGCATCGGGTGCCCATAGCCGCACCGGTAACCGGGATACTATTTCGTTAGTGTTTTCGTCGCGCTTTTCAATGATGAGATCAGCGTCTCGATCGTCGGTAATAGCGATCGGTAAGCCGGACAGATCCGGCCATAGCTGGTCCATAGCGCGCTCGGGCAAGGTCGCGGCGCGGCGCAGCTCGAAGGCCTGCACCCCAGACGGCCAGCTGACCTCATAACTGCCGACGTGCCGTAGCCGCCAGCTGACGGCCTCCCCGATCCGCTCCCGCACGCCAGGGTCAGCATCGCGCAAGGCCTCGGTATAGGTGACCTCAGCGGCATCCAGGCGCCGACCGGTCCACCGCGGCCGGTACAGCCGCAGACCGACCGGATCCATCCGGGCAGCACCAGCGACCCCGGCGAGCAGCCACGCGGCCACCCGCCGGCGGGCCCGCCAGGTATCGGTCAGCGCCACAGCGATCAGCCCTACCCCGAGAGTGATCAGCCAGCCGCCGACGCCGGCAGATAGCGCCAGCCAGCCCAGGACCACCAGCGCGACCGCTGGCTGTGTCCAGCGCCGGATCCGCCGGCGGATCCACCAGGTAGGCGCAAACCAGCTCACCAGCCGGATGAGCAGCCACAGCACGGCGCCAGCGATCACCGGAGCCACGGTGAACCCGGCCCAGGGCCACAGCAGCAGCGCCAGCACAGCCAACGCCAGGCCAGGAGCCCGGCGCAGATCCCGCCAGGCGGCCCGCAGCTCGTAGCCGCCGGTGGAGAGCCACCAGTCCTCCAGCGCGTACCAGCGTTCCCGTACCTGGTCAGCCCGGGTGCGCGAGTCCCACCCCGAGACGGCCGGCGCGGCGGGCTGGTCAGTCATTGCCGGTTGCCCAGATGGCTCGACGCTTCGCGTGCCGCCTCCAGCGCGGCCACTACGGCGTGGCTGCGCTGACGTGCGTCCTCGAGCCCCTGGGCGACCTCGCGGGCAGTCTCCCCCGCCGGTCGGTCTCCGCGATCGTCATACAGCGTCGGGTTGTCGCTGGCCTGCCGCTGCATCGCGTCCCCGAGCTGCCGCAAGAGCTGATCAAGGTTCGCAACGAGGGCATGAACACCGCCGGTGACTTGATCGACGGTCGCGGCCCACTCCAGCGTGCGCGTGCCGTTGCCGGGGCCGGTCGCGTTGTTCAGGTACCGGATCAGCGCCGCCGCGCCGGTCGCCGCATCGGCTACGGAGTCGCGGCTGTGCGGCCCGTCGTACGGGAAATAGTGCTCGACCGCGCCTAAGAAGTCCTGGTTGCTGATCGTCACTCGCTCTCCTGTCTCTCTCTTGCTTTCGCGGCCTCAGGGCATCGCGGCGGCCAGGCCGGCGATGTCGTAGGCGGCGCGTTCGTGGTCCCGCTCGCCACGGCGGGCCTCTCCGGGGCCCC
The DNA here is from genome assembly GCA_964250265.1 of uncultured Pseudonocardiaceae bacterium. Taxonomy (GTDB): domain Bacteria; phylum Actinomycetota; class Actinomycetes; order Mycobacteriales; family Pseudonocardiaceae. The sequence goes on along the minus strand of CAXUFG010000247.1, from coordinate 2,388 downwards.
AGTCGGCCGGGCGCGGCCCGCGCAGCTCGCGGGGGTAGTCCTCAGCCGGGCGGCGGCCGAGCTGGTCGGGCAGGACGAGTCGCGCGTCGGGGTAGGCACCGAGCACGGCGGCCACCATGCGGCACGGGGTTAGCCAATCAACCAGGGGCAGCCGGTTGTAGCGGCCATGTCCCACCGACCGCCACCCCACCGGCACGTTCAGGGCCTCAATAGCGACCCTCACCGCGCCGTGCTGCTTCTCGGCTTCGGTGACCAGCTGGCCGAGCGCGTCGAGCACCCGGCCGGCGTAGCGGCCGAACGCGGCCCAGTCATCGGGGTTGCTCAGCGCGGCGGCGTCCAGCTCGCCGAGCCGGTTCACCGGCCCATAGGTCCAACCGTTCACCGGGTGATCCCCGACGCGCAGCACGGCGGCCGTCCACCGGGCGCCGGGGTCGATGCCGATCACCGGCAGCGCGGCCGCCGGTTCGGCAGTGGACGTCGAAGCGGCCGGGCTGGTCATCGGTGGGTCTCGATGGGGACGGCCCACCCGGTCGCGGAGTAGCGCCAGCTGGCGCACCCGTCGTCGCTGTGCACCAGCGGGGAGACCTCGCCGAAATTCGCCGCCCCCCTTCGCGGGTGGACGTAGCGGGTGCGCACCAACGGACAGACCCCGGCGGCCGCTGCCGCGTGCTCACGGTCGGCGAAACGCTCGACGCGCATCGCGCCACCCCCGGCAGGGATCGCTACCCCCCAGCGTGTTCCCTGGTCAGGCATAGCAAGGACCTCCCCACTGTCAGTAATTACGTGCCGTAGTTACGGCCCGTAATTACGGCACGTAGCTACGGATTCTGCCGGAGGTCAAGGGTGATCTGTCGGGCTAGCCCGTGGTCGGCGAGTAATCGCCCGATCAGTGCCCGTAGTACCTGCTGGCCGGCCACCCGAGGTCGGCCGACCTCGGGTGCAGCGTCGGTACACCACCGTTGCAGCTGGGCATGCAGCTCGGGCGTCAGGTCCACCGTCAACCGGACCGGCTTAGCCGCCCGGGCCGGCGGTCCGGTTTCCGTGGTCGGCTCGGGCGATGCTGCCGCCGGCTTTGCGTTGACCATGCCGCTCAGTGACCGGGTGCGGGCCATCCTCAGACCTCCTGGTTGCTGCGTGATGGGGATGTGCTGATCTTGAGCATCGCTGTGACCTCAGCGGTTAAGGCGCGGTAGTCCTGCTCGGCGCGACGGGCATAGGACTGCGCCCCACCGACGTCCAGGACCGTCCGAGAACGCTCGAGAGCCTCGCGGTAGATCACGTAATCCCGGATCACGCTCTGGGCAACCCTCAGCCCGTAGGTCTGGCGTAGCTCGGTCTGGCGGTTGTGCGCCCGCGCCATTCCCAGCGGGTCCACTCGGGTCAGTACCAGCAGGTGCGGTAGCCGCAGCGGGATCACCTCACCCAGCACCACCCGCACCACCGGCCGGAGGTCCATCAACTCCGGCGAGCTCGGCACCACTAACAGATCGGCCACCGCCAGGTGAGGCGGTAGACCACTCCGGCCCTCGGGGGTTAAGACCGCTTCAAACGCACCGGCCCGAGCGCCCGGCAAGTCCACAACGGCCAGGTCGTACCCACCGGCATAGCGCAGCCGACGTAGCGATGTCAGGTCTTGCCCGTCTGAGACATCCAGGGGGATCGCCTGCCCGGAGTCCTCGCACCAGTCCAGCGCAGAGCGGTTGGCGTCACAGTCCACCAGCAGCACCCGCGCGCCCGCCTGAGCCAGGATCGTCGCCATCGTCACCGCGGTTGTCGTCTTGCCTACTCCACCCTTCGGGGAGCCCACCGCAACAATCCGCATAGCCATTACCGTACCGTACTACCTGACCGTACTTACGGTCAGTATCCACTGGCCGTAAGTACTGAGACACGAACAAGGGCGGCAGATCAGCTCGCGGGATCACCAACCGAGAGACCCGAAGGGGGTCTTTCGACCCGCTCGGACCCAATCCCGCGTAACCCGCTGATCTGCCGCCCTTGCCGTACCTCAGTACCTACTGACCGTATCCACGGCCCTTAGTTACTGGCCGTGTTTCAGTAGCGCTTAAGCTCCTCGGTAGAGACCTCCGAGACGTGCCCGTCGTCCCACCGCACCTTGTAGTGCTCGCCGAACATGGTGGAGTCCAGCACCGTTCCCGACTGCCCCCGGGTGGTCTCCGAGCCGAAGACACCGCCGGTGTCCCGGGTCGCCTGCACCTTGTCACCGCTGGTGTAGTGATCACTCACGGTATTGCCTCCTCTGACACTCAATGGTCACATCTTGTAACCATGGCCGCGCTCTGGGTGCCTGCACCCTAAACCCCGCAGCGCAGCGCCCCTGGGCAGCTCGCCGAGCGCGGCCATGGTTACAAGATGTGACCATTGAGT
>CAXUFG010000246.1:0-7470 GCA_964250265.1 uncultured Pseudonocardiaceae bacterium | reverse complement strand
ATCAGACCACCGCCGGCCGAGCCGGCAATCAGACCACCGCCGGCCGAGCCGGCAACCGGACCGAGGAACAGGCATGACGCGGCCGTTGTGGGTGCGCGGGATCCGGCCGTACGGGATGGGCGAACCGATCGATGTTCTCGTCCGCGACGGCGTGATCGCCGAGCTGGGCACCGGGCTGGACGGCACTGGAGCCGAGGTGCTCGACGGCGGTGGGTTGGTTGCCCTGCCCGGCCTGGTTGATCTGCATGCGCACCTGCGCGAGCCTGGGCGCGAGGACGCCGAAACGATCGCTACCGGCTCAGCGGCCGCGGCGCTGGGTGGCTACACGGCGGTGTTCGCGATGGCCAACACCGACCCGGTGGCCGACACCGCGGTGGTCGTCGAGCATGTGTACCGGCGCGGCCGCGAGGTGGGGTTGGTCGATGTGCACCCGGTCGGCGCCGTCACCGCCGGGCTGCGCGGCGAGCGGCTCGCCGAGCTGGGCGCCATGGCCGCGTCTGCCGCCGCGGTGCGGATGTTCTCCGACGACGGGGTGTGCGTGCATGACCCGCTGCTGATGCGCCGGGCCCTGGAGTACACCCGAGGCCTGGGCGGTGTCGTCGCCCAGCACGCCGAGGACCCCCGGCTCACCGCCGGAGCGCAGGCGCACGAGGGGGAGACCGCCGCCCGGCTGGGGCTGGCCGGCTGGCCGGCCGCTGCGGAGGAATCGATCGTGGCCCGGGATTGCCTGCTCGCGCGGGACGCCGCTGCGCCGTTGCACGTCTGCCATGTATCCACCGCGGGCACGGTCGAGGTGCTGCGCTGGGCCAAGGAGCGCGGAATCCGGGTATCCGCCGAGGTGACCCCGCATCACCTGCTGCTCACGGATGAGCGCTTGGCCGACTACGATCCGGTCAACAAGGTCAACCCACCATTGCGCACCGGTACTGACACCGCGGCGCTACGCGCCGCGCTCGCAGAGGGAATCGTGGACTGCGTGGCCACCGACCATGCCCCGCACGCCGCCCAGGACAAAGAGTGCGAATGGTCCGCGGCCAGGCCGGGCATGCTGGGATTGCAGACCGCTCTGTCGGTTGTGGTGGCCACGATGGTCCACCCTGGTCTGCTGGACTGGCGGGGCGTGGCCCGGGTGATGAGCGAGCGCCCGGCCCGCATCGGCGGCGCCACCGACCAGGGCCGTCCGATCGCCGTGGGTGAGCCGGCGACCTTGATCCTGGTAGACCCCGACGCCAGCTGGACGGTGCGCGGCGCGCAGCTGGCCAGCCTGGCCCAGAACACGCCCTACGAGGGAATGGAGCTGCCCGGCCGGATCGTGCTCAGCATGCTCCGCGGTGAGATCACCACAGAAGACGGGAAGGTGCAGTGCTGACCAAACCAACGGCGGTGACCGGCGGTCCGGCGGTACTCGTGCTGGAGGACGGCACCATCGTGCGGGGCGAGCGCTACGGCGCGGTGGGCCAGACGCTGGGTGAGGCGGTCTTCGCCACCGGGATGACCGGATACCAGGAGACCCTCACCGATCCGTCCTATCGTCGCCAGATCGTCGTGGCCACTGCCCCGCATATCGGCAACACCGGCTGGAACGACGAGGACGACGAGTCACGCCGGATCTGGGTCGCCGGCTACGTCGTGCGCGACCCGACGCGGGTGCCGTCCAACTGGCGCTCGACCCGATCCCTCGGCGAGGAGCTGTCCCGTCAAGGTGTGGTGGGGATCTGCGGGGTGGACACCCGCGCGCTGACCCGCCGATTGCGCGAGCACGGCTCGATGAGGGCGGGAATCTTCTCGGGCGACGCGCTGTCTGAGTCGGCGCAGCTGGTCGCGCGAGTGCTGGACAGCCCCTCGATGGTCGGGGCGGACCTGGTCGGCGAGGTCACCGTTGCCGAGCCCTATATCGTCCCGGCCACCGGCCAGGGCCGCTTCCGGGTGGTCGCGCTGGACCTGGGCATCAAGTACAACACCCCGCGGATGCTGGCCGCCCGGGGCGTCGAGACACACGTGCTACCCGCCACCGTCACCCTGGAGCAAGTGCTGGAGCGGGAACCCGACGGGGTGTTCCTGTCCAATGGGCCGGGCGATCCGGCCACCGCCACTCACGCGGTGGCCCTGACCCGCGAGGTGCTCGCGCGGCGGGTGCCGCTGTTCGGCATCTGCTTCGGCAACCAGATCCTCGGCCGTGCTCTGGGGCGTGGCACCTACAAAATGCGCTACGGGCATCGCGGGATCAATATCCCGGTCGTTGAGTACACCACTGGGCGGGTGGCCATCACCTCGCAAAACCACGGCTTCGCCGTGATGGGGGAGCCCGGCGAGCGCTTCAACTCCGATTTCGGCCCCGCGATCGTCAGCCACTCCTGCCCCAACGACGACATCGTCGAAGGCCTCAACTGCCTGGACGTGCCAGCGTTCAGCGTTCAATATCATCCCGAAGCAGCCGCAGGCCCGCACGACGCGGCCGACCTGTTCGACCGGTTCTGCGAACTGATGGAGGGGCAGCGATGACCACGCCGATCACTGCACAGGCTAAGATTCAGCGTCTCCTCATTCAGAACTATCGGGTGTTGCGCTATGTGGAGTTCCGTGACCTCACGCCACTCACTGTTCTGCTCGGCCCAAATGGTAGCGGCAAATCCACAGTGTTCGACGTCTTCGCCTTCCTGCACGAAGCGTTCACGACCAACCTCCGCGCGGCCTGGGATCACCGAAACCGCATTCGCGAGCTCCGCAGCCGCGGCGAGAGCGGCCCGATCACTATCGAGATCGCCTACCGGCAGGCCCCCAGGGAAAGGCTGGTGACCTACCGCCTGGAGCTTGATGAGGAAAATGGCTCACCTGTGGTCGTGCGTGAGTTGTTGCGCTGGAACACCTCACTGGGGTCAGGGCGGCCAAGGGATATCCTCAGCTTCCAACGCGGTGAGGGCTCGTTGTACGACGACGTCAACGACGTCTACACAGAAGAGCAGCTCGACACACCAGATCTGCTGGCGGTAAGCACACTTGGCGGTCTGGCCCGCCACCCGCGGGTGGCTACCCTGCGCCGGTTCATCTCGGGCTGGTACCTCTCTTACCTCAGCGGGGGCGCCAGCCGCACCGTCCCCGAAGCAGGTCCGCAAGCGAGACTGTCCGAGACCGGCGACAACCTGCCCAACGTCGTCCAATATCTCAGCGAGCAGCACCCCACGCGCCTCAAAAAGATCCTGCGTGTCCTTGCAGCCCGCGTACCTCAACTCGAGCGAGTCGACACAGAGTTGCTCGCAGACGGGCGACTGCTCCTGAGGTTCAAGGACGAGCCGTTCGATGAGCCCGTATTGGCCAAGTACACCTCTGATGGGACTCTCAAACTGCTGGCCTACCTCACCGTGCTGTACGACCCCACGCCGCCCCCGATCGTGGCCATCGAGGAGCCGGAGAACTTCCTGCACCCCAGATTGCTCCATGTCTTGGCTGAGGAGGCGCGCCTGGCAGCAGACCGCAGTCAACTTCTCGCCACCACGCACTCGCCGTACTTCGTAGATGCGCTGCGGCCCAAAGAGTTGTGGGTGCTCTACCGAGATCGCAAGGGCTTCACCCGCACAGTCCGGGCCTCCGACATGGGGAGGGTGGTCGCGCAGGCCGATGCGGGCGGCTTGCTCGGGAATCTGTGGATGGAGGGCTACTTTGAAGCAGGTGATCCGCTGGTGCGAGGCGGGCGGCCGAGAGCGCGAGTCGGCGCGTGAATCTGGAAGTCCTCGTCGAGGAGCGCTCTGCCGAACAGGCGCTGCCTGTGTTGCTGCCCCGTATCGTTCCGGATGCTGACTTCGAGGTGCGGGTCTTCCAGGGGAAGACGGACTTGCTGAAAAAACTTCCCGACAGGCTCAGAGGTTACGCAACCTGGATCACCGCCGCGGACACGTGTCTGGTCGTGCTCGTCGATCGCGATGACGACGACTGTCTGGCGCTCAAGGCAGATCTGGAGAAGATCGCAGCGGCCGCGGGATTGCTAACACCCAGGGTTGCACCGGTCGACAGCCGGGCGGACGTGATTAGCCGAATCGCTGTCGAGGAGCTTGAAGCATGGTTTTTTGGCGACATTCCAGCGCTCTGTGCGGCCTATCGTCGGATTCCTGTTTCTCTTGCACGGCAAGCGAAATACCGTGACCCAGACGCAATTGCGGGCGGTATATGGGAGGCCCTTGAGCGTTTGCTTCAGGCGCGTGGTTACCACGTAGGTGGATTTGCTAAGGTTGCGGCAGCTACAGAGATCGAGCGACATATGAATGTGGACGCCAACCGCTCTCGGAGCTTTCAGGTGTTTCGGGACGGAGTGCGGCGACTCGTGGCTGGAGGCAACAGTGCCGCGGCGGACTGATATCTCGCATGTGTTGGTGATCGGGTCGGGGCCGATTGTGATCGGGCAGGCTTGTGAGTTCGATTACTCGGGGACGCAGGCTTGCCGGGTGTTGCGGGAGGAGGGGTTACGGGTCAGCCTGGTGAACTCCAACCCGGCGACGATCATGACAGATCCGGAGTTCGCAGATGCCACCTATATCGAGCCGATCACTCCGGAATTCGTCGAGAAGGTGATCGCCGCCGAGCGGGCGGCCGGGTTTCCAGTGACAGCATTGCTGGCCACCCTGGGCGGCCAGACCGCGTTGAACACCGCTGTTGCCCTGCACGAGCGTGGAGTGCTGGAACGTTACGGCGTCGAGTTGATCGGTGCGGACATCGAGGCCATCGAGCGCGGCGAGGACCGGCTGAAGTTCAAGGACGTGGTGTGCTCGGTGGGTGCCGAGGTGCCGCGCAGCGCCGTCTGCTCCTCGTTGGCCCAGGTTCGGGAAGCGGTTGACGAGCTTGGTCTGCCGGTGGTGATCCGGCCGTCCTACACCATGGGCGGGCTTGGTTCGGGGATGGCGCACACCCATGAGGAACTCGCCCGCCTCGTTTCTCTGGGACTGGCTGCAAGCCCGGTGGGTCAGGTGCTCATCGAGGAGAGCGTGCTGGGCTGGAAGGAGTACGAACTCGAGCTGATGCGCGACCACCGGGACAACGTGGTGGTGGTGTGCTCGATCGAGAACATCGACCCGATGGGCGTGCACACCGGGGACTCGGTGACCGTCGCCCCGGCGATGACGCTGACCGACCGCGAGTACCAGCACATGCGCGATGTCGGCATCGCGGTGCTGCGCGAAGTCGGGGTGGACACCGGCGGCTGCAACATCCAGTTCGCGGTGCATCCGCACACCGGCCGCCTGGTCGTGATCGAGATGAACCCGCGGGTGTCGCGGTCGAGCGCGCTGGCGTCCAAGGCCACCGGGTTCCCGATCGCCAAGATCGCCGCGAAGCTTGCGATCGGCTACACCCTCGACGAGATCACCAATGACATCACCGGGGAGACCCCGGCCTGCTTCGAGCCCACTCTGGACTACGTCGTCGTCAAGGTGCCCCGGTTCGCCTTCGAGAAGTTCCCCGGTGCGGATCCCACTCTCACCACCACGATGAAATCGGTCGGTGAGGCGATGGCGCTGGGCCGCTCGTTCTCCGAAGCGCTGGGCAAGGCGCTGCGCTCGATGGAGACTCCGGTTGCCGGCTTCTGGACTAAGCCGGACGCGCCGGATGTCACGATGCGCTCGGAGCTCTCGGCGCTGGCGATTCCCCACGACGGGCGGCTCTACACCGTTGAGCGGGCGCTGCGCCTGGGCGCGACCGTGGCGCAGGCCGCGGAGGCCTCGGGTATCGATCCGTGGTTCGTCGCCCAGATCGCCGGATTGATTGAGCTTCGCGCTGAGCTGGTAGCCGCGGCGGAACTGGACGAGCCGCTGCTACGCCGCGCCAAACGTGCCGGCATCTCCGACCGGCAGCTCGCCGCCCTGCGCGATGACCTCGCCGAGCCCGAGATCGTCACACTGCGGCACCGTCTGGGCGTGCGGCCGGTCTACAAGACCGTGGACACCTGCGCCGCCGAGTTCGCTGCCCACACGCCGTACCACTACTCCGCCTATGAGAGTGACCCGCAGGCCGAGACCGAGGTTGCTGAGCAGCGGGAACGACCCAAGGTGATCATTCTGGGTTCGGGTCCGAACCGGATCGGCCAGGGCATCGAGTTCGATTACTCATGCGTGCACGCCGCGATGGCGCTCCGCGAAGCCGGCTACGAAACGGTGATGGTGAACTGCAACCCAGAGACCGTGTCCACCGACTACGACACCGCGGACCGGTTGTACTTCGAGCCGCTGACCTTCGAGGACGTCATGGAGGTGGTGCACGCTGAGCGGACCTCGGGCACCGTGGCAGGTGTGATCGTCCAGCTGGGCGGCCAAACTCCGCTGGGCCTGGCGCAGCGGCTCGCTGACGCGGGCGTCCAGGTGGTCGGCACATCCCCGGCGGCGATTCACCTCGCCGAGGACCGCGGCTCGTTCGGCGCGGTGCTGGAGCGGGCCGGGTTACCCGCCCCGGCCTACGGCACCGCCACCTCGTTCGCGGAGGCCCGCAAGATCGCCGATGAGATCGGCTATCCGGTGCTGGTTCGCCCCTCCTATGTGCTCGGCGGTCGCGGTATGGAGATTGTCTACGACGAGCAGACCCTTGCCGGGTACATCGCTCGCGCCACCGAGATCACCCCAGAGCACCCGGTATTGGTGGATCGCTTCCTCGATGATGCCATCGAGATCGACGTCGACGCGCTGTGCGACGGCAGCGAGGTCTACCTCGGCGGGATCATGGAGCACATCGAGGAGGCCGGGATCCACTCCGGGGACTCCGCCTGCGTGCTGCCCCCGATCGGGCTGGGGGACTCCGACCTGGCCACGGTGCGCGCATCCACCGAGGCCATCGCCCACGGCATCGGCGTGCGCGGCCTGCTCAACGTGCAGTACGCGCTCAAGAACGATGTGCTCTACGTGCTGGAGGCCAACCCGCGCGCCAGCCGCACGGCGCCGTTCGTGTCCAAAGCCACCGCGGTGCCGCTGGCCAAGGCGGCCGCCCGGATCATGCTCGGTGCCAGTATCGCGCAACTTCGCGCCGAAGGACTGCTACTCCCGCATGGCGATGGCGGCGACCTGCCGGCCAGCGCGCCGGTGGCGGTGAAGGAAGCCGTGCTGCCCTTCCACCGGTTCCGCACCCCGGAGGGCCAGGGGGTGGACTCGCTGCTGGGGCCGGAGATGAAGTCCACCGGCGAGGTGATGGGTATCGACGCAGCGTTCGGCCAGGCCTTCGCGAAGTCCCAGGCCGCGGCGTACGGATCGCTGCCGACGTCGGGGCGGGTGTTCGTATCGGTGGCCAACCGGGATAAGCGGGCCATGGTGTTCCCCACCAAACGGCTGGCCGATCTCGGCTTCGAGGTCCTCGCCACCCGGGGAACTGCCAATACGCTGCGCCGCAACGGCATCCCGTGCACTGTCGTGCGCAAGCACTTCGAAGGCCCCGAATCAGGCGGAGCCAACATCGTCGATCTCATCCGTGCCGGGCAGGTCGACATGATTATCAATACCCCCT
>CAXUFG010000245.1:0-7476 GCA_964250265.1 uncultured Pseudonocardiaceae bacterium | reverse complement strand
TGTGCGGGATGCGGGTGCGCCGCTACGGCAGGGCGGCGACCGGCGTCGGGGACGTCCGGTTACTGGCCTACACCCCCGACGGTGCCCGGGGCACCGCCACCCTGGCGCTGATCGGGCCGGCAGGGACCGCACACCAGGTGCGCCTGGACGTCGCGCTGCCCGGGGAGCACATGGCCTCCAACGCCCTCGCGGCCCTGGTGGCCGGTCTGGAGCTGGGTATGCCGCTGCCGGGACTGCTGGCGGGGCTGGCCGGCTTCGGCGGGGTGCGCCGCCGGTTCGAGTTCACCGGGCAAGCGGCCGGCGCCCGGGTTTACGACGACTACGCCCACCACCCGGTGTTCCCCCCCACCCCCCCCCCCCCCCCCCCCCGGGGGCCGCCGCGTTGCGCGGCGCCCGCCAGGTGGTGGGGCAGGGGCGGCTGCTGGTGGCGTTCCAGCCGCACCTGTACTCCCGCACCCGGGACTTCGCCGCTGCGTTCGGCACCGCGCTGGCGCTGGCCGATATCGTGCTGCTGCTCGACGTCTATGCGGCCAGGGAGCAGCCGTTACCCGGCGTCACCGGAGCTCTGATCGCGCGGGCGGTGCCCCTGCCCGCGGGCTGCGTGCACTACGAGCCGTGCTGGGCCGCCGTGCCCGCCCGGCTGGCGGACCTGGTCCGGCCCGGCGATGTGGTGGTCACCATGGGAGCCGGCGATGTGACCGTGATCGGCCCGGAGCTGATCGCCGAGTTGCAGCGCCGCTGTTCCGGTACGGCACGCGCCGGTGCCCCGGCCGCGGGATCCCCATGAGGGCCGCTGGCCCCGGCGCCTCAGGCGCCCGACGCCGATCCCGGCGGGACACCCCCCGACCGTCTGGACTCGCCCGGGAACGCGGCACCGGAACACCCCAAGATCGACGTTCCGGAAGGATCAACCGCGCTGAGCGTGGCTCTCGTTCCCCAAACGGAGATCATGAGACATTGGCGGCGGGGTCCGGGGGTGTTCCCCGTGCCGCTGCGGCTCGTGCCACCACGCCCCGTGCCGCCACGCCCCATGCTGCAGAGCCCCGCGGTGCGACCGCCCAATCCGCGCGGCCTAGCTCGCCCAGAGCGGTCCGGACCTGGTGGCCTTGGGCGGTCGCCGGGGTTGGGCTACTGACCCTGGTGGGTGGGCTGATCTGGATGCTGCTGGGTAGTTCGCTGTTCGACACCCGCTCGGTGCAGGTAGTGGGCACCAGCGAGCTTCCCGCGGACGTGGTGCGGACGGTGGCGGCGGTGCCGCTGGGCACGCCGATGCTGCGGCTGGACACCACGGCGATCGAGACCCGGGTGGCCGCCGTGCCGCGGGTGGCCAGCGTGCAGGTGCGGTGCAACATCGATGGCACCGTGCGGATCGAGGTGACCGAACGGACCCCGATCGCGGTGGTACGCCGTGGCGGTGCCGTCCATCTGGTCGACGCCACCGGAACCGACTACGCGGTGGTGCCCGCCGCGCCGCCCGCACTGCCGGAGCTGGACGTGGCCCGGGTCGGCCCCCGGGACGCCACGACGGTGGCCACGCTGACCGTGTTGACCGGATTGCCCGACTGGCTGCGCGTCCAGGTGCGCTCGATAGCAGCGAAATCCCCGGCCGCGGTCGAGCTGAGCCTCGACAACCACCGCGAGGTTCACTGGGGTGGTGTGGAGGACGGCGACCGCAAGGCGGCGGTGCTCGGCCCGCTACTCAGCCAACCCGGCAAGATCTACGACGTCTCCAGCCCCGCCCTGCCCACCATCACCTGAGACGGCATCGGCCCCGCTCCTTACCTGTTCACGATGACCGGTGGATCGGTCGTTGGACTCGGAGGCTGAGGAGAAACAGGGCGCACGCGGCTATGGAGGTGATGGTCCTGACGTGGTTCCAAGCGTTCCAACCAGGTGCGAAGTCCGCCCACACCTTCGCAGCATCCGGACTGGATGGGACGATCTTGTCGATGCCGTCGTTGACCGGAACATGGTAGATCGCCGTGACGGCGATAGCGACGAGATACAGCGCGGCGCCAAGGACCAGATAGATCGATCCCGGCCCGCCGCGTCGGCGTATCGTCGTGATCGCGAGCCAGATGCAGAGGAACGCCGTGCCGAACATGAATGTCATGAACCAGGCGCCCGGGACATCCTTGTTGAAGGCCTGCATGGCCTGAATGCTCTGCTCGGCCGGCAGCCGGTCGAGCGAGTTCATGATGGACGTCGAGAAGGTGAAGAACACTCCTCCCACTACGCCGGAACCGAGGGCGGCGACGGCAACAAGATCGGCATGGCGATCGGTGAGGAGGGTTGTGGTCGTAGTGGGCATGAGGTTCAGTCAAGCCGTCGGGTTTGAGACACTCCATCACTGAGCCACTCAGCTTCGTACGCGATCGTCTAGCTTGAGGGGCGTGGACGCGTTGGCCAGCCTGGTAGAAGGAATCCGAGCCCGCGGGGCGTTCCTCCTCCGAACGGTGATGGACCCCCCGTGGTCGTTGCGGATCGAGGACGAGGCGCCACTGGCCGTGTTCTGTGTGCTCCACGGTCAGGCCTGGCTGACGCTCGACGGTGACTCGCCCGTGCTGCTCCAACCCGGGGACGTCTGCATCGTTCGTGGTCCCGACCACTATGTGGTATCTGACGATCCGGAGACATCGCCGACGATCATCATCCACCCTGGACAGCGCTGCACCACGCTCACTGGCGAAGACCTGGCGCTGGAGATGCTCCTCGGTGTACGCACGTGGGGCAACAGCACGCACGGCGCCACCGCACTCGTCACCGGCACCTACGAGGGTCGCAGCGAGATCGGTCGACGACTGCTCGACGCCCTGCCAGCGCTTGTCGTGGTCCGAGCCAACGAGTGGGACTCCCCGCTGGTGGAGTTGCTCTCCCGCGACCTCGTCCGAAACGATCCCGGTCAGGAGGTGGTCCTGGATAGGTTGCTGGATCTGCTCCTGATCGCCGTCGTCCGCGCTTGGTTCGCGCGCGACGAGGTCAATGCGCCGCGATGGTGGCGTGCCCAGGGGGACCCTGTCGTCGGCAAGGCCTTGCGCCTCGTATACGGCGAACCCGCATATCCCTGGACTGTCGGTAGCCTCGCCGCCGCCACCGGGGTCTCCCGGGCCACGTTCGCCCGTCGATTCAGCGAACTTGTCGGTGAACCGCCCATCGCCTTTGTCACCAGCTGGCGCCTCGCCCTCGCGGCGGATCTCCTGCGAGACGAGCGGAAGACCATCGGCGCTGTGGCCCGCGAGGTCGGCTACGGCAGCCCCTACGCCCTCAGCATCGCCTTCAAACGGCTCCACGGGATCAGTCCCAATCAGCACCGTCGCTCCGCGACGGCATCGCCTCCCGAGCAGTCGACGGCCTAGGTCATGCCGTCCCGCAGGAGGATGCTTACGGTACGGTCGGCGGCCCGTTCCGCCGGGTCGGCTCATGAACCTGGTTCGGCTCATGCAATGAGTGCGACGAACGCGGCGACGATCAGGCCGACGATCACCGCCAGCTCACGCCAGGGCCGCCAGGGTGATGCCTGGATCGCGTAGGACATCGTCTTGATCGGCCCCGCGGGTTCGGACGGGGCGGTGTCGGGCGCTAGCGGGTCATGGAACTCGTGGAAGTACACCTGGATGAGGGTGGCGCCGCACCACAGCCCGATCAGGAAGCTCGGCACCTGGACCCCCGCGACGAACAGCACGACAGCCACGGCGACGACGATCAGAAGGCTGACCAGGTCCGACAATCTCGTCGCCGAGAGCTGGTCTCCGTAGGCTCGGTCGAGCTCAGCCCGGCGACGCCGGTATGGCAGCAGGAAGAAGGAGAACTTGAGCAAGATGTGCAGACCCAACACCACGGCCACGACGACGGCTGCGGTTCCCATCGGCCACCTCCCTAATTTACGGTACAGATGTGCACCGTAATGTTAAGGCCAGTGATCGGCAAGCGGCGTTCCGCGGCCGACCGAGGGATCAGCGAGCGGAACAGGCGATCCTCGAGGCGGCCCTCGCGCTGTTCGGCGAGGGCGGCCTGGCCTCGACGACGTTCGACGGGGTCGCTAAGCGCGCCGGTGTCAGCCGAAGCACCCTCTACCGGCGGTGGCGCACCCGTGACGAACTGCTGATCGCGGCGCTGCAGTGGGTGCGCGCGCGAGCTGAGTCCGGCGTCGAGGATTGGGCCGCGCGACCGCATGCTGAAGTGATGTCGATCTTCAAGAAGTTGACGGTGCGGGCCCTCACGGACGCTCGCAGCATGGACCTGCTCCGGCAGATCACTGGCCTGCCCAAACACAGTCCGATCAGAGAGACCTACTGGTCGACCATCGTGCAACCGCGACGGGACACCTACGCGGCCCTGGTCACGGCCGCCCGGCAGCGCGGCGAGCTGCCCCCGGGGCCCGAACCTGACCTGCTTCTGGATCAGCTCGCCGGAGCGCTGGCGTACCGCGCCCTGGTGAATCCCGCGCCCATCAGCACGCAAGAAGCCGAGGCCTACACACAGCGTCTCCTGGAGAGCCTGGGCCTGCTCGTTCCGGCGAAACCGACCGCATCCCCACTTGGCCACCAGCGGGGACCAGAACTTGGCCGTTGACAGGGCTCGTGGGTGGCGCGTTGCTGCACCCGCCGAGCTCGCTGCCCGGTCCTGGTCGTTCCCCTCACGGGATGGCTCGCGACATGGGCACAGGGATTCACGAACGAGCCGTTCCGTAGACGGATGGCGGGTTCAGACGGCACACCCCGGGTAGGGGCTGCAGCGCGTGCGCGCCTACCTGGAGACGGTCCTCGAGATCGACGCCGGTTGGGCCTCGACCTATCGCTCCGCACCCTGGTCGCCCGCAGCATCCACCGCGGCTGAGGGTCGAGAGCCGATGTGCCGGTCGAGGTCGCCGGTGGTGTCGTCGTCGAAGGGTGTGTACGTCGTGACGCGGATGTCCGAGTTCGGGCCGAACCACAGGTGTGAAGTCGAACGTCAGCAGCCCGCCTCAGGGTGGGTGATGCGCTTGGTGCGCTCGTAGGCACCGAGGCGCAGCGCGCCCGCCACCGCCACAAGCACCTGTTCTGACGCCGTAATATCGCGACCCTGCTCGAGCCACGTTTACCAGGTGATTCCGACCCCGGCCGAGCTGGGCGGCCTCCTCGCGACGCAGGCCGGACGTGCGGCGGCGCCCCGCGCCGGCAGCGGCGTCCTGACCACCACCCAGCAGGTCTCGACGGCGCTGGGCGTGGCGACGCTGGGCACGCTGTTCACCGCGCTGCGACTGGAAGACGTGGCCGGCTCCCGCACCGCGCTCCTCGTCGTCCTGTCCATCGAAGTTGTCATGGCGCTCGGGCTCGCCCTGCTCTCGGTGCGTCTGCCCGACCCACGAGCTTGAGCTCCCGTCAGGCGCGCACCCCGGGTGCGCACGCATCGCGAGCCCCTTGCTCAGTTCAGCTGAGGATGGATCAACGGGACCAGTAGACGGCCAACGACGTGGGATGTGGAGCACGATCGCGGCGCGCCGAGCGTCGTCGATCTCGTAGAGCACCCGCCACTTCGGCCGCGCCGGGCACTGTAGATGCCTTCGAGTTCTTCCCCGAGCGGTTGCCGACCGTTTGGCGTGCCGTTCAGGGATCCGGACATATCTAGGATCGAATGCCCGTTCGATCGGACTGCGAAAGTCGAGAGCACTACGGCCTAGTTGCGCCCCGGGATCGGCCAGGTAGCCCTGCTGGCTGGTCTCCACCGTCGGCCACGTTCCACGCTGACCGCGCACTATCGACGCCAGGGACGCTCCGAGCAGCGAGTACTTCGCCACGAAGGGCCGACCGCCGACCTGCAGCAAGGTGACAGTTGGTCACCGATGGAAGCTGCGGCTTGACGCGCACGCTCTCGCTCGCCCAGAGTCGCGTGGCCACCGTCTCCACCGCGGTTCTCGCATGGTTCTCACCGTGCCAGGGGTCACGACCACGCCGATTTCCGAGGCCGTGGTGATCGGCCGGATGATCATCGCGGCACCCCGATCCTTCGGCTGGGGTGATGCACGACGGACTCTCGCGCGGACGCGTAGGCCTAGATGACGGACTCCGCTACCCGGACAAGGTTTGCTGGGTGGTCGAGCCACACATGCTGGTGATCAGGTGTGACGGTCACGCCGTACTGGTCGCGGGTGGGTCTTCCGGATTGCAGCCACCAGGCGTATCCAGCGGTAACTTCGGCCCAGAGCCGGCGCGCCCCGGCTTGCCGGACCACTGTGTCGCGTACTGATGCCCAGGCGTCGGGCGCCAGAAGCCACAGCGTTTCCAGGTAACCGTCGTTGCCCAGTTCCCAGGTCAGCCGGCAGTCGGGGACGTGCAGGCCGATGCCGAATCGGGCATCCTCGCCGAGGACGTCAGCGAGATCGACGTCGGTTCGGGACCGCTCGCAGATGAGGTCGAAGTCATCCGGCTCGTCGGGGATCACCGGCCGTTGCGTGCGGAGCAGCATGAACGTGGCCCAGTCGATGATGCGGCCCACAGCCTGGTCGCCATTGTCGTTGACAGTCAGGCGGAGCAGGGCACTGTTTTCCAGAGTGGTTCCCCACGGCGTGAGGATGATGCCGCCCGGCTGGGTCTGCGCCACCCAGGCATAGGGAACGGTTCGCACCGAGCAGGTCGCGATCACACGATCATAAGGAGCGGCAGGAGCGTAGCCGTCGGCTCCATCCCCAGTGATGAGCCACGGCGCCCAGCCGGCGCCCGCGAGGTTGCGCCGCGCGATATCTGCCACCGAGGGGTCTACCTCGATGCTGACCACCTGATCATCGCCGAGTCGATGAGAGAGCAGGCTGGTACTCCACCCGGTGCCGGTGCCGATCTCCAGCACCTTGTGCCCGAGCTGCACATCCAGGTGGGCCAGCATGGTGAAGACGACGCTGGGCATTGAGCAGGAACTGCTGATCGGGTAGCCGTGTTCCGAATGCTCCGCGCCGTCATGGAGCTGGGTGATCACCGACTCATCGCGGTAGGCGTACGCGAGCCAGCCGTCGGGGTCGGTGGTGCGGTCCAGCGGCTCCTCCACCGCTCGCCAGATGCGATCGGGTAGGAAGAGGTGCCGGGGGTTGGCCTGGTAGGCGTCCCGCCAGTCGGCGGGTAGCCGGTCGCCCAGCCGGAGCGCCAGTTCCCGCTGTGCTTCGATCATGTGTCGCCTTCGTCGTCACGCTCACGGTCATCACGCCCGCTGTCGTCGCTGTGCTTTCCTTCGTCCTGATCCTCCAGTCGAACGATCTTCAATGGGTCGACCTGATCCCGTGGTCGCCCGCCGTCGCGGGTCTGGTCGTGCTTGGACATGGTCGATGCCTTTCCTGATGTCGTCGGATCCGGTTTCGCGTGCTGACGAGCCGTGCGTCGCCGGAAAGGCCGTGATCACCGGTGACCCTCGCCCCGGATGGTGGCGGCGCGCCGGGGGGGTCGCGGGGCCGGCCGACGGCGCGGCGGGGTCCGCTGGCTGAGGCCAGGGACGCACGAGCCTCGACCGCTG
>CAXUFG010000244.1:0-7632 GCA_964250265.1 uncultured Pseudonocardiaceae bacterium | reverse complement strand
CTGCCGAGGCGGAGGCAGCGCTGCACCGGCTCGATGCGCTCGATGAGGCGGGCCGGCGGGCGGACGCCGAGCTCCGGGCGGCCCGCGGTGCCCGGTCGGCGGCCGACGCGCGGCGGGCCGAGGTGGGCCGCGACATCGCCGCGGCGTGGGCCGCGCTGCACGCCGCCCGTGACCCGCTGGTGGCGCTCGGGGCGCCGGCTGTCACCGGCGACGACCTGCTCGGCGCCTGGACCGCCCTGGCCCGCTGGGCCACGGCAGCGATCGCACGCCGCGACGGTGAACTGCCCGATGCCCAGTCCGCAGCCGCAACCGCGCGGACGGACCGCGACGCAGCCGGGCGCAGGCTCGCCGACGACGTCGCCGCTCACGACGTGCCCATCCCTACCGATCGTCCAGTGGCGGCGAGCGTTTTGACAGCCGTCGCCGAGGCGCTCGCCGGATCGCGCGGCTTGCGCGATCGGATCGTCGAGCGCCGCACCGAGGCCGGCCGGCTGCACGCTCAGCGAACGGATGCGGAGTCGGCGCAGCAGGTGGCCCGGATGCTCGGCAACCTCCTGCGCTCCGACAATTTCCCCCGCTGGTTGGTGGCCTCGGCGCTGGACGTCCTCGTCGCAGATGCGTCGGAGAGCCTGTCGGAACTCTCGGGCGGGCAGTTCGAGCTGACTCACGACGATGGAGAATTCCTGGTTGTCGACCATGCCGACGCCGACGCCCACCGGCCGGTGAAGACGCTGTCCGGGGGAGAGACGTTCCAGGCCAGTCTCGCGCTCGCCCTTGCGCTGTCGGCACAGATGTCCGCCCTCGCCGCCCAGGGCGCCGCCCGCCTCGATTCGATCTTCCTCGATGAAGGGTTCGGCACGCTCGACGAGGCCACGCTCGACGTCGTCGCCACCACCCTGGAGAACCTGGCGACCCGAGGGGACCGGATGGTCGGCGTGATCACGCACGTGCCGACGCTGGCCGAGCGTGTCCCCGTGCGGTTCACGGTCACCCGCGACCGGCACACCGCGTCGGTCGTCCGGGAGGTCAGGTGACGATCGAGCTGGAACGCTCGGGAATGCGGTTCTCCGTCGATCCCTGGGATCCCGGTTACGGCGCCAGCTTGGACGTCGAGGAGCTCGGCGAGTCCAGCGCCAGGGTGGTCGCCGACGTCGAACTGCCCGAGGATCGGTGGCGCCCGCTCGATCCCGATCGGAAGGTTGCGCCGCGCGCGGCGACGCTGTTCGTCGACGGTGTGCGCCGCATCGACGCCCGGGTCTGGGTGGGCGAGCCCACTGACGACACGATCGCGTCCCCGGCGCTCTGTGCGTCGTACGCGGCGGGAGTCGTCTGCTGCTGTGCAAGGGGAGGGGCGCACCTGCTGGCGTTCGAGGTGCGCCGCGGATTGTTCACGACGGCCGCGCACGCCGTCGACATCCCCACAACAGCCGGCACCTACGGCGTCAGCCGCGCTAACCTCCGCCCGCACATCGCGCCGATCCAGGCGTTGAGCCTTGCCCTGCAGGCCCGTCTCGGTGACGCGGAGATCGACACGGCGGTGACCGCCAGGGCCGCGCTCGTCGGGCACGGACTCCCCGACGGTGGCGACCTGCTGGTGATCGACGGCCCGCTGCGCGGTCGCCAGCATCTTCCGCGGGTACTCGGCTACATCAAGAGCCATCGCAGCGAATACCTCCCGCCACACCTTCGCCGCATGGTGGCCTCGTTGTCGCCTGCTCAGCGCACCCCGGTCTTCCTGCTCGGCAGCTCATGGGACCGCTACACCTGGTACCTGCGGCTGCCGTGCACACCCGGCGCGCCATGGGCCGGCATCGTGCGCCTGGAGTGCAGCGGCGCCCTCAACGCCGCGGAGGCGATCGGGATGGCGTGGCTGAGCCAGGCGACGTTATGTCGCTACGCCTCGGTCGAGTACAAGGACACCCGGGCACCCCAGAACCTGTATCCGATCGCCGGACTCGAGCGGCAGCTCCGGCGGCGGCTTGGCGACGTCGCGCTGCTGTATCGCGGGTTGCGCCGGGCCGGCTCTCATCACTGACATCGAGACTTGAGCACCTGCCGAACACGACGATGACCTTCGGCCGGACTTTCGGTGCACCTTCAGGCACGAAGCGCTGCGTGCCCGGCTCGTCCGCGGCGGAGTTGCGACCGTCCTCGAGCGCGGCGGCGATGAAATCCTCCCGGCGCTCGGGCTGATTGTCGGTGTGCCCAGGTAGCCACGCTCAAGCGGACCGAGCGTTGATTCTTCCCGGGCTAGTCCCAGCCTAGTCGAGGTAGTCGCGGAGCAGTTCTGAGCGAGAGGGGTGCCGCAGTTTGGCCATTGTCTTGGTCTCGATCTGCCGGATCCGTTCCCGGGTGACCCCATAGATGTGGCCGACCTGGTCCAGGGTGCGCGGCTGGCCGTCGGTAAGGCCGTAGCGTAGCCGGACGATGCCGGCTTCCCGCTCCGACAACGTGGCCAGCACGAATTGCAAGTCATCCTGGAGCAGGGTGAATGACGCCACGTCAACCGCAACGACGGCGTGGGAGTCCTCGATGAAGTCGCCGAGTCTGGAGTCACCCTCCTCACCGATGGTCTGATCCAGAGAGATCGGCTCCCGGGCATACTGCTGGACCTCCAGCACCTTCTCGGGAGCGATGTCCATCTCCCTGGCCAGCTCGTGAAGGGTGGGTTCGCGGCCGAGGTCTTGAAGCAGCTCGCGCATCAAGCTGCCCAGCTTGTTCATCAACTCGACCCCGTGCACCGGGATCCGGATGGTGCGAGCCTGCTCGGCCATCGCCCTGGTGATCGCCTGCCGGATCCACCAGGTGGCGTAGGTGGAGAACTTGTAACCCTTGGTGTAGTCGAACTTCTCCACTGCTCGGATCAGCCCCAGATTGCCCTCCTGGATCACGTCCAAGAAGGGCATGCCGCGGCCGGTGTAGCGCTTGGCCAGCGACACGACGAGTCGGAGGTTGGCCTCCAGCAAATGGTTCTTGGCCCGCTGGCCGTCGCGGACAATCCAGCGCAGATCCCGGTGCAGCTGCGGCGGTAGGCTTTCGGCGTCATCCAGGGCCTGGCGTATCCGCTCTCCGGCGTATAGTCCGGCCTCGATCCGCGTAGCGAGCCCCACTTCCTGCTCCGCGGTGAGCAGCGTCACCTTGCCGATCCGGGTGAGGTAGACCCGCACGGAGTCGGCGGACACCGTGAGCTGGGTCTTCTCGCGTCCCCGGCGTAGCGCCTCTGATTCCTGCTCGTCCCAGTCGAAAGCCCCGGGCTGCTCGACGTGGTCCGAGGGCCGTTGAGGATGCTTGACGCCCTCGATGGCTGACGGGACATCGTCACTGCGCGGCTGACGCGAGGCCGAATTAGGCGTGCCTCGCGCGGGTGCGACCTCCTGAACCGGCCCGTCCCTCGTCTTCCCGGGTGCCTTGGTCATTGGGCGCCTTCGCGGGATGTGGCGGCGAGGCTCATCATCCCCACCTCCTCGACCTGATTCCCCCGGCGACCCCGAGAGCTGTGGTGGCAACCTCGCCAAGCGCGAGGTGCGGGCGAGAGGATTGCGGTCCCTGCAGGGACCGGTAGTGATCTGTGTACTTTTGGACTGTACGGGAAGAAGGCGCTTCCGGCTGGCTGAGCCGTCCGGTGCCGGTGCGGGACAGCCGGCCGCCGCTCGCTCGCTCTGGCCAGCTGAGCTGAAGCGGCTGTGGCAAGGTCTGGACGGGGGCGGCAGGGCACCCGCAGCGGTTGGCGTGGTGAACCGATTGGGGGTAGCGTCCATGGTGACCGACTACTCTTCGTGCGCACGGCGTCCTAGCCTGCGCCGTTTTCGGTATCATCAAAACGCCGGTTAGGACCATCGGCATGACCATGGGCGACAGGATCAAGACCCGGCAGCAGCTGCTCGACCAAGACGCTGACGCCGCTGACTTCGGGACACCCCCCGGCGACGACCAGAGCACGCAGCGCGATCAGGCACCTGACGGCACCGGGCAGCACGTGAGCCAGGAAGGCGCGGAAGCCCAAGGTGGCGTGGATGCGATGCGGCAGGAGTTGGAGCAGCTGAACGAGCGGATGGCCGTGATCAAGAAAGAGGCCGCCGTCGAGGTAGACAGTAAGTGGGTATCACCGTGGCGCACTCCACAGGTGTTCGACCTCAAGGTGAAAACAAGATTGACGAGTCACCAGGAATACCGATCGCTGCAGGAGCGTGCCAGGGACGCGAAAGCGAGCCTGGCGAAGTTCGACGCTGCCACGGAGGCTGGCCCAGCCAAGTAGGTCGCCCTCCGGGGCAGCTGGCGGATATGCCGGGAGCCCGCCTCCCCCAGGGGTGAGCGGGCTCCCATTGCACGGTGATCAGACGGTGCGCACTCCGGTGGCCTGTTGACCCTTGTCGCCCTGGCGGATTTCGAATTGCACGCGCTGTCCCTCGTCGAGGCTGCGGAAGCCGCCAGCGTCGATCTCAGAGTGGTGCACGAAGACGTCGTTACCGCCGCCGTCCTGGGAGATGAAGCCGAAGCCCTTTTCCGGGTTAAACCATTTCACAGTTCCCTGTGCCATGCGATGTGCTCCTCATATGTGATGGGTCCCGCACCTTGTGGGGGCCCGGCCGACCCTGGTGGCGCTGGCCAGAGTCCTGTTGACGCGGGCCCTCGTCTACCAACCTGTTCCCGCGGGCGTGATCACACGAACACCGAAACTGAACGACCTCACTGAATACTACCGCTGCGCTGTCGCAGCCTGTCGCACGGGTGGTGAGAGTCAGCGCTTTCCCGGTCCAGATGACGCGGGAGTTGAAGCCCCGGCGGGCACGCGTGGAGGTGCGGGACAGCCCGGTCTGATCTTTACCCATGATCCGGTGGTTCCCGAACGGTGGGAAGTGGGAAGGTGACCGGGCAAGGGACATTTTTCGTTCGTCCGTCACGGTGGACGTCCTCGACGCAAGGTAGGTATATGCCGATGCCGGCCAGAACTGCAGCTACGCCGACCCGCCGACGACCGTGACCACACAGGCCTCCACCGTTCGCGACCTGCCGGACGCGCTAAGTGATAGTGAGCAGTTCGCCGCAAGGCTGGCTGGCCGCCGGCCGGCCGTGTTCCTCGACTACGACGGGGTGCTGACCCCGATCGTCGATCGGCCCGAGGAAGCAGTCATGTCCGACAGCATGCGGGGCGTGGTCCAGGCTCTCGCGCAGCGCTGTTCGGTGTGCGTGGTCAGCGGTCGCGACCGACCCGTCGTGCAGCAGTTGATGGGCGTCGAGGACCTGGTAGTGGCGGGCAGCCATGGCTTCGACATCTGGAGTCCGCAGCAGGGCACCATTGGCCACGATGCCGCATCCGGCTTCGAAGACCTGATCTCGGAGGTCAGGGACCGGCTCCTCGCTGAGGTCGCATCGATTCCTGGTGCGGTGGTGGAGCCGAAGCGGGCCTCGGTCGCGGTCCATTACCGGCTTGCTGATCCGCAGTCTCACGCCAGGGTCGGCGCGCTGGTGGATGAGTTGCTGGAGGAGTACTCCGGGCGGCTGAAGGTGACAGCAGGAAAGATGGTGTACGAGGTCCAGCCGAAGATCGACTGGCACAAGGGCAAGGCCGTCCTGCACCTGCTGCAGACGCTGGATCTCGACGGCGGTGATGTCGTCCCGCTGTACCTCGGGGACGACATCACCGATGAGGATGCCTTCCGCGCGCTGGCCGGGCGGGGCGTCGGCATCATTGTCGGTAACCCGGACGATCCGGAAGTGGGGGACCGACCCACCGCCGCCGACTTCGTCCTGGAATCCACCGTTGAGGTGGAGCAATTCCTCAACACGCTGGCCCGCTGAGTCGCGCAACCTTTCGGGGAGGGCACCCGTGCCGGACTTCACACTCGCCTATGACGGTTTCGACCCCGCACAGGAAGGTCTGCGTGAGGCCCTGACCTCGACCGGCAACGGCTACTTCGCTACCCGTGGAACGGCCGAGTGGGAGGACGCGAATACGGTCCATTACCCAGGCACGTACGCCCACGGCTGCTTCAACCGGGAGACGACCATCCTCGGCGGTCGGCCGGTCCTCAATGAGGACCTGGTCAACCTCCCCAACTGGTTGCTGCT
This sequence comes from uncultured Pseudonocardiaceae bacterium, assembly GCA_964250265.1. Taxonomy (GTDB): domain Bacteria; phylum Actinomycetota; class Actinomycetes; order Mycobacteriales; family Pseudonocardiaceae. Next base: position 1,563 of record CAXUFG010000244.1, on the reverse strand, counting down.
GAAGCTGAGGATCGAGGACGAGGAAGCGATCCGGCTCGACAACGTCGACGTGGTCTCCTATCGCCACTCCTATGACATCCGCAACGCTGTGGTGGAACGCGCGATCAAGTTCTGCGACCGCGCCGGTCGCGAGACGACCCTGCGCAGCCGCCGCTTCGTGAGCATGGCTAACAGCCACTTGGCTGGCATCGAGTGGACGGTGACCCCGGACAACTGGTCAGGCCGCGTGGAAGTGATCTCCGGACTCGATGGTCGCATGACGAACCACATGGTTTCCCGCTACCGCGAGCTGGAGGGGCGTCACCTCAACCCGGTGTCCCCTCGTACGTTCGGCCCGGAGATCATCGCTCTGAAGGTGCAGACTCGGCAGTCGAATATCTATATCGCCGAAGCCGCGCGCACTCGCGTCTTCCGCGACGCTGAGGGTGACCAGCCGCTGGAGGTTGCCCGCAGCCTGTATCAGATGGAGGACTACATCCAGCAGGTCCTCGCCTTCGACGTCGTTCAGGGCAGCCCGGTGCGCGTGGAGAAGATGATCTCGCTGTACACCTCACACGATAATGCGATCGCCGAGACCCTGGTCGCTGCCGGAAGGCACACCGGACGTTGCCCGGACTTCGCCGCGGCGCTGACCGAGCACGAGTCGGCGTGGGCCGAGCTGTGGGACATCGGCGACATCCAGCTGCCCCGCCAGCCGCGCGTCCAGCTGCTGCTGCACTTCCACATCTGCCATGTGCTGCAGGTGTGCTCGCGGCACACTGCCCGGCACGACGCGGGCGTTCCGGCTCGGGGGCTCAATGGTGAGGCCTACCGAGGGCACGTGTTCTGGGACGAACTCTACGTCTACCCCTATCTCAACTTCCGGCTGCCCGAGGTCACCCGCGGGCTGTTGATGTACCGCTACCGCCGCCTCGCCGAGGCGCGAGCGGCCGCGCGGGAGGCCGGCTACCGGGGCGCGATGTTCCCGTGGCAAAGCGGCAGCGACGGTACCGAGGAAACGCAGGTCGTCCACCTCAACCCGCTGTCCGGGCAGTGGCACCCCGACCACAGTCACAACCAGCGCCACGTCAACGCGGCGATCTTCTACAACGTCTGGCAGTACTACCAGGCCACCGAAGACCTGGCGTTTCTCCGCGACTACGGTGCCGAGCTCATGCTCGAAATCGCCCGCTTCTGGGCTTCGATCGCCCGATACAACGCCGAGTGCGACCGATTCGAGATCCACGGGGTGATGGGGCCCGACGAGTTCCACGAGTGCTATCCGGGCGTCGAGGAAGGTGGGCTGCGCAACAACGCCTACACCAACATGATGGTGGCCTGGATCGCTGGCACCGCCCCGCGGGTGCTGAACCTGCTGCCGAGGAGCCGTCGCGCCGCACTGCGGGTCCGCCTCGGGCTGACCGACGACGAGCTGCGCATGTGGGACGAGATGAGCCACAAGATGTTCGTCCCCTTCCACGGCGCAGAAGGCGCGGAAGCCATCATCAGCCAGTTCGAGGGCTACGCCGATCTCGAGGAGCTGGACTGGGAGCGCTACCGCGCCGAGCACCCCAACATCGGGCG
>CAXUFG010000243.1:0-7634 GCA_964250265.1 uncultured Pseudonocardiaceae bacterium | reverse complement strand
CCTCCTGATAGCCCCGCTGAGCCCGCTGAATGCGGGTCGGGTGGGGGGTCGGGGGGTTTGAGGGGCTGGCGGTTGGTCCCCGCGTCGAGGAAGCGCAGGAGCTCTACGGGGAAGGGCAGCACCAGGGTCGAGTTCTTCTCCGAGGCGACCTGGACGACGGTTTCCAGCAGTCGTAGCTGCATGGCCGCCGGGGTGTCGGCCATCACCGCCGCCGCTTGCGCCAGCTTCTCCGAGGCCTGCAGCTCGCCCTCAGCACTGATCACCCGGGCTCGCCGCTCCCGTTCGGCCTCCGCCTGGCGCGACATCGACCGCTTCATCGTCTCCGGCAGCGCCACGTCCTTGATCTCCACCCGGTCGATGTGCACGCCCCAACCCAGCGCCGGGCTGTCGATCAACAGCTCGAGTCCCTCGTTGAGGCGCTCCCGGTTGGACAGCAGGTCGTCCAGGTCGCTCTTGCCGATGATCGAGCGCAACGACGTCTGCGCGACCTGGGAGACGGCCTGCAGGTAGTCTTGCACGTCGACCACGACCTTGATCGGGTCGATGACCCTGAAGTACACCACCGCGTCGACCCGCACCGAGACGTTGTCCCGGGTGATGCCATCCTGTGCGGGCACTGGCAACGTGACGATCTGCATGTTGACCTTGCGCAGCTTCTCCACACCGGGAGTGATCCTGGTCAGCCCCGGCTGCCGCGGCGCGCTGGTGACCCGGCCGAACCGGAACACCACACCGCGCTCGAACTGGCTGATTACCCGGAAACCGGACAGCAGCCACAAGGCCCCGATAGCCACGATCGCGACCAGCGCCACGATGATGCTGACGGTCATAGCGCGCCTCCGCGGTCTGTTTGCCGGCTAAGCCGGCGTCGCCGAACGGCTGGCGGAACCTGCCCAAACCACACCACCGTACGCCGCCGTCTACCAATCGGCCGGACAACGCGGCCCAGCGGCGTCACCGAACCGTCACCCCAACGGCCGTTGAGCCCGGACATCATGGGTGGGTGAGCACCACCTTGACCCGACCGGCCGACCGGCCGGTGATCCGTGGTCGGCGGGCAATCCTGCACCATGTGTTGGGCGGGCTGTTCGTGGCGATGGCGGCCTTCCAGCTCGCCGACCTGCCCGGGTTCGTCGGGGTCCTGGCGAGCTTTCAGCTTGGCGGGGTGGCCATGGCCTGGGCGCTCGCGGTAGCGCTGCTGGCCGGCGAGCTGGTCGGCGGGGGATGGCTGCTGGTCGCACCGGGCCGCCGGCCACTCGTCCCCGCGTTGGTGTTCGCCGCCACTTCCGTGCTGTGGAGCGCGCTGGCCGCGCAGGCGTTCACCCGGGACCTGGCGCTGGGCAACTGCGGCTGCTTCGGCGTGTACCTGGCCCAGCCGCTGCGCTGGTGGGTGCTGCTGCAGGACGCAGCGCTGTTCGGCTACTCCGCGCTGCTGGTACGGGCCGCTAGCCGTGCCCGATCATGGGTTCCTCCCTCCTGAGTCGACCCGGGTACGCGGATTCCGACGATGGCTCCGTTCGCGCGTTGGGATCTAGGGCTGCACCCCGATGGAGACGAAAGAGACGTCGACCGTGGCGGGTCGTGCTGTCGGGCTGGTCGGGTCGGGTACGAACGCCACCTTTCCAGTGCCCGAGCAGGGCAGGGTCAAGCTGACCGGGATCTCTGCTTTCGCCCCGTATGCGCGCAGCACCACCGGAGAGTTGACCGACACGGGTGTGGGGAAACGCACGTCGATGGCGTGGGCGGCGCTGCCGGTGAAGCCGGCGTCGCTGGTGGTGATCACCGGAGCCATGAGTGCTTCGACTGTCTGGCCGCGGTGGGGGTGTCCCTGGCTGATCGGGCCGCCGCAGTCCATCCAGATCGTGGCATGATCGGTATGGTCATTGACCACGCCGACAAAGTACTGGTCAGGGCCGATCGGCATGATGACATCGGCAGCGGCGGGCGCCGCGGTGACGGCCGCAGTACCGGCCGCGGCCAGGGCGACCAACCAAGGAGCGAGCTTGCGGGACATGGGTCCTCCACGTGAGTAATTGATGGGTCTTGTGGAGAGTCCCGCTGTCCGAATTATCCTTCAATGTACCCAGCGCGAAAATTGGCCAATCGATGTCCCTGGTTCATCGGTGCGTCGCGGGTCCGGCGCGCAGCGCGTCCCCGAGTTCCTCGCGGGCCGCTTCGGCCTGATCAAGCATCGTTTCGACCCGGCTCGGGCCGAGGTGTTGGGCCGCCCATCCCAGGTACTGCACATTCACGTGGACCGCTGCCCAGGAGAACCCGATGGCGGCTGTCCTCGGGTTCAGCGGCGCGCCGGTGATCTCCGCCCAGGCTTTCAGGTAGGCCTCGTGGTTGGCTGATCCTGGGGGTGCGCAGTTGACGACGTCGAGCATCGCGGGGCCGATGCGGGCGTTGCCCCAGTCGTGCGTCGGTCAGGATCGCGCCGTCGGCGAGCTGTACGGCGACCTCAAGCCGCTCCACCGAGTCCGACACCGCACCGCCGGCCAACCGGGTGCGGCCCGTCACCCGAACCCGGGCCACCGGCCCAGTCCGAGCCTTGGCCCACCGCGCCACCGCAGACCAGTCGATGGCCGGCAGCGGTGCACCCGATGCCAGCGCCATGGCACCACGCTAACGAGGGGAGGTACTGGACGACGAGACGACTCTAGACATGGCCGCGCGGGACTGGGGGCACATCGTGACGGCCAGACCACTCACGCGATCGTGAAACGACCGTGGGGTGATCAGCTCTGCTTGCGCAGCAATTCCAATACCTCACCAAGCTGACCAGCGAGGCCGTCGACCTTGTTGTCAAGGCTCTCGAACTTGGCTTCAAGGTCATCGAATCGCTGGTTGACCTTGGCGAAGCTCGCTCTGGTCCGGCCGGAGAACTCCTGGATCAGCCCGTAGAGCGCCTCGATGTCGTTGGTGTTGCCGCTGACCCTGGTCTCGATGCTCACCGGCTCACTCACGGCGCCATTCTTACCCGACGCCGGCATCCGGCATCCGGCGCGAGGTCTGCTCGTCAGCGTGGTCAGCAGGTGAGGAAGGCGTGCCAGGCGGTCGGGGAGATGTCAGGCCGCCGGACCCCCACCCGGCTGCTGATCTTCAACCGTCACGCTGGTGATCATGCGATCAGGGGGCCTTCTATTGGCGCAGTAATTCCACCCGGCAGGGTAGGTCGGGGCTAGCGGCCAGGCGGCTGTCGGCGGTGACCAGCGGTAGGTCCAGCAGCTCGGCAAGGGCGACATAGGCGGCGTCGTAGGCAGTGAGGTTGCCCCGCAGCTCCCAGCAACGGCGCACGAGCCGGCGATGCGACACCCGGCGCATTGGCAAGGCACGCAGGTCGGTGAGCGCGAGGCCGGCGCGCCGGTCGTCCAGGCGTCCGGCGCGCCGGTGGCAGCGCAGCGCGGAGATGATTTCGACGTCGATCAGCTCCGGCGCGATCAGGCGCCTAGCTCGTAGCGCCGTGCGACAGCGGTCCCCGTCTGGGTTGTCGGCGGACAATGCCGGCACCAGCACACCGGCGTCTACGACGCAGCCGTTCAATGGATGTCGCGGTCTGCGCGCAGGATCGCCACGGTGTCAGCGATGGTGACGTTCCCGCCGCTGCGCCCACCGGCGCGGTCCAGGATTTCATCGATAGTGGGGGTCGCGGCCTCCTCGATGAGGTGGGCGCGTAGGTACTCCTGTAGCGACTGGCCGGCGGCTCCGGCGCGGGCGCGCAGCACGGCATGAGTGTCGTCGGGGACGTCTTTGATCTGCACACTCGGCATAGCGCCATTTTAGCGCCGTTGGCGCCAAGACGCTAGCGTGGGAGCAACCGGATGATCGAGGGGATGGGAAAGTTGAAAGCCGCGCTAGTGGCCCACTTCAAGGCTGTGCCTGACGACCGTCGTCCAGTTGCCCCAGAGGTGCTGGATGACGAGGCGACGCTGGGAATGGCCGCGCGGGACTGGGGGCACATCGTGACGGCCTGGCCGCGCGTCGTCGTCCGGCCAACCTCAGTCGCCGACATCGCCGCGACCATCCGGTTCGCCGCCGCTCGTGGGGTACCGGTGGCCGCCCGAGGTGCCGGACACTCCCCGTTCGGGCAGGGACAGGTCGCGGGTGGCGTCCTGGTGGACATGACCTCGCTGCGCACCGTGCACGAGGTCACTGATGAGCAGCTCGTCGTCGACGCCGGAGCGCGCTGGCGGGACGTGGTGGCCGGGACGCTTCAGCACGGCCTCACCCCTCCGGTCTTGCCCGACTACCTCGAGCTCACCGTCGGAGGGACCCTGTCCGTCGGTGGGATCGGCGGGGCAAGCCATCATCACGGCGCCCAGACCGACACAGTGGCCGAGCTGGAGGTCGTCACCGGTACCGGCCAGGTGGTGACGTGCTCGCCGGCGCACGATGCGGCCCTGTTCGATGCGATGCGAGCCGGACTGGCGCAGTGCGGGGTGATCACCAGGGCCACTCTCCGGGTCCTGCCCGCTCGGCAGCGTGCCCGCCGGTGGCGGCTGCTCTATGGGTCCATTGGCGCTTTTCTTGCCGACCAGCGCAGGGCCGTGCGCCGCGGCAGTTTCGACCACCTGGAAGGCCAGGCCGTTCTCGACGATGGGACCGAGCGTTGGCGTTACCTGATGGAGGCGAGCACCTACTACTCGCCGTTACCCTATCCCGACGAGCAGGCGCTGTTGTCCGGCCTTGAGTTCGACCGGCACACAGTGGAGGTCGAGGACACCACCTCTCTCGAGTTCCTCGATCGGATGCGCCTGGGCGAGGAACTACTGCGAGCCGAGGGTAGCTGGTTCCATCCGCACCCGTGGCTGACGCTGTTCCTGCCCGACGAATCGGTGCGCACGATCGTCGAGGAGACCCTCGCGCACACCACCCGAGCAGATCTCGGCGACTCCGGGCTGGTCCTGCTGTACCCGTTGCGAGCGGATCGGCTGCGCACCCCGCTCCTGCGGGTTCCAGCGGGGGAACTGGTCTGGCTGTTCGCGATGCTGCGCACCGGCAACGGTGATCCGGCAACCACCGCCCGGATGATCGAGCTCAACGGGGCATTGTATGGCCGGGTGAAATCAGCGGGTGGCACGGTCTACCCGGTCAACGCGCTGCCGATGACATCTGATGACTGGCGGGCGCATTTCGGCCCAGTCTGGGACTCCCTGGCCACTGCCAAGAATAGGTACGACCCGGAAAGGATCCTCGCTCCCGGTCAGCCGCTGTTCGCATGAAGACGCCAGTGATCGCTGAGTATGAGCTGTGGACGTGCAGAACCGCACGGCGTTGGCGCGGCTCTATGACGTGAGCGAGGGCGCGGTGTGCATCGACGGGCTCGACGTCCGGCAGATCCGGCTCGACTCGCTGGCCACCACGATCGGGATGGTCACCCAGGAAACCCACCTGTTCCACGCCTCGATCCGGGACAACCTGCACTACGGTGACCCGCAGGCCACCGAGGCCCAACTCCACCGCCGCCCGCGCCGCAGCGATCCACGACCGGATCATGGCGCTCGATGAGGGCTACGACACCTGGTCGGCGAACGCGGCTACCGCATGTCCGGTGGGGAGAAGCAGCGGCTGGCGATCGCTGTCGCCACGGTCCGCCAACGGGCAGGCCTTCCGCCGCGTCGCACCGCTTCGTGATCGGGGGCCGCATCTTCGATGTGACCGCGATCGTTGGCTTCGCCACCGCCCGGTCGGTGTATGCCGAAGCCTTGGTGATGACCGCGATCGAGGAGAGTCGTCCCCGGCGCGGCAGTCGCTCGCGCGGCCGCGCTGATTCCCGCTGGCCACGAACTCGGCGTGGACGTCCTGCTCGGCCTGCCTCCCCAGGGTGAGTCCTCGCGCATCGAACCACCGATGCCGACCCCGATGCCACGGTGAGCGCCATGCCACGGACATTGCGACGAACGGGCACCGGTGTACTCTGCTACGTATGCGTGAACGTGTGACGGTGAGTCTCGATAGTCGGATAGCCAACCGAGTACGCCAGTGCGGCGCGCAGTCCAGCGGCGGCGCCTCGGGGTATCTCGAACGACTGGTCCGCCAGGATGAGATGCACGAGGCCGTGGCCGCCATGGAGCGCTGGCACTCCGAGCACCCCGACTACGCCGACAACGCCGAGGCTGAACGGATCGCCGTCGCCGCCGAGCTGGGCGAAGCTGGGTGAGGCGAGGCGAGATCTGGCGCTACGCGCCGGTGGTCACCCGCGCCGGTCAGTCCACGACCCGGTTGATCGTCTCCGCGGATGCGATCAACGCCAGCGTCGTACTACCGACCGTCTACGTGATGCACATAGTTGACACCGACCCCGAATCGCTGCTTGCCGTGCGGATCGGCAACCTCGGATGGGCCTCTGCCCTACAGATCGACCGCCCGACTCGCACCCGGCTCACCGAGCAGCTCGGCACGGCCACCCGGGACGAGATGGACCAAGTCGACAACGCGCTCCGGGCAGCGTTCGAGCTGTAGCGGCCCGCAACCAGGTTCCGCTGATCAAGGGCGGCCAGCACGGACCTGATCTGGCGGAGGAGCAGCGGTAGGTCAGAGAGCTTCATGTCCGGTCCTCCTCGATCAGGTCGAGCCGCGCCTGCGCCGGTTGCGCGGCGGCTGATCCCGCGCCGGGCTGGACACGCGGCCCAGAGTGTCGCAGTGTGGTGGGATGCGGGCGATATGGAAGGGCGCACTGGCCTTCGGGATGGTCAGCATTCCCGTTCGGCTGTATTCGGCTACTGAGGACCGCGATGTGTCCTTCCATCAGGTGCATGAGGAGGACGCCGGCCGGGTGCGTTACCGCCGGGTATGCGAGGTGTGCGGCGAGGAGGTCGCCTACGCCGACCTGGCCAAGGGCTTCGAGTTGCCCTCCGGTGAGACGGTCCTGCTCACCGACGAGGATTTCGCCAACCTCCCGCTGCCCACCACCAAGGTCGTCGAGTTGGTCGCTTTCGTGCCGGTCGACCAGATCGATCCGCTGGCAATGGCACGCGGGTACTATCTGGAGCCCGAGGCATCCGGCCGCAAGCCCTACGAGCTGCTGCGCGCGGCCCTGGACCGTACCCAGCGGGTGGGTCTGGCCAAGATCGCGGTGCGGAGCAAGGAATCGCTGGCGGTGCTGCGACCGCGGGGCGAGGTCCTGGCGCTGCAGACGATGGTGTGGCCCGATGAGGTCCGCAAGGCCCAGTTCGACGTACTGGACCGGGAGGTCGCCGTCAACGACGCTGAGGAGCGGATGGCGGACACCCTCATCGAGGCGATGTCGGCTGACTTCGCGCCCGAGCAGTACCACGACGGCTACCGCGAGGCGTTGCTGTCCGTGATCGAAGCCAAGACCACGGGCCAGGACATCACGCCGCGGCCGGCACCGGCGCAACCGGCGCCGTCGGTCGATCTGATCACCGCCTTGCAGGCTTCCGTCGAGGCCGCCAAGGCCGCCCGCGGCGACCCCGTGAACGTTCCCACCCAACGGGAGACCTCCGAAAAGCCCACTCGGAGGCGTTGACCGGGTCCAGAACGCGGGGGAGATGATGTCCGAGCTCATGCGTCCGATGCTGCCGGTGGCGGGGCCGCTGCCGGTGGGATCGGGGTGGGCGTTCGAGTTCAGTTGGGACGGGATTCGTGCCCTGGCCAGCGCAGCGCCGGACCGG
>CAXUFG010000242.1:0-7647 GCA_964250265.1 uncultured Pseudonocardiaceae bacterium | reverse complement strand
GGGTCGCAGACCTCGAAAGCGCGTGAGGGTTCACGCCCTCCGTGGGTTCAAATCCCACCGCTACCGCCATTGACCAGCCTGGGCTCGTCTGCGAAGAACTCAGCGGCTGATCAGTTCGAGACCTTCGTGATCTACGAAATCAGCAAAGTCTTTCACGTTCAGACTCGCCAGGGGAACGTCATAGACCAGACAGGCAGCCGCTATCCACGTGTCATTCTGCGGACGAGCGCGGCCCCGCTTGACAGCGAAGGCGGAGCCCCGCGTCAACCGCAGCGACTCCGCAATCGGCGCCTCCACCGCCACAGTCTCGTCTTGGAGCGACTGGCCGCGTGAGCGTGACGGGTGACCAGAGTGTCATCGACCGGGCATGGTCAAGCAACCTGTTGCCCCGGCATACTGCCGTCGTGGCTTACGACGTCGACCTAGCCGATCGGCTGCGTGAGATTCTGGCCAGCGAGCCCGGAGTTGTCGAGATGCCCATGTTCGGCGGCCTGGCGTTCATGGTGGCCGGGCATATGGCCGTCAGCGCGAGCGGTCAGGGTGGTCTCCTGCTTCGCGTCGATCCGGCTCAAGCCGACGCTCTCATCGTCGATCCGCGGGCGAGTCGGTTCGTCATGCGCGGACGCGAGATGGGCGGCTGGTTGCGGATTGACATCGATGCGCACGCGACCGACGACGAGCTCGAGGAATGGATCAAGCACGGTGTCGGCTACGCCAGGTCGCTGCCGCCGAAGTGATCGACCTGCGGGACTGAACGTTGGGGTCACAGCGCTGACGTCCATGCCGTACGGCGGGCCCAGTCCTCGGCTGCGATCATCAGGATCTCGGTGGCGGGAGACTTGATCTGGCCGTAGTCGTAGACGTTGGTGGCGCTCTGCGCGAGCCGTTGCTTGAAATCCCCCCAGGCGTCCCGGGCTGGGTCGTCGGCTCGGAGGAAGTCTCGAAAAAGTAAGTTGCGTCGGGTGGTGGCGCTGGCCGTCTCTCGGACGTACACGTTGCTGGCTCGCTCGCCGATGGGTGGCGCGAAGACCAGTTTCTGCCACCGCTTGCCGGCGGTGATCTCGACTCGGTTCCACGGTTCGGGTCGAAGGCGGAAGCCGATCGTGGCGAAGGCAGCCAGGATCGGCTTCCCATCGAGGTCATCGACCCGGACCTGGATGTCGATGCACTCCTTGGCAGCCAGACCCGGGACAGCGGTAGATCCGATGTGGTCAATACCCCGAGCGAGAGGTCCAAGCGCTGCTTGGAGTCTGCAGGCAAGGGCGCGAAACTCCTGCGGCCAGGCCGGATCGTAGGCCACGACCGCCAATCCCGCGGCCAGTTCATCGGGGAACGCCACGCTCAAAGCGTACGAGGGCAGCCCGGACCGGCTGGTCGGATCGAAGCGCCGGTGGCGCGCCGTGCACCAGCGAGCCACGTGACCGCGGAGCCAGAGACCACGACGAGCGCGATCCCAACCCCGACCGCGGCGGTAAGGCGCTGATCCAGAACCAACGCGCCGATCAACGCCGACTCCCACCTGATCCTAGTACCGAAGAACGCCACGAAGAACGGACCGAGGAACTCCAGCGTCACCGCGATGCCAAGCGGGACATTGGCGACGGCGTTGTAGAACAGCACGTTCATCGCCGCCATGGCCGCGCCATATAGGACAATGCCGGCGCACTCACGCCGGGACCGGCCAGGCAGCACCGGCCGGATGAGCACCAGGAGAACCACCGCGGCGATCCCCATGCGCAGCCCGCTCACACCGACCGTACCCACGGTGGCGAACAGCCCCTTGGCGATCGCGGCCGAGAGCTGGATGCATAGTGACGCGCCGAGAATCAGAACCGCGCACGCAATGGCTGCCGCTGAGCGCGGACGTTGGGTGGCTCTCACTGGTCGTCGACGAAAGTCGGCCGGTCAGTGTCGACGCCGGCCATGAGATTTCCCTGCTCTGACCTACGAGCTCCAACCAATCGGATCGATCGGGTCGCCGGCCCGCAGCCTGCACCAGCAGGGACGGCGGACACATGCGGTTCGATCAGAATGAGCGACTGACGGAATGGGTAGCTCGTGCGTTTGGTTCGGGTTTGTCGTGGACGATCCCACCGAGCCTGCCGGACTCTCACCAGCGCAGCGGCGGGCCGCAAGATTGCTGATCGGCGAGGAACGTGCTCGTACGGTGCGGCTGATCGACTCGTTGATGCGCCAGTGGGACGGCATCGTCGAAGCGTCAGCCCTCACCACCAATGACGACGAGCACGATCCGGAGGGCGCCACGGTCGCGTTCGAACGGGCCCAGGTACAGGCCATGCTGAGGCACGCACGCGTCGACCTCGCGGACCTCGACCGAGCCGCCCAGCGGATAGTGACCGGTGAGTACCGGGTGTGCGAGCGCTGCGGAGGTCCGATCTCGGCAGATCGGCTTGCCGCCCGCCCAGCGGCAAGGACCTGCATCACATGCGCGAACAAGGTCAGCAGGTGACGCGATGTGGAACGCCGCGCGGCCCAGGCCGCCCAGAACAGCTCTGCTGTTGAGTTCGGGAGAGTCAGAGCGAACCCGACTCCATCCGAAGATCCACGAGACAGGCTCTCGCGCAGGGTCGCCCGCCAGGTACTTCGTGCGACTGTCGTCGCGTAGGAGCAGGACTAGGCCGGGTCGACGATCTCGTCGGAGGACAGCGTCGTCTGCGGCACCGAAGAGAGCACCCCGTCGCGGGCTAGCTCCCGCACCGCAGGGACGGGGTTGGGGTCGGAGAACAGCGTGGGGTCGTCGTAGTCGGCGATCCGCCCCGTTGGGTCAACGACCCACCAGGATGCCTCGAGCGCGATCCCATTGGGGTCGTTGAAGTAGATCGAGCGCACGAAGCCGTGGTCGATGACGTCGGTCACCTCGCAGCCGTGCGACTTCAGCCGGGCCCGTAGCTCCTCCAGGGCGTTCTCATCAGGAAGGTTGAACGATAGATGATCAAATTGTGCCTTGCGCCGGTCCGGCACCCCAGCCGGTACCTGGAACCGTTCTACGGCAACGCCTTGGTACTCGAAGAAGGCCACGGTCTGCTCGTCACCGAACTCAAAGAAGTAATGCCGGAAGGATTCGTTGCCCAGGTGCGCGACGAGCCGCGCCCCGAGCGCGCCGTGCCAGAACCGCGTGGTGGCGTCCATGTCGTTGGTGATCAGCGCGAGGTGGTTGATACCTCGCCAGAAGGGCTTAGAGGTCTCGGTCATGGCTCAAGTCTAGAAAGCACACCAGGCCCATGCGCGAGATCGACCAGACCCCCTACCCGACGTGGTGGGCGGCCTGTGGTGGCGTGATGAGTTCGCCGCGTCATGCGCGAGTCTGCATGATCGCTGACCGAGACCCGAGTCGAAGGTCCCGGCGACCACCACCCACGGCACCCACACCGGACGGCGTGCCAGCATGACGTGATGAATAAGCAGGAGATGCGTGCCCTTCAGGATCCGTTGAAGGAGCGGTACCGCGCCGAGCCGGAAGCCGCGCTGGTCACGTTGCGAGCCGAAGGCACTGTCGGCGACGGAGTGACGTGTTCGGTGCAGACGGGCCGTGCCTTGGCGGAGGCGGGCCTGCACCCCGCTACCGGGGGCGACGGCCTGTCGCTCTGCTCGGGCGACCTGCTCCTCCAGTCCCTCGTCGCCTGCGCGGGGGTGACGCTGCGTGCGGTCGCGACCTCCCTTGAGATCCCAGTACGGAGTGGCACGGTCCACGTCGAGGGCGAGCTTGATTTCCGCGGCACGCTGGCGGTGTCCAAGGAGGCGCCAGTGGGTTTCCGCGCCATCCGGGTCCGTTTCGACCTCGATACCGACGCCAGCCCCGACCAGCTGGACACCCTTCAGTGCCTCACCGAGCGGTACTGCGTGGTCTACCAGACACTGGCCCGCTCACCTGAGTTGACGGCGACATGGGAAGCGGTGTGAACGGCCCAGCGGCACTCATTGAACCCACACGTCGATGCCGGCGAGAAGCCGCTCCGTCACCTCCGTGGGGGCGGTAGCGGCACACACGGCTTGACGGGCGAGATCTGCGAGAGCCTGATCGTCGAGACCGTGGACGCCTCGCAAGATCTCGTATTGTCCGACCAGTCGGGTGCCGAAGATCAGCGGGTCATCGGCTCCCAACGCCACCGGAACCCCGGCCTGCTGAAATGCGCCGACGGGGACCTCTGCCAGTGAGGGAAGCACCCCGAGCGGCAGATAGGAAGTCGGGCAAATTTCCATGGTGACCTGGCTTCGGGCCAGCATCTCGAGGGTAGGCGGATTCAGCGCGGCGGTGATTCCGTGGCCTATCCTGCGCGCTCCGAGCAGTTCGACACATCGGCGCACGTGGAGATGGTTGGTGTAGAAACCCGTGTGCGGCGTCACGAGCAGCCCCGCATCACGCGCGATATGGGAAGCCGGGACGAAGGTGTCCGGTTCGCCCAGCCGCTCGTCGTTGGAGATGCCGAAGCCGACGACGCCGCGGTGCGCGTAGTGGGCCGCGATCCGTGCAACATGTTCGGCGTGTTCGGGCGACGCGTCCCAGCTCACCGCCAGCACCAGGCCGATCCCGACACCCGTGGTCCGGGACGCGTCCTGGCACGCATCCACCATTACTTCCACGGCTGGGTTCACGCCGCCTAGGTGACGCGCGTACGAACGGGGATCAACTTGCAGCTCCAACCATCCAGAGCCCTCCGCCGCGTCGTCTTCAGCGGCCTCCCGAATTATCCGGCGCACGTCTTCCGCGGATCGGATCGTTTGCCGCGCTGCGTCGTATCGGCCCTGGAAATAAGACCAGTCCCGGCTGCCGTCCCCCCAGCCGAACTCTTCGTTCACTAACGCAGATGAAAGGCTGATTCCGTATTGGTCAGCAAGCTCACGTACCGTGCTGAGCCGCGCTGAGCCGGTGAAGTGCAGATGAAGATGTGCTTTGGGAAGTGTCTGCAAGTCCCGCACGACCGAGGGTCTATGGCAGCTCCGCCGAGCCGTCCGGGCGGGGGCTGGCGGCGGTACTGCGGACCAGGCCGATGATCGCCAGCCCCAGGACCAGATTGACCGTCGCGGTGGCCAGCCGGGCCGCTGGGTCCTGGGACAATGCCAGGGGGAGCAGTACCGCGATGGCTGTGCCGACCCCACCGAGCCAGCCGAAGAACCACCTCGGTCGTGGAGTGGTCAACAGCAGGAAGCGCATCGCGGCAGTGGCCAGCATCGCCACCAACGCCGCACCGCCGGCGTAGCCGAACATGCTTGCGTAGACCACCGCGCCACCTCCCCGGATGCCGAGGAGCGGATAGTTCAGCATGCCGTGGACGAGGAGAAACGCGGCGATCGTCAGGCCGAACACGATCACCGCCGTGACAGCGCCGCTCGTCCACAACCTGCGTCCGTCGACACCGCCGGACCGGTCGCTGCCGGGTCGCGCGTAACCGAATCGCGCGTATAAGGGCTGCCGGAAGGTGAACATGGCCCCATATGATGCCCGCAAACCCCTGCCGAGACGCACCGGCTCGCCGGAGACATTCACAGTTGGCGGGTCTGGCGCCCGGGAGGCCGTGATCTCCAGGCGCGGCCGCCGAGCCCCGCGGCCTGCTCGGCAGCGGCTATGAGGCGTACATAATATCGCGCGCACGTATTTCAGCGCGTCGCACCGCTCTCTTACCACCGCCACGGCGGGTCGAGGGGACAGGAGCGATCATGACGGTACAGCCCATCTCTCATCCGTCGCTGGTCGAGGACAGCGTCGCCGTCGAGCCACCTGCATCGCCTGCTCAGCGACCAAGCACCCCGCCGGTCGTGGCAGAGGCCGCGCCACGGGTGGCGAGCGCCGGTGGTCCCGCCAAGCAGTCTCCCGCCCTGCATGACTTGATCGACGCATGGAAGGAACCGTGCAGACCGCGGTATGCGCGTCTGCTACGAGAATTTGAAATAGCGAACAACTGTAAGGTCAAAGAAACGTACTTCGCGCAATACGTTCGCGCCGGAGCCATACTGGTCAGTGAGAAAGCGGCGCGCGACACAGGCGATGCTGGCGCGGTGCGTGATCGACTGCGGCGCCGTCGATCACCCTCGGCCCGCACCAATATCTTTCTATCATATAACAGTGGGAATGTTCTCCCGCGATTCGCCTATGTTGTGATGACGCTGCGCCGTCATCAGCGCGAAAGCTCCGTTTTGCTCAAGGGTCGTTCGCAGGACGTTCTTGTCCAGGATATCTACACGACATTATTGTACCTGCTGAACGTTCTTGATTCGGTCAGCGCACCTCGCGAGGACGCGTTGGAGGGCCAAGCTCGGGCCTCGGCCGAACAGTCCAGAGACCGGATGAAAGCGGCCATCGACTCGGCTGATGTGGAGTGCCGAGCAATAGAGCAGAAGCTACGGGAGTGTTCGATCAAAACAGCTCTTACCGGGTATCTCATCGGCTTGCCGATCGGTCTGGTGCTGGTCGCGTTCCTTGTGTTGGTTGTGGCGCAGTCCAGGTTCAACGTGGGTCACGTGGCGAACAATTCTGTGCTCGCGGTCTGTTTGGCCACCGGCGCTGTTGGTGCCCTCTTGAGCGTGATGGCCAGAATAACGCGTGGGGAGCACCTGCACGTCCGTAACGACCTGGGGCTTGGAGTGACTATTTTGGCTGGGGGTTTCCGGCCCGTTGTGGGCGCTGTGTTAGGCGCAGTCCTGTACGTTTTGATCTTGGGTGGCCTGGTGCCGATGGCAATTCCGTCAGCCAGCGAAAAGACTGACGTTGGTCTATTCTTTGCGGGAATCGCATTTCTTGCCGGATTCAGCGAACGCTGGGCTCAAGACACGATTGTGCATAGCTTCTCTAAAGGAGGGTCAAGTCCCACGAGAGACGGCAATGGGCAAAAATCGGCGAATTAGATCGCCGGCGCGCGCGGGTCCGGGCCACAGCGCCCGATCGAACTCAGCCACCGGCTTGGAGGACCTGGAGCCCTGCCGAGGCGGTGCGTCCCGATCTCAGCCCGGTGGCGGTGATGGTGTAGGTCCCCGGAGCGTTCTTTGTCAGGTTTTCTCCGTGCGACCCAGCCCCAGCGGCGTCGGCGGGGAAGGTGCCCATTACGCCGTTGGTCGGGCCGGTCCTGGAGAACCGGATGTTCTCCCCGGGAGCGAATCCTGAGGCGCTGGCCGTGTAGCTATCGTCGACCTTGGCCTGGCAGGTTGACAGCTTCAGCCGTGCCGCGTCGGCGCCGGCCACGACCAGTCCTGCCGAGGTGGTACGTCCCGATCTCAGTCCGGTGGCGATAATGGCGTAGGTCCCCGGAGGATCCCGTTCGATGATTCCCCCGGGTGACCTGCTGCCCCCGGAGTCGGCGGGGAACGCGCCCATCACGCCGTTGGTCGGGCCGGTCCAGGAGAACCGGACGTTCTCCCCGGGCTCGAACCCTGAGGCGTTGGCCGTGTAGGTCTCGTCGTTCTTGACCTGACAGGTTGACAGCATCAACCCGGGTGCCTTGGTGCTCGCCCCGACCGCCCAGGGCTTCAGTAACGCGTATCCCAGGCCACCCGCGCCGATCACCAGTGCGGCGGCGGAGGTGATGAGTAGCCAGGGCCGACGTTGGCCACCAACGGGCGTAGGTGCGCGGTGGGCTGGTGTGGTTGGTGATGGATCCGCTTCCGGGAGGATCGGGGTGGCTGCCGGTGCGGGAG
>CAXUFG010000241.1:0-7691 GCA_964250265.1 uncultured Pseudonocardiaceae bacterium | reverse complement strand
CGCCAGGCGCGCCATCCGGGTGGCGCCGGATTTGAACTCCTTGAGGCAGAAGCTGCGGCTGATCGTCGCCTCCGGGAAGATCCCCACCATCTCGCCCCCCCGCAGCGCCTCGACCGCAGCACGAAACGATGCTGCCCCCGCAGCGCGGTCGACCGGGATGTGGTGCATGGCACGCATCGCCGGCCCCATCACGCGATGGGTGAACACCTCCTGCTTGGCCATGAAACGCACGAACCGTCCCCGCTCACGCCAGAACGGCAGCCCGGCGAGTGCGAAATCGAGGAAACCGGTGTGGTTCATCACCACCACGCCGCCACCGGTCGCCGGGATGAGCTCTGCGCCGACGACGTCGATTCGTAGATCCAGTGCCCGGAACAGGCCCGTTGCGACATGGGCAACGCAGCGGTAAGGCCCGTCGGTCACCAGCCCACGCTACCGGGAGCAGATCGGTGGCCAGTGTCGCGGTGTCACGCCTGCTAGCATGCAGGCATGGCACAGGTGACATGGCGCGCTTCCGACGAGCTGGTGGCCCGTATCCGTCGCGCCGCCGAACAACGTGGAAGCAGCATCAACGAGTTCGTCACGCGGGTCCTCGATGCCGCCACCGACCCGGAACTGACCGACGACGAATCTCTCCGGGTGCGCGAACGGCTGGCCGCTGCGGGCCTGCTCGCTCCGGTCGGCCCACCCCGGCCCCGGCCGGCCGAGGATGACGGCGCCGGCGCGCGCCGGCGCGCAGGCCAAGGTCACCAACTCGCGGATCTGGTCCGCGAGGCCCGCGAATGATCGTCTTCGCTGATTCCTCAGCGCTGGTGAAGCTCTACGCCGATGAGCAGGACCACGAGTTGATCCGCAGCCAAGACAGTCTCGTCGTATCAGCGTTGGCCAGGGTGGAGGTACCGGCAGCGATCTGGCGTAAGCACCGGATGGGCGAGCTGCGCCCGGGAGACGCTGGGATCCTCGTCGCCGCCTTCGAAGCTGACTACCACGGGTCCGCGCAGGATCGGCCGCGCTTTGCCGTCCTGGCCGCGACCGGGCCGGTCCTGGAGATCGCCTCCCGGCTGGTCGGGGTGCACGGTCTGCCCGCCTACGACGCGGTCCAGCTGGCCAGCGCGAAGGCCGCAGCGGAGGCCATCCCGGGCTGCCGCACGGTAGCGGTTTTCGACGCCAGTCTCCGCAGCGCGGCCGCGAAAGAAGGCTTCGCAGTGTTACCTGGTTGAGCAAGCCCCCGCGGGGGCGTCGCAGGGTTCATCGGGTGCGACGCCCCCGCAGCCTGCGCTCGTCAGCGCAGCGCCGGGATGATCTCCCACGTCGGGTTGGCGCCGATACCGGCGTCACCATCGGAGACGTGGAGACCGGTGATTTCGTTGTCGCCGTCGTTCTGGAAGCCAGGCATACCGGAGAAGCCCGAGTCCAGCGTTGCCGGCGGGTCGCGGCCCTCGGCCAGGAAGCGCAGTGGCTGGCGGCCGGCCGCGTAGCTCTGGGTCACGTCGAACAGGAACCCGGAGTCCAGCGCGTTGCGCTGGGTGCGCAGCAGGCCGCCGGCGTCCTCGACCACGGCCAGCTGGCCGGCATCGGTGAAGGCGAGGTTGTCGAAGCCGGTATGCGCCTGGGCACCCTTGTAGAACAGTGACAGCTTGCCGGTATCGGCGGTCGGTCGGTCCTGGATGAGCTTGAGCACGCTGCCCCAGCCACCGAGGTCCACATTGGCGGCGCTGAGGGCGTTGGTGTCACCGGTCTCGTCGAAGAAGAACTCGCGGAAGTCGCTGCCGGGACGGAACTGCCCGTTCTCGGGTCGCTTGAACGGGGTGGTGTCGATGGCGCCGCCGGCGTCACCGCGGGCGATCACCCGCGGTGTGGTCGATGCGCTCGTGCTGGCGACGGAGGTGAGTCCGGGGGCGGTGCCGCCGGCCAGGGTCAGGTAGCGGCCGTCGCTGGACTGCGCGAGGGCACCCTCGGAGGTCGCCGAGCCGCTCATCGTCAGCGGCCGGTTGTTGCCCGCCGCCGCGGTGGGCAGCGGTGTGCTGCGCACCCGGGTGCCGTCCGGTGCGTACTCGTCGAGGAATACCGCTGTCGAGACATTGCTCAACGCGGCGGTCCCGTCGCCCACCCGTACGACGACGTTGAGCGGCGCGGTCGCCGCGGCGTGGGCCTGCGTCGCCGCGACAACCACCAGCGCCGGCACGCTCAGTGCTGCGGCCAGCAGGAAGACAAGCAGGCGCACGCAGCGGGACGGGGAAATACGCACGGGATTCTCCAAAGTTGCAGGCAGGCTCGGCCAGCACGTTAGGTGCCGAATCCCCGCGATAAACGTCCCCGCCGAATTGTTAATGCGCTCGCTGTCCCCTGCTCACTGCTCGCGAGGGACACGAGGCCCTACCTCGCACGTCCTTCGCTGCGAAGAGCAACCCATCGGTGCCTAGCCGGGTACGGCCAGCTCACCGCATTCAGCGGGCTCAGCGGGGTTACCGGCACCCGGATAGCCCCGCTGAGCCCGCTGAATGCGGAAAGGCTCAGTCGGGGGTAGCGGCCAGCGGGAGTTGGATCTCGAAGCGGCAGCCTGGGCCGTGGTTGCGGGCCTCGATGCGTCCGGAATGGGCCTCCACGAGTCCCCGCGCGATGGCCAGGCCAAGGCCGGCACCGGATTCTTCGGCGGCCACCTGGGTACGGGCGGGGTTGCCACGGTAGGCGACGTCGAAGACCCGGCTCAGGTCCTGCTCGGGGATGCCGCCGCAGGCGTCGTCGACGCGGAGCCACGCCTGCCCGTTACGGGCTCCCGCGGCGACCACCACGGTGCCATCCGGCGGTGTGTGCCGGATGGCGTTGGACAGCAGGTTTCGCACCACCCGTGCCAGCTCAGGGTCACTGCCCTGCACGATCGGCCAGTCAGTGCCGGCGTCAGCCTGCAGCCGGACGCCCTTGCGTTCGGCGATGACCGCTTCGGCGGCCAGAGCTTCGGAGACGACATCCCCCAGCGGGATCGCCGACAACGACAAGCGCAGCGCCCCAGAGCTGATCCGGGAGAGCTGGAAAAGGTCATCGACCATGGCACTCAACCGCTGCGTCTGCTGGCCGATGCGCTGAGCGTACTGGGCGACCTCGGCCGGATCGGTCACCACGCTGTCGGCCAGCGCCTCGGTCATCGCGCGGATCCCGGCCAGTGGGGTGCGCAGGTCATGGCTGATCCACGCGACCAGCTCGCGCCGCGCCGATTCGGCCGCCCGGTCGCGGGCCCGGGCCTCCCGCTGCCAGGTCACCTCCTGCGCGATACCCCGCCCCAGCACCAGCCCGGTCGGCACACTCACCGCCGCCACCGCGGCGGCCACGGCGAGCTCCGTGCTCAGCACCGGGGTGAACATCCACCCGTTGACCCCCAGTACCCCGGCCAGGGTCGCAGCCACTGGTACCAGTACCAACACCGTGACCGCGGCGGTGATCGAATACCGGCGCATGAAGTGCAGCAACAATGCGCCGAGCAATGCCACCGGCAGGGTGCACAGCAGCGCGATCGGGCCCACATGGCGCAGCTCCTCGAGCACCGCGGGCTCACCCCCTTTCTCTCACTCCCCGACATGGAGACATATCGGGTTGACAGCGGCCTCTGAATCCCCGATATGCCTCCATGTCGGCTGAGCCGGCGGCTCAGCCGGCGGTTAGCTGATTGCCGGCTCAGCCGGCCCTATCTGATTGCCGGCTCAGCCGGCGTGGGGTCGTAGCGGTAGCCCACACCCCACACCGTGGCGATCCGGCTGGGCGCGGTGGGGTCGGTCTCCAGCTTCTCCCGCAACCGCCGCACGTGCACGGTCACCGTGGAATGATCGCCGAACGTCCAACCCCAGACCTGCTCGAGCAGCTCGCTGCGGGTGAAGGCCCGACCCGGGTGCCGGATGAGGAAAGCCAGCAGGTCGAACTCCCGCACAGTCAGCGCCAATTCCTGCCCACCCAGCACAGCCTGCCGGGCGGCGATGTCCACCGTCAGCCCATCGTCGGTGATCGGCGGTTGCTGGGTCACCGGCCCCGGAAACTGAGCCCGGCGCAGCACCGAGGCGACCCTCAGCACCAACTCACGGGGGCTGAACGGTTTGGTGATGTAGTCGTCCGCGCCCATTTCCAGACCGAGGATGCGGTCCTCCTCCTCACCCAGGGCAGTGAGCATGACGACCGGCACCGGCCCGGCGGCCCGTAGCAGCCGGCACACCTCGAGGCCAGATAGGCCAGGCAGCATAAGATCGAGTACCACGAGATCGGGCGGGCAGGCCTGCGCTTCGCGCAGCGCGTGCTCACCGTCCCCGGCGACGGTGACCTGGTAGCCGGCGCGGCCGAGATAACGGCCGACGACATCCCGCACCATCACGTCATCATCGACAACGAGCACTGAGGCTGCCGCGCTCATGCCGCAGCGCGCCGGGTGGAGGCGAAACGCGCCGTCAAGACTGCCCCGGAGATCGCGAAGAGGAATGCGGTGACCGCGAGCCAGTGCCGTAGCAGCGGTGGCGCCGGCAATCCGGAGGCATCCTGGATCGCGGTGGGCAGCCCGAGGATCAGCGGAAACCACACCAGCAACAGCACACCGGAAACCATGGCAGGTACCCGCAGGTAGTTCAGCCATCGCACACCGCCCACGGTGGCCAACGCCGGACGTCGGCGCAACAGCATCACCAGCGCGGCGTCCAACCCGGCGTAGAGCGGGAACAGCAGCAGGTCGTGACCGACCGCGCTACCGACGAACCAGGTGCCCACTCCGACCGGGGTGCCCGCCAGTAATCGGATCCCGGCATAGCCGGCGACCACGAAACTGGCCAGCAGCGCCAGCAGTTGCCCGGATTCGCGGCGGGTCATGGCGCTGATCCGGCGAGGAAAGTCATGCGGGTGACCCATTTGGTGTTGTGCACGCCGGGCAGGGCAGGCACCACGACCCGGGCCGGGAATCCGTGGTCGAGGGTCAGGTCCGCACCGTTGACCCGCAGTGCGAGGAGCGCATCGGAGGCCCTGACCTGCCCGGCGGACAGGGTCGCCGAGCCGAAACCGCCACCGCGCTGGAGCGATTCGACGAACAACGAGGCGCCGGGCGTCGCACCGGCGAGCGTCGCCAGATCAGCTAGCCGCACCCCGGTCCAGGTTTGCACGCCGGTGGACCAGCCCTCCACGCAAGCGATCGGCAACCGGGCGGTGTGCTGCGGCAACGCCAGCAGCTGTGCCCGCGAGAGAGATCGGCTCGCCGCACCTTTGAGCTCGAGGCGCCAAGTGTCATCGACCGGGGCGATCCCGGCCATCGCGGCGGTCTTGTTCACCTGAAAATCGGTGGGGCCCGCTCCGAGATCCTGCCCGCGGGGTGCCAGCAGCGCGGTCGACCGGGCCGCCCCACCGATGGCTTGGCCCACGCTGAGCCCGAGCAGCGCCAGCGAGCTGGCCGCGACCATGCCCAGCGCGCCACGCCGCGAGATGGTCGGCGGGGCGGGATCCGCCGAGACCAGGTGATCAGGGTCGGGCGGCTCGGCGGTGGTCTGTTCCAGCGCAGTGCGCAGCTCACGGAGCAGGCTGCGAGACCGCAGCGCGGTAACCATCAGGCGCAGCCGGAATGCCACGTGCACCACGAACGCGGCGATGAACACCCACGCCCCGTAGTAGTGCGCCTGGTAGAACCCGAACGGCCAGGCGTAGAAGTACTGGATGTTCATCACACCGGTGACCAGCTCGAACACCGCGCCACCGACCAGCAACAGCAGCGAGGCGCGCTCCACCAGGTGCGTCAGCGAGCGGGCCGGTGGCCACTCGAACAGCTTGGGCAGCACCGACCACAGCTTGGCCAGCACGATCGGGATGAGCACCAGGCCGAGCGTGACGTGCACACCCTGGGTGACCCAGTACAGCCAGGACGGCCCGGCTGGCCACCCGGGCAGCCACGATCCGAGCAACCCTTTGTCGGGGGTGGTGTCGTTGCCAGGCGCCAGGTTGGGATTGTAGGCGGCGTAGGACGCCAGACCCGTCAGGAACATCAGCGTGATCCCGGGCAGCAGCGCCACGCTGAGTACTGCGGTGAACCAGGGGCCGCGCAGCGGGCTGCGCCAGAAGCCGGCCCGGAAGGGACCCGGTGGGGGGTGCTCGGTTGCCCGTCGGACCCACCGATCCAATACGGTCATGGGCCTTAACGCTAGCTGCCGGGCAGCGTGCCAGGAATTACCGTCCGCTGACGTGATGCAGCTCGACAAAACAACGGTCCTCGCGGTACCGGTCCCCCGCCTGGAGCCCGGCCATCGCGGCCAGCGCGGCCAGCACCGGCAGCTCAGCGACCGCCCACGGAAACCAGGGACCCGCGGCGCCACCGGCGACCTGAAGCCGGGCAGCTCCCCGCCAGAGCCCAGCTCCTGGATGCTCGGCCTCGACCAGCATCGTGCCCCCGCTTCGGAGGAGGGCTGCGCAGCGGCGCAGCAAGCGCACCGGGTCCCCACCGATGCCGATGTTGCCATCAGCCAGCAGCACGTGGTGCCAGCGTCCTTCGCCGGGCAGCGTGGCGAACACGTCGCGATGCAGCACAGCGGCGCCGCGGTGCTGACATTGCCGTACCGCGATGGGCGAGCAGTCCACGCCCAGCGCCGGGACGCCGCGTCCGGTCAGCTCGGCCACCAACCGACCCGGACCGCAGCCCAGATCCACCGTCGGCCCGGTGCAGCGCTTCAGCAGCCAGTCGTCTTCGCCGTCGGCCGGGGCCAGCCAGCGCTGTGGGACGACCGGAAGTATCCGCCCGTCCTTGCCCACGAGCTGCGCGGGCCGACCGGCCAAGGCGGGATCGAAGACCGTCGTGTGTTCGGCGATCACCGGCGGCCGTCCAGGATGGCTACCGCGGCGGCAAACCGACCATGAGGCGCCGCAGCGGCCACCGCGGCAGCGTCGTCCCAGGTGTCCACATCGGACAACTCAGGCAAGTCGACGACATGGCAGCCGGCGGCTCGCAACGCAGCCAGGGTCCGGGCCCCGGTGTCGGCGCGCGAGGTCGGAATATCGACGATCAGATCGGCCAGCTCGGGTCGTCGCACGCCTAGAACCCACCAACCGCCATCGGTGGCCATCCCGAGCGCGGCATCCACGCCGTCGCCCTCAAGCCGCTCCAGGCAATGGCTGAGCAGCTTCGCATCGACCTGGGGGGTGTCCATCCCGATTTGCAACACCGGCTGGTGACCGACCACCGCGGCGGTATCGGCGTACGCGGCGGCGATGCGTTGTCCCAGCGTCAGCCCGCGCTGGGGCAGCACCGTGGTCTCGCGCAGCCGCGCGCTCAGCGCGGCGCCCTCGACCGCGCACGCAAGATCGCCGGTCAGCGCGACCACTGGCACCACGTCGGGCACTGCCAGCACCGCATCCAAGGTGTCTTGAAAGGCCGCCGCAGCGATCCCGGCGGCTTGGACGGGGGTGATCGGCGGGCACAGCCGGGTCTTGACCTCGCCGGGCACGGGTGCCTTCGCCAGCACCAGCAACGCGGCGCGCAGGCCGCTCAGCGCCGCTCTCCGGTCTCCTGCACCACCAACCCCCTCGCACCCCACCAGATCTTCCCCTCCCGGACGCTCGCTAACCATTACCGCTCGGTGACATCCCGCGCCCGTTCCGCATTCAGCGGGCTGAGCGTGGTTTACAGCGCGGAATAACCACGCTGAGCCCCCAGAATGCGGTGGGCAGGGTAGGGGTGGAAGGGTAGT
>CAXUFG010000240.1:0-7764 GCA_964250265.1 uncultured Pseudonocardiaceae bacterium | reverse complement strand
GTCATCGCGTACCGATAGTGCCGGAGGAGCTTCATGCGCGCGTTGCCGGTCTTGGGCCTGTGCGTCGTCCTGCTGACGGCTTCAGCGCCGGCCATCGCCGGGTGCGGTACCCGGATCAGCCCTGCCACTGCGGAAAACTCCTATACGGTCACCGAGCCGGTCACGTCCCTCAAGATCGATAATCCGGTCGGAAACACCCAGATCGAGGGCACCGACACGAATACGATCTCGGTCACCGAACAGCTCCACTACACCGGCAACCCGCCACAGACCAGCTACCCGATCACCGGCCGCCAGCTCGCTCTGAGCTACACCTGCCCGGGTGTCTTCGACGTCAACTCGTGCAGCGTGACCTATGTGGTCAAGGTGCCCCGAGGACTAGCGGTACAGATCGACGACAATGTCGGCAGCACCACGCTGACCGGCCTGGCCGGCCAGCTGACCCTCACCTCCAGCACCGGGAACATCGACGCTACCGGGCTCACCAGCACCGCGGTGCGGGCCCATGCCAATGCCGGCACGATCACCCTGGGATTCACCGCGCCACCGACGACCGTCGACGCGCAGGCCCAGGTCGGTTCGGTCACGATACGGCTACCTGCGGGTACGGCCTACGCTGTCGACGCGGGCAGCCAGGTCGGCGTTGCCGACGTGACAGTCCAGCGGGATCCTGGCTCCCAGCACCGCATCACCGCCCGCTCGCAGGTGGGTTCGGTGAGCATTGACAACGGCTGACCCGGCTGTCGCCCAGGCCTGGGCGCTACTGATCGCGGCGCGTTCGACCTCAGGAGACCTCTTCCCCCTAGCTGGAATCCGGGACTTGTTAGGTGTGCTGTC
This sequence comes from uncultured Pseudonocardiaceae bacterium, assembly GCA_964250265.1. Classification (GTDB taxonomy): domain Bacteria; phylum Actinomycetota; class Actinomycetes; order Mycobacteriales; family Pseudonocardiaceae. Next base: position 6,927 of record CAXUFG010000240.1, on the reverse strand, counting down.
GGGTCCCGCGGGGTACTTGCGAGCACGGTCTCACCGAGCCAGGTGTGGGAGGGCGGGTGGAAATGTTGGGACAGCAGACCCACGAGCATGATGAAGTGGCTTCCGGACGTGCTGCGGAGCACGGGCCGGATGGCCCTACTGAGTTGCCCAAGCGTTCGTGGTGGGCGGTGCTCAAGCGCACCGTGCGGGAGTTCAGTAAGAACAATCTCACTGACTGGGCTGCAGCGCTGACCTACTACAGTGTTCTCTCGATCTTTCCTGCAGTGATCGTGCTCACCGCCGTGCTCGGTCTGTTGGGGCCCTCGGCGACACAGACGCTGATCGAAAACATCAACACCCTGGTCCCCGGGCAAGGCCGGGACGTCCTGGTCACCGCGATCACGGAATTGCAGCACTCCCAGGGGCTGGCCGGGCCGTTGGCCATCATCGGTGTGGCCGGTGCGCTGTGGTCGGCCTCGGGATACATCGGGGCGTTCATGCGAGCCTCGAACGCCATCTATCAAATGCCTGAAGGCCGCCCGGTGTGGAAGACGATTCCACTACGGCTGGGTCTGACCCTCGGGGTGGTGGTGCTGCTGGCCTTATGCGCGGTGGGGGTAGTTGTGAGCGGGGCGGTCGCCCAGCGAGCGGGGGACCTGCTGGGAATCGGCTCTACCGGGGTGTTGGTGTGGAGCATCGCTAAATGGCCTGTGCTCGTTGTGCTGGTGAGTCTGGCGTTCGCGTTGCTGTACTGGGCGGCCCCGAACGTGAAACATCTCGGGTTCCGCTGGTTGACCCCAGGTGGTGTGCTCGCGGTCGTGGTGTGGCTTCTGGCATCGGCCGGGTTCGCGTTCTACGTGGCCAACTTCGGGTCTTACAACAAAATTTACGGTTCGCTGGGTGGGGTGATCGGCTTCCTTGTGTGGCTGTGGATCTCTAATATCGCCATCTTGCTGGGCGCAGAACTCGACGCCGAATTGGCGAGGGGGCAACGTATCGAGGCCGGCCAGCCAGCAGAACAGGAACCGTTTCTGCCGCCGCGTGATACCCGCGCCATGAAAGAGCAAGACGTCCCACCTGCCGCGCTGGGTTGATCAATAGGGTGGCGGGTACAGGGAACACTACACCGGCTCTAGTACCGCAAACGACACACCAGACTGCGGTGAGGGCGTCGGGGATGGTGGCGTGTCGTCCACTCCGGGGATCCCATGATCGGGACTTGACGGATCGCTTTCTGCGTGTCGTAACCGCGGTGGGTGAGAAGGCTACGACATAGTCTTCACACGCGCCGGGCGCAGCCACGTCGCTGGTGCCCGAGGAGACTGCGGCCACCGCCAAGATCAAGTCCATCGAGAGTGAGGATGCACCGATGACTACCTCGTCACTGAAGAACCGGCGGCGCCAGGACATCGACCGTACCCGCGGGCGGCTCGACGGCTCTCTGGAGGAGTTAACCCACAGGATCGATGTGCCCGAGCGTGTCAGGGACAAGGTGCACGACGCCAAGGAAAGCGTGCGAGTTAGTGCTGAAGAGGTCAAGCAGCAGGGACAAGCCAAGGCGGACGAGGTCAAGCAGCAAGGGCAGGTCAAGGCCGAAGAGATCAAGCAACAGGGACAAGCCAAGGCCGAAGAGATCAAGCAGCAAGTACACGAGGGCACCGAAGCCCTCCAAGCCAAGGCAGGTGGAGCGGCGTGGCAGGCTGATCGCCTAGGCCGCCAGGTACTGGCGGAACTCCCTCCGCCTGTGGCCGGCCGCCTCGAGCCCCTGATGGCCCCGGCGAAGCAACGACCGCTGCTCATTGCGGTGGTCGCGGTGGGGGCATTGTTAGTGCTGTTGGTGCTGCGACGCCTGCTTCGCGGGAACAGATGAGGGTCGTGCTTGGGCACCTGTTAAAGGGCTTAGGCGGCACGGCCGTCAATCTCGAGTCAACTGTGAGGGTTGAGTCGACTCCAGGGCGATAGCTCGCGTATGTGCCGGTGCCGCGTCCCGTGAACTCGACAAAACCGACCTGTGGAGTGCCCCGCGACGTCGGCCGCGTCGAGTTCACGTCACCCGCATGGCTGGTCAGCGGGCGCTATGGTCGCGCAGCATCGACGGCACGGTGCGCAGCAGGATGGACAGGTCGCCGACCAGGTTGCGGGTGCGCACGTAGGCCAGGTCCAGGTGCAGCATCTCCAGAGTGCTGACCGTGGAGCGACCGTTGACCTGCCACAGTCCGGTGATCCCGGGGCGTACGGAGAACCGCGGCTGGAACTCCGAGGGGAACATTTGGGCCTCCCACTCCAGGCACGGCCGGGGGCCGACCAGGGACATGTCGGCGAGCAGCACATTGAGCAGCTGAGGCAGCTCATCGAGGCTGGTCTTGCGCAGGAACGCCCCGATCGGGGTGACCCGGGAGTCGCCGTCCAGCTTGCAGCTGCCGTCGACCCGGGTGTCCTCGCCGCGGAGCTCAGCTGCGATCAGCTCGCGCAACATCTCGTCCCCGACGCCGGTGTGCATGGTGCGGAACTTGTACATGGTGAAGGTCTGGCCGCGGTAGCCGATCCGCTGCTGCTGGAACAGCGCGGGACCCTTGCTGGTCAGCCGGATCACTAGACCGATGATCATCATCGGTACCGCTAGCACGATCAACGCCACGACCGCCACGGTCAAGTCCAGGGCGCGACCGAGGGCTGCCCCCCGCGTCGGTGTCAGCCTGGCAGCCGAGATGGCGTGCGGACTGCTGAGGCACTTTCGGGTCAACAATTCATGCTCCCCCAGGTCGCTACCGTGAACGTCGACAGAGAATCGACGGAGACTGGTGAAGCGTTACGCGATGCCGTGCCGGCGCACGGTCGGGCACTTGCATTGTTCCTTGAGGAATGGGTGCAGCCGAAGTGAAGGCACGTACGCCAATTGGGAGCGGCAGGATGGCTGGGAAAGTCCGGGCAGTGGTCTTCGACCTCGACGGCGTGCTGGTGGATTCGGAGGAGCTCTGGGACGTCGTTCGCCGCGCTGTCGCCGCCGAAGCCGGCCGGCCCTGGCCCACCGGAGCGACCCGAGCGATGCAGGGCATGAGTACGGCGGAGTGGTCGGCGTACCTGACTGACTCGGTGGGCGTACCCGTCGCGCCGGAGGAGGTGGCGGCCACCGTCGTCGACCGGATGGCCGCTCAATACGACACACGACTACCTCTGCTGCCGGGCGCGGTCGAGGTGGTCGAGCGGCTGGGGCGCCGCTGGCCCCTGGGGGTCGCGTCGTCCTCGCCGCGGCGGCTGATCGACACCGTGTTGGAGTTGGCTGGGTTGGCGCAGCGGTTTCAGGTCAGCGTCTCCACGGAGCAGGTGGGGGCTGGAAAGCCCTCGCCTGCGGTGTATCAGACCGTGGTGCAGCGGCTCGGCGTGGACCCTTCGCAGGCGATAGCGATCGAGGACTCCAGCAACGGGCTGCGCTCGGCCGCTACCGCGGGTCTGGGTGTGCTCGCCGTGCCCAATGCGGCCTTTCCGCCATCGGAGGACGCGCTCGCGCTCGCCGACGTTGTCGTGGACTCGCTCGATGAGATTACCGTCGAGTTGGTGGCGTCGATGGGCCGCCGAGACTAGACGCCCCCTGGCCACGAGAGGAGCGCCGCGTGACAGCCGCCATGAGCGCAGAGAGCGTCACCATCACCGGACACGGCGGTGATCGGATCGAGGCATACCTCGCCCGCCCGCTGGACAGCGACCGCCGCGCGGGTGTGGTAGTGATCCATCACATGCCCGGCTACGACGTGGCCACGAAGGAGATCGTGCGCAGGTTCGCGGCGGAGGGATACCGAGCACTGTGTCCGAACCTGTACTCGCGGGAGGCAACCGCGGCCGATCCGGACGACGTGGCGGCCACCGTGCGCGCCGCCGGCGGGGTGCCAGACGAGCGGCTGATCGGGGACGTGGGGGGTGCCGTGGAACACCTCACGAGCCTCGACGGCGCGAACGGCAAGGTCGGCGTGATCGGCTACTGCTCGGGCGGCCGGCATTCCTTTCTGGCGGCCTGCTCGCTGCGCGTGGACGCCGCCGTGGATTGCTACGGCGCCTTTGTGGTGAATGACCCCCCACCCGGCATGCCAAAGCACATGCGACCGATCCTGCATCTGACGCCGCAGCTGTCCTGCCCGTTGCTCGGGCTGTTCGGCGCCGACGACCAGAACCCGTCCCCGGCCGAGACGGCCCTACTCGCCGCGGAACTGGACCGGTTGGGCAAGCAGTACGAGTTCCACACGTACGACGGCGCCGGGCACGCCTTCTTCGCCGTCGACCGGCCGCCCGCCTACCGCCCGGAGGCCGCCGTGGACGGCTGGCGACGGATCCTGAACTTCTACCGCGCCCACCTGAGCACCTGAGGACTCATAGCCGGTCTGTGCGTGTCGCTCAGCAACCCTCGACGCCCGGGATACTGGCCGGACGAGGGTCTTGTCGCGCCCTCGGCGGTTGTTTCTGCGGCTGGGGTCACGGCGCGGTAGTGGATGCTGATCCGGAGGGGGTGGGGTTTTCGGCCGCTGCCCGACGAGCACGGGCCGCAGCGGCACTGCGTTTGCCGTAGACGACGGTGCCTGCGATGAGCGCGGCCAGGACGGCGTAGGGCAACACGTTCGTGATGATCACCATCGTGGAGGTGGGCAGCAGGTAGGCGAGCACGATCCGCAGCAGCGCCTCGCCGAGGAACGCCGCACCCCATACCAGGGTGAGTATCCGCTGGCCGCGGCGGAATTGGGGGTACTGCCACAGTCCGTTCCACCAGGCGATCCGTTCGGGTGTGCCGTCGGTGGCGAAGCGGCGCCCGAAGTAGAACATCAGCGGCCGGGACATCAGCAGGGAGCCGAGCAGGACCAGGCCGAATAGCCCGGTCAGCGCCGAGTCCTTGACGAACAGCAGCCGCGCGTCGGTGAACAGCAGCGAGGTCGCGATCCCGAGCACCAGCAGGATCAGCGTGAAGATGCTGAACTCGTCGGCCCGGCGCCGCAGGATGAGCGAGCCGATCATCTGGAGGGCGGGCCACACCCCGCTGATGATCAACGCCGGGACATCGGCCATCCCGCTGGAGCTGAGCACATCGTAGGTGAGGATCGGCAACACGATGTTGAACATGATCGTCGGGAGCCACCCGGCGATCGCGCTGGCGGCGGACCCTCGGGCTCCCGCCGGCGCTGCGGCCCCGTCGTCGGAGGCGGTCATCTCGCGTGCCCTCCATGTGTGATCTATCGTTTCACGAACGTGAGTGAGATTGTAGAGGGTGTTATGTCCGGTACGCGACCGCCGCGTAGCGAGAAGATCGGGCTGGTGCCCTTCCTGTTCGGCGTGGCCGGCGTCGAGGAGCTCCGCGGAACCGCCCTCACCCGGTTGCTCGGCGACCTCGGGATGACCACGGTCGCCGCCCGTGGTCAACTGGCCCGGATGCGCCGCGCCGGTCAGCTCGCCACCTCCCGGGCTGGCCGCGGTGTCACCTACCGGCTGGCCGGGCCCTTCGCCGAATCCTTCCGCCTGGTCCACCCCGGGCTGCGGCCCGCTCCGGTGTGGAGTGGGTATTTCCACGGGCTGCTCTACCAGGTGCCCGAGACCCAGCGGGCCTACCGGGATCGGTTGCGCCGCGTCGCGATCCTGCTCGGGTACGGGATCCTGCAACAGGGCGTCCTGATCGCCCTCGAGGACCGCCGCGACCAACTCGCCGCGGTCCTGGAGCAGCGGCCGCTGGGATGCCGGGTGCACACTGCCACGATCGGGATGGACGTCGAGGAGGCCGCGGCGACCGCGCTGCACGCGTGGGACCTGCCCTCAGTCGAGCGCGCCTTGCGAGGACACCTAGCCTCGCTGCGGGCGGCCCTGGCCGTGGACGTCACGCCGGCAGCCACCGCCGCGACCCTGCGCGAGCTCGCCGGCCTGCTCAACGCGCCGTTCGTCGACCTCCTCCGCGACCCCGGGCTACCGCCGGCGCTGCTGCCACCGAACTGGCCCCGCCAGCCGCTGGAGGCAGTGATGACCCAGGTGGCCGACCGCTACCTACCCGCCGCCAGCAGGTACGCGCACCACATGATCGAGACGTACTGACCACCCAGCAGCACGAGTCGTCCGGGGCGCGGTTTCCCGGGCTCCGCTCAGCACCTGATCAGGCCGGCCAAGGACTTGATCACCCAGGGCCATGCTGGTGACATCGGATCAATCATTCCAAAGTGCTCGACGCCCGGCAGTTCCAGCAGCCGTACCGAATCACCGGCTTCAGCCGCTGCTTTCGCATAGGAGCGGCTCACCTCGAGGGGGACGATGTGGTCATCTTTTCCGTGCAGTAACACAGTGGGCACGCCCAGCGGCACCAGCCGGGCAGGGTCGGTTGTCACGTAACGCTGCGGGCATTCCTGCGGGCTGCCGCCGAGCAGATCTCTGACCGCGCGGCGGCCCAGCTTGAGGCGAAACGCCAACGCCAAGTCAGTGACGCCGGCCAAGGACACCACACCGCGGATCGGCAAGAGATCTTTTCGCAGCCACCGGGAGCCCTCCGGCATGCGGTGCCGAGCAGCAGACCACAGCGCCAGCTGCCCACCCGCTGAGTGACCGAGCAGCACAATCCGGCGGCGGTCCACATGCTCGTCGAGCAGCTCCGGCAGCACGTCCGTCGCGGCAGCGACGTCATCAAACGGGTCCGGCCACCCACTGTGGCCGCCACCGAGCCGCCGGTATTCGATCGCAGCAGCGAGGTATCCCTGGGCCGCCAGGGCTGCACACAGCGAAGCGGTGTGCCCTCGGTCGTACTCAGCGCGCCAGAAACCGCCGTGTATCACCACGACTAGGGGGTGCCGACCTGATGCTCCAGGCAGTCGCACATCGACGATGTGATCCCGGCCCTGGCCGTATCGAAGCTGGAGATCCGGCGCTGGAGCCGGTCGAACGAGGACCTCTCGAGGATCGATCACGACCGCGAATTATCCCTCCCCCGATGCC
>CAXUFG010000239.1:4384-7813 GCA_964250265.1 uncultured Pseudonocardiaceae bacterium | reverse complement strand
GCGTGTTCGGCGACGCCGGCTTCCATCCACAGCTCGCCGGCGGCCACCGCGGCCGCCAGGGAGTTCTGCTGCGCGGCGACGCCGGCCAGCTGCGCGCCGGCCTGCTCGAAGCTGCCTGCCATCGCCCTGCCCTCCTCGCTGCGCCGGGGGTGACCGTACTATCACCGCCCGCCAGCGGATCCTCAGGAGGTGGCGTGTTCGATACCGGCTCCGACCAGATGGAGCAACGCCTGTCACAGTGGGCGCAGGGGTTCGCCGACAAGGCCGCACAGTTCCATGCCATGCGCGTGCAGGTCGAGCAGGTCCAGATAACCGAGGTCTCGGCCGACGGCGCGGTCCGGGTGACGGTGGACTCGACCGGAGCGCTCAGCGACCTGGTGTTCAACGACAGGATCCGCGATCTGTCACCGCCGGAGGTCGCGGCCCAGGTGATGGGCTGCCTGCGGCGCGCCCAGCGACAACTCGCGCCGCGGGTACAGGAAGCGATGCAGGCCACCGTGGGCGACGAGGACCCTCTTGCCGAGCGGGTGGTGTCGGGCTACCGGGACCGCTTCGGCGAAGACCTGTTTGCGCCCAGCCGGGGCGCGGATCCTGGGGTGCTGGGTTTGGGCGTGATCGAGGAGGACCCCGTGATCGAGGGCCGTGAGCTGCGGCACTACCCCGACAAGCACCCGGAACCACCGAGACGGCATCGCCGTGCGGAGCCACCTGAGGATGGGGACTACTTCGCCGACCGCGGTTACCTGAGCTGAGGAGCACAGCGATGGCCGAGCGGTACGAGGTGCTCACCGAGGCGCTTCGGGAGCACGCCAAGAAAGTCGACGGCTTCGCCGATCGGCTGGCCCAGGCACTGGACGCGGCGCAGGAGGTGAGCCTGCCCTCCGACGCTTACGGGGTGTGCTGCCTGGATCTGCCACTGCTGCTCAACCCACTGCAGTACCTGGGGGTGGCCGTGCTGGACGTCAGCGGGAAAGAGCTGAGCGCCACCGCGGCCAACGTCGCGCGCACCGCGGAGGACTACGCGCAGGTCGATGACCACAATGCGCTGGCTCTGCAGCGGGTGATGGAGGTTCGGTAGATGTCGAATCCGCTGGTCGCCCAGGAGGATCACACCACCACTGTCTACGCCGGAGTCGGGATCTTCGATTCGGTCACCCAGTGCGTCGACGCCATTGCGAGCGGGGACTGGATCGAGGCCGGTATCGGCGTTGCCGAGACCATCGTGGGCGAGTTCAGCCTCTATCAGGATCCGGCCACCGCGCTGGCGTCCTACGGCGCCGGGTGGCTGATCGAGCATGTCCGCGCGCTGTCCGAGCCAGTTGATTGGCTGGCCGGCAACCCCGGCGCAATCGGAGCGCATGCCCAGACCTGGGGCAACATCGCCGATGCCGTCTCCGCGGTGCGCCAAGACTACGCCCACTCCGTGGCCGGCGACCTCACCACCTGGCACGGCGCGGCCGCGGACGCATACCGGAGCAGGGCTACCGGCACCGGCCACCTGCTCGAAGCCCTCGCCATCGCCGCCGACGGCATCCAGGTCGCCATCACACTTGGCGGGAAGGTCGTTGCTGATGTGCGCGAAAAGATCCAGACGATAGTCGCCAACGTGGCCGGCGCCTTGATCTCCTGGGTCGCCGAACTGGTCTGCACCGGCGGGCTCGCGGCACCCGTGGTGGCCGAGCAGGCCCTCAGTTTCATCGCCAAGTGGGCACTCAAGATCGCCGAGCTGGTCACGAAGTTGCTCAAGACCATCAAGACCCTGATGCCGCTGCTACGCCATCTGGACGAGATCTTCCGCGCCCTCAAGAACGCCCTGGACGACCAGCCAGTACCCGGACGATCCGCACTATCCCGCGCACTGGATGGGCCGACGACGTTACGCTGATCCGGTGATCGAGACCGGAGGGAGCGGGGCGCCCTCGACGCACGATCTCGCCGAGAGACTGCGCCGACTGTTGTCCGACGCGTCCGGGGTGTTGGTCGCCTACCTGTACGGTTCGCACGCCCGCGGGCAGGCCGGGCGGCTGTCCGACGTCGACGTCGCCCTGCTGCTCGACAACAATGACGAGGAGCGCAGGCTGGAGCTCACAGCAGAGATCGCCCATACCGTCGCGCCCGCGCGCGCGGACGTCGTCGTCCTCAACGACGCACCGGCCGCCCTGTCCTACCGGGTGCTCCGCGACGGCAAGGTCCTGGCCTCGCGGGACGACCGGGCCCGCGTCCAGCACTGGGTCCGGACGGTCGATCGCTACCTCGACATGGCTCCGGCCAGGCGTTTGTTGGCTGCGGGCACCAGGAACCGGCTGCGTGAGGGCCGTTTTGGTCGACGCTGAGATCGTCGACCGGCGGCTGCGCGAGATCGGCCGCCGGTTGGGCGCGCTGCGCGAGGTCCGCACGCATGGCGAGACAACCTTCCTCGCCGATCTGGCGTTACAGGCGCAGGCGGAACGGCACCTCCAGCTCGCCCTCCAGTGCGCGATCGACATCGCGCTGCACATCCTGGCCGACGACACCGACCGGACTCCCGAGGACTACGGCACGGCATTTCGCGAGCTCGCCGCAGTCGGGATTCTCGACCGGGAGCTTGCCGATCGGCTGCGGCTGGGGGCCGGGCTGCGCAACGTGCTCGTGCACGCCTACCTTGACGTCGACCCGACCAGGATCTGGACGCACCTGGGCCGGCTCGACGATCTCGAGGACTTCGCACATGCCGTTGACGACTACCTACAGCCCGCCCCATAGCGCTGTCGTGGATCGATTGGCCGGACTCGGCGGTTAGGGCGGCTGGGCTTGCGACAGCTTCATACTGACTTATCGCTGCTGTCCCTCGGGGGTGAGGACGGTGGTGACCAGCCGGGTGCACCAGTGGAGGAGGTCGCGGTCGCGCAATGGGGCCGCGCCGATGCCGCTGGAGCCCTCGCTGGGGCGGGGCACGGACAGGGTCTTCACGGTGGACTTGTACACCGCTTGCGGGTAGAGCCGGTCCAGGCGAACGACCTGGGAGTCCCGCAGCGTGACGGGGGCGAAGCGCAGCCGGGAGCCTTGCACCGTCACCTCCGCCACCCCGTGCGCCCGGCACACCTGGCGGAACCGGGCGACGTCCAGCAGAGTCACCACCGGGGGTGGCAGGGCGCCGTAGCGATCGCGCAGCTCGTCGGTGATGGCGCTCAGCGCGTCGGCGTCGATCGCTTCAGCGATCTTGCGGTAAGCCTCCAGCCGCAACCGCTCGCCGGGGATGTAGTCGTGCGGCAGGTGCGCGTCCACCGGCAGCTCGACCCGTACCGGCGTGGCCTCGGGCAGGCCGTCGGACGGGGCCGCGCCGGCCGCGCTGCGGAAGGCCTCGACGGCCTCCCCGACCAGCCGGATGTAGAGGTCGAAGCCGACCCCGGCGATGTGGCCGGACTGTTCCCCGCCCAGGATGTTGCCCGC
>CAXUFG010000239.1:0-4341 GCA_964250265.1 uncultured Pseudonocardiaceae bacterium | reverse complement strand
TCGGTGTGCTGGGCGATGGTGGACAACCGGTCGTGCGCGGTCTCGGTCAGCGGCGTCTCGGGCGGGTAGAGGAAGTAGGCATAGCCTCGCTCACGGCTGCGCCCGACCCGCCCGCGCAACTGGTGCAGCTGGGCCAGGCCGAGTAGATCCCCGCGCTCCACGATCAGCGTGTTGGCGTTGGAGATATCCAGCCCGGTCTCGACGATCGTGGTGCACACCAGCACGTCGAACTCGCGGTGCCAGAACCCGGCGACGGTGCGTTCGAGCTGATCCTCGTTCATCTGCCCGTGCGCCACCGCGATCCGCGCCTCGGGCACCAGCTCGCGGATCCGCCGGGCGGCCTTCTCGATCGAGGACACCCGGTTGTGCACGTAGAAGACCTGCCCGTCACGCAGCAGCTCGCGGCGGATCGCGGCACCTACCTGCTTGTCGTCGTAGGCCCCGACGTAGGTCAGCACCGGGTGCCGGTCCTCGGGCGGGGTGAGGATGGTCGACATCTCCCGGATGCCCGCCAGCGACATCTCCAGCGTCCGCGGGATCGGGGTGGCGGACATGGTGAGCACATCGACGGCGGTGCGCAGGGCCTTGATGTGTTCCTTGTGCTCGACGCCGAAGCGCTGCTCCTCATCGACCACCACCAGCCCGAGGTCCTTCCAGCGCACCCCCGTCTGCAGCAGCCGGTGGGTGCCGATCACGATGTCCACCGAGCCGTCGGCCAGGCCGCGCTGCACCTCGACCGCCTCGGCTGGGTTGCTGAACCGGGACAGCCCGCGTACGGCAACCGGGAAGGAGTGCATCCGGTCGGCGAAGGTCTGCAGGTGCTGCTGGGCGAGCAGCGTGGTGGGGACCAGCACGGCCACCTGCTTGCCGTCCTGCACGGCCTTGAAGGCGGCCCGCACGGCGATCTCGGTCTTGCCGTAGCCGACGTCGCCGCAGACCACCCGGTCCATCGGGACCCCGCTGCGCATGTCCGCCTTGACCTCGTTGATCGCGGCGAGCTGGTCGGGAGTCTCGGTGTAGGCGAAGGCGTCCTCCAGCTCGGCCTGCCACGGGGTGTCCGGCCCGAAGGCGTGCCCCGGGGAGGACTGCCGGGCCGCGTAGAGCTGCACCAGCTCAGCTGCGATCTCCTTGACGGCCTTGCGGGCCCGGCCCTTGGTCTTGGCCCAGTCCGAGCCGCCGAGCTTGTTCAAACTCGGCAGCTCACCGCCGACGTAGCGGGTGACCTGATCGAGCTGGTCGGTGGGGATGTAGAGCCGGTCTCCGGGGTGGCCCCGTTTGCTGGGCGCGTATTCCACCAGCAGGTACTCGCGGGTGGAGCCGCCGACGGTGCGCTCCACCATCTCCAGGAACCGGCCGATGCCGTGCTGCTCGTGCACCACGTGATCACCGCTGCGCAGCGCCAGGGGGTCCACCGCGTTGCGGCGGCGGACCGGCATCTTCGCCATCTCCCGGCTGCCGGTGCCGCCCCGAGCACCGGTGATGTCGCTCTCGGTGAGCACCGCCAGGCCGAGCGCGGGGATCAGGAAGCCGTCCTCCAGGGTGCCGCGGACGACGGTGACGGTGCCCGCAGCCGGTGGCTGCGCCAGCCCCTCGGCGGCATGCATCGCCGGCACATCCGCGTCGCGTAGCTGCTCGCAGGCGCGCTGGGCGGTGCCGGTGCCGGGTACCACCAATACCGCCGCACCGCCGGTGGCGGTATGCGCGCGCAGGTCGGTGAAGGCGCGCGGCACGTCGCCGTGGTAGGACTGCGCGGGGCCGATCCCCAGCTGCAGCGGCCCCTGAACGTCGGTGGTCAGCGGGCTGAGCGTCCACCAGGGCAGCCCGGTGCTGCGGGCGTGCTCGGCGACCTCGCTCAAGCCGCGGTAGGCCGAGGCGGACAGGTCCAGTGCCGCAACGTCGACCGGTGCCGCTCCCCCACCGGCGGCGACCATCCACGATGCCTCCAGGAACTCCTGCCCGGTGCGGACCAGGTCAGCGGCCCGGGTCCGGATCCGTTCCGGATCGGCGAGGAGCACATGGGTACCCGCCGGCATCGCATCGGTGAGCAGCGCCAGCTCAGCGCCGGCAAGAACCGGGATGAGCGACTCCATGCCCTCGGCCGGGATGCCCGCGGCGACCTTCTCCAGCAGCTGCGCGACCGGCCCCGGAGGTGCCTGATCGACCAGCCGCGCCGCGGCGGCCCGCACCCCGCCGGTCAGCAATAACTCCCGGCACGGCGGGGCGTGCAGCTCCTCGGCGAGTGCCAGGGTGCGCTGGTCGGCGACCGCGAACGAACGGATCTCGGAGACCTCATCGCCCCAGAACTCCACCCGCAGCGGGTGGTCGGCAGTGGGTGGGAAGACGTCGATGATGCCGCCCCGGACCGCGAACTCGCCGCGCCGATCGACCATGTCGACGCGGGTGTAGGCGAGATCCGCCAACCGGGCGAGCACGGCGTCGAAGTCGTGCTCCTGCCCGACGCGCAGCCGCACCGGGGCGATCTCGCCCAACCCGGCGAGCATCGGCTGGATCAATGATCGCACCCCGGTGACCACGACCTGCAAGGGGGCGTATGCAGTGTCTTCTTGGGGATGGGCCAGCCGGCGCAGCACCGCCAGCCGGCGACCCACCGTGTCGGCCCGGGGGGACAGCCGCTCGTGCGGCAGCGTCTCCCACGAGGGCAACTCCGCGATCACCCCGGCGCCGAGCATGTCGGCCAGTTCGGCGGACAGCTCGCCGGCCTCCCGGTCGGTAGCGGTGACGGCCAGCACCGGGTGGCCGGCGCGAGCCAGCGCGGCCACGACCAGCGGGCGAGTCGCAGCCGGCCCCTGCAACTCCAGCTCGGGGGCGGTAGCCCGGGCGAGGAGCTCGCGCAGCGAGGGCTCGGGCAGGACGGCTTCGAGGAGGCCGGACAGGTGAGCGGATGTGGTTGGTAGCGCGGTCGCTACAGGCACCGTGGTGGACCTTTCGGGCGCAGACATTCTTGACGCAGAACGGACCCCTGCCGGGACTCGACCGATCGCACAGGGACCGAGCGCACCGGGGTCGTGCTACTCATGATACCGACCGGCCTCCTCCTCGAGTCGTCCAGGGTTGGTAGTCCTCAGCGGCCACGGGAAGCGCCCTTGGTAGTCCTGGAACAGCATGTTACGTGCCGTATTCGGTGATCTCGGTAATCAATGGGCAACACTGCGTTGTATGCTGAGGGCGGTCAATCGCTTATCTGCGGTTAGTTGTGACGACACATTATTCGACCGAAATGGTAACCTTGGGGTGGGGATAATGGTGACCGCTGGAGCGTGGACGAATCCGGACAATCCGGTCGGTCCGGCATGAAGAGCATTGTGCTCGGTGACGATCATGCGGTTTTCGTGGAATCGCTGGTCTCGGTGCTCGCCGGCCAGGGGTTCCGAGTACCGGCGATTGCCCGGAGCCTGACCGGGACGATTGAGGCGGTACGCCATCACCACCCCGATGTCTGCCTGCTGGGTCGACGTTTCTCTGATGGCGACGGAATCAGCGCGATCGGCCGGATTACCGCGGCAAGCCCGGCGACCCGGATAATCATTCTCGCAGCCGACCGTGACACGGATGCGATGCGCCAGGCCATCCGGTTGGGCGCCGCCGGCTATGTGCACAAGACCTGCGGCGTCCGCAAGCTGGTCCACGCGCTGGAGCGGGTACTCGACGGCGCGGTCGTGCTGGACGCACCCCGACCCGCCAAGACGCGATCCGACGTCTCGGAAGCGCGCCGGCTGGCGGCTCACCTGACCGCGCGAGAGCGAGAATGCCTCGCTCTGCTGGTCGAGGGGCTGGATACCCCGGCGATGACGGTCCGGCTCGGCGTCTCGACGACCACCGTACGCAGCCACGTGCAGGCGTTGCTGACCAAGCTCGGCGTGCACTCCCGGCTGGAGGCAGCCACCTTCGCGGTGCGCTACGACCTCGTCGATCACGATCAGCATGGCCCGGAAGGCCGCACAAGAACGGGGTAACCGCGACGATGCTCCCGAGCACGGATCGAGGTGTGGCCCCAGTCCGGGTATTGCTGGTCGACGACCAGCAGATGCTGATCGAGGCGCTGGCGGCCCGGCTGTCGGCCACGCCCGACATCGTGGTGGTCGGGCACTGCACGACGCGGGACCCGCACCCGGATCGACTCGCCACCCTGCTGCGCCCCGACGTCATCACCATCGAGGTCGCCCAGGCGGGTGACGCAGCCACGCAGCTACGCCTGTTCCGCGCGGCATGGCCGCCCGCGCGGTTCGTGGTTCTCACCGCGAGCCGGGATCCTGATCAGGCCGTTGAGGCGGCGCGGGGGGGCGCCGACGGGTGGGTGTCGAAGGAATCCTCCATCGACAC
>CAXUFG010000238.1:0-7813 GCA_964250265.1 uncultured Pseudonocardiaceae bacterium | reverse complement strand
GGATATGCCGTGGCTACCCGTAGGCCTTCCAAGTCACCCACCTTCCACTCGCGGCCCAGCGGGCCGGCGTAACGGAAGGAGGACCCGCCGAATCCGAGCGCGAGCCGCTCGGTGACCGGCGCCTCCGAATCCAACACCAGATCCCGGCCGGTGATACCCAGGTCAAGCTCGCCTGAACCTACGTAGACCGAGATGTCCCGAGGCCGGAGGAAGAAGAACTCCACCTCGTTGGCGGTGTCGATGACCGTCAGGTCCTTGGCGTCGTGCCGTTGCCGGTAGCCGGCCTCGCTCAGCATCTCCGAGGCGGGGGCCGCTAGGGTGCCCTTGCTGGGTAACGCCACCCGTAGCATCGTTGGCCGCTCATTCATCGACACGCCGTTCATCGGCACCTCACAGGTAGCGGTAGACATCGGTGGTGCTGATTCCCCGGCCGAGCATGAGCACCTGCACCCGGTAGAGCAGTTGGGAGATCTCCTCCGCCAACCGTTCGTCGGACTCGTGCTCGGCCGCGATCCACACTTCCCCGGCCTCCTCGAGTACCTTCTTGCCCTGCGCGTGCACCCCGTCGTCCAGCGCCGCTATCGTGCCTGAGCCAGCTGGGCGGCTCCGGGCCCGCTCGGTGAGTTCGGCGAACAGCTCGTCGAAGGTCTTCATGGGGTGCCATCCTGGCACCCCACGTACCCTCACGCATTGAAGTACTTGGCTTCTGGGTGGTGCGCGACGATGGCGTCGGTGGACTGCTCCGGGTGCAGCTGGAACTCCTCGGACAGTGTCACCCCGATCCGATCCGGCCGCAGCAGCGTGACGATCTTCGCGCGGTCCTCGAGCTCAGGGCAGGCCCCATAGCCGAGCGAGTATCGGGCGCCCCGGTACCCAAGTTTGAAGAACTCCTCCACCTCCGCTGGGTCCTCCTGTGCCACCGGGTCCCCGGACGCGAAGGTCAACTCTTCGCGGATCCGCCGGTGCCAGTACTCGGCCAATGCCTCGGTCAGCTGCACGCCCAGGCCATGCACCTCCAAGTAGTCGCGGTAGGCGTCCTTGGCGAACAGCTCGGCGGCGTAATCGGCGATCGCCTGGCCCATCGTCACCAGGTGCAACGGCAGCACGTCGACCTCGCCGGCGGCCAGTGCCCTCTGCCGTGGGCGGTAGAAGTCCGCCAGGCACAGCCGGCGGTCGCGACGCTGGCGGGGGAAGGTGAATCGGAACTGCTCGGGCGCGGCCGGCTGGGGCTCGGTGAGCACGACCAGGGCGTCGCCGTCCGCGACCGCCGGGAAGTACCCGTAGACCACAGCGGCGTGCGCGAGCACCCCTTCGGTGGTAAGCCGGTCCAGCCAGTAGCGCAGCCGAGGCCGCCCTTCGGTCTCCACCAGCTCCTCGTAGGACGGGCCGTCCTCGCGCCGGGACCCACGGAGGCCCCACTGGCCCAGGAAGGTCGCCCGCTCGTCGAGCATTGCCGTGAACTCGGCAACCGGGATGCCCTTGACCACCCGGGAACCCCAGAACGGGGGAACCGGTATCGGCACGTCGGTGGCCACATCGGAGCGCGCTGGTACCGGTCCCTCGGTGCCGGCCTCCCGGGCTCGGCGCGCCTGCGCGATGCGCAAGGACCGTTCCCGGCGGGCCTTGCGCTCCGCGGCCTTGACCTCCTCCCTCGGATCAGCGAGCACGGTGCCACCCCGCTTTCGAGTCATGATCGAGTCCATCAGCCGCAACCCCTCGAAGGCGTCCCGCGCGTAGCGGACCTCTCCGGGATACAGCTCGGCCAGGTCGCTCTCCACGTAGGCGCGGGTCAGCGCCGCGCCGCCGAGCAGCACCGGGGTATCGGACAGACCCCTGGAGTTCATTTCCTCGAGGTTCTCCTTCATGATCACCGTTGACTTGACGAGCAGCCCCGACATCCCGATGGCGTCCGCGCGGTGCTCCACGGCGGCCTGCAGGATCGCGCTGATCGGCTGCTTGATGCCGAGGTTGATCACCTCGTAGCCGTTGTTGGACAGGATGATGTCCACCAGGTTCTTGCCGATGTCATGCACGTCGCCCTTGACGGTGGCCAGCACCAGCCGGCCCTTGCCGGTGTCGTTTTCGGAGCGCTCCATATGGGGTTCGAGGTGTGCGACGGATGCCTTCATCACCTCGGCCGACTGCAGCACGAACGGCAGCTGCATCTGGCCCGAGCCGAACAGCTCACCGACGGTTCTCATCCCCGACAGCAGGGTGTCGTTAATGATCTGCAATGCGGGTCGCTGCTCGAGTGCTGCGTCCAGGTCCTCGGCCAGCCCGTTGCGATCCCCGTCCACGATCCGCCGCTCCAACCGTTCGAACAACGGCAGCGCGGCGAGCTCGGCGGCCCGAGATTCCCTCGACGATGAGGTCGTGACGCCCTCGAACAGCGCCATCAGCGCCTGCAGGGGGTCGTAGCCATCGCGCCGCCGGTCGTACACCAGATCCAGCGCCACGGCCCGCTGCTCGTCCGGGATCCGAGCCATCGGGATGATCTTCGACGCGTGCACGATGGCGGTGTCCAACCCAGCCTGCACGCATTCGTGTAGGAACACCGAGTTGAGCACCTGCCGGGCCGCCGGGTTGAGACCGAATGAGACATTGGACACTCCGAGCGTGGTCTGCACCTCGGGGTAGCGTCGCTTGACCTCCCGGATCGCCCCGATCGTCTCCAGCGCATCGCGACGCGTCTCCTCCTGCCCGGTGGAGACGGGGAAGGTGAGGCAGTCGATGATGATGTCGCAGGTGCGCATGCCCCAGCTAGCGGTCAGGTCATCGATCAGCCGCGATGCCACCTGCACCTTCCACTCGGCGGTGCGGGCCTGCCCTTGCTCGTCGATGCACAGGGCCACGACGGCGGCGCCATGCTCGCGGACCAGTTCCATGACGCGCTGGTACCGCGAACCGGGTCCGTCGCCGTCCTCATAGTTGACTGAGTTGATCGCGCACCGCCCACCGAGGCGTTCCAGGCCAGCGCGCAGCACAGTGGACTCGGTGGAGTCCAGCATCACCGGCAGCGTCGAGGCGGTGCCCAGCCGCCCGGCCAGCTCGGCCATGTCCGCAGCGCCGTCGCGGCCGACGTAGTCCACGTTCAGGTCGATCAGGTGTGCGCCGTCCCGAGTCTGCGCGCGCGCGATCTGGACACAGTCCTCGAAGCGCTCGGCGAGCATGGCGTCGCGGAAGGCCTTGGACCCGGTGGCGTTGGTCCGTTCACCGACCATCAACACGCTGGCGTCCTGGCGAAACGGCACTGCGGAGTAGAGGGAGGACACTCCGGGCTCGGGGCGTGGCCGCCGGCGGCGGGGGGTGAGGTCGGCGACCGCCTGCGCCACCGCCGCGATGTGCTCCCCGGTCGTGCCGCAGCAACCACCCACCAGCCGGACGCCGAACTCGGTGACGAAGCCGACCAGCGCGGTGGCCAGCTCATCGGGGGTTAGCGGGTAAACCGCCCCGCCCCTGCGGAGCTCGGGCAGCCCGGCGTTGGGCATCACCGACAGCGGGATCCGGGAATGCTTGGACAACTGGCGCAGGTGCTCGCTCATCTCGGCCGGGCCGGTGGCGCAGTTCAGCCCGATCAGGTCGATGCCCAGCGGTTCCAGCGCGGTGAGTGCAGCGCCGATCTCGGTACCGAGCAGCATCGTCCCGGTGGTTTCCACCGTGACCTGGGTGATGATCGGGACATGGCGCCCCTCAGCCACCATCGCGCGGCGCGCCGCGATCACGGCGGCCTTGCACTGCAGCAGATCCTGGCTGGTCTCGATGAGTACTGCGTCGGCTCCGCCGGCCAGCAGGCCACGGACCTGTTCGACGTAGGCGTCGCGCAGCTCGGTGAAGGCAATGTGGCCCAAGGTGGGCAGCTTGGTACCCGGGCCGACGGAGCCGAGCACAAACCGCTGCCGGTCTGCTTCGATGAACTCGTCGGCCACCTCGCGGGCCAGCACGGCACCAGCCTCGGCGAGTTCCCGGATCCGGTCGCCAATGCCGTACTCGGCGAGGTTGGCCAGATTGGCGCCGAAGGTGTTGGACTCCACCGCATCGGCGCCCGCTTCCAGGTAGCCGCGATGCACAGCACGAACGACATCGGGACGGGTGACGTTGAGGATCTCGTTGCAACCCTCCAGCCCGGCGAAGTCATCTAAACTCAGTGGCGCGGACTGCAACATCGTGCCCATCGCCCCATCGGCGACCAGGACACGTTGCGCCAGGACGTCAAGCAGCGATGACAGAGCCATGAGATGCAGAGTAGAGGAGCGACATCGGACACTCCGGGGATCGCAGAGTATCGCGGCACGGCCAGGGGCGCCCGGGAGCCGTAGGCTAGCGCGGTGACCTATCCGGACCGCTCCGGCAGCGACTCGGCCGCTGGCCGATCCCCGCTGCCCCAGCTCGTCTCGCCGGTGCTCGTTGCCGCGTTCGAGGGCTGGAATGACGCTGGGGACGCGGCGAGCACGGCGATCGAGCACTTGCAGCTGAGCTGGGATGCGACACCACTGGCCGAGCTCGACCCCGAGGACTACTACGACTTTCAGGTCACCAGGCCCACCACCAAGCTGGTCGACGGGATCACCCGGCGCATTGACTGGCCCACCACACGCCTGTCGGTGTGCCGACCGCCTGGCGCCGACTACGACGTGGTGCTGGTGCACGGTATCGAGCCGAACATGCGCTGGCGGTCATTCTGCGATGAGCTGCTGCGCTACGTCATGGACCTCGGGATCACCAGCGTGGTGACCCTGGGCGCACTACTCGCCGATACCCCGCACACCCGGCCGGTACCGGTTACCGGCACCTCCTACGACGCAGCCTCAGCCGCCCGGTTCCAGTTGGAGCGGTCCAAGTACGAGGGACCGACCGGGATCGTGGGGGTCTTCCAGGACGCCTGTGTACAGGCCGGGGTGCCGGCCATCTCGTTCTGGGCCGCGGTGCCGCACTATGTCTCCGCCCCGCCCTCCCCCAAGGCCACCCTGGCGCTGCTGCACCGGGTGGAGGAGGTGCTCGACCTCGAGGTTCCACTCGGTGGACTGCCCGAGGAGTCCGAGGAGTGGGAGGCGACGGTCAGCGAGATGGCCGACGAGGACGACGAGGTCGCCAGCTACGTACGGGCTCTGGAGGAGCGCGGCGACACCGATCTCACCTTGCATGAGGCCAGCGGGGACGCCATCGCCGCAGACTTCGAGCGCTACCTGCGCCGCCGCCGCCCCGGCGGTACCTCCGGACCCCGCGGACCCCGCGATGGCCGTTAGTGGCGCCGCGCTCGTGAGCAGACGACCGCGGTGGAGAGATGTTCGGCTAACGCGGTGGCCAGGGCGCGGGCCCGGTCAACGTTGGCCAGCAGGCGTCGCGGGTGCAGATCCACGCTCGGTCCCCGGATCTTCGCCGAGCAAGCGCCCCGGCCAGCGCGGCCAACGCGCCCGCCAGATCTCCCAGCGTGTGAGCCCTGTGCACGGTCCACCATTACAGCGCGATGCCCAGCAGGGCATCCACCGCAGTCCGCATCAGATCAGGAGCGTGCACGTCGCCGCCCCGCCCGGTCAAGGTCTCCGTGGCCCACGCGTCGACCGCCGCGAGGGCCCCACCGGTGTCCAGATCATCGGCCAGACGAGCGCGCAGCAGCCCCACCGCCTCCTGCGCCGCTACACCGGTGGGGCGTGCGACGGCCTCCCGCCAATTGCCCAGCCTGGTCACCGCGGCATCGAGCATCCCGGTGCGCCAGGACCGGTCGGTGCGGTAGTGCTCGGAGAGCAACGCCAGCCGCAGCGCCATCGGGTCCACCTGGTCGGCCCGTAGCCGGGAGACGAAAACCAGGTTGCCCTTCGACTTGGACATCTTCTCGCCGCCCAGGCCGATCATCCCGGTATGCACGTAGTGCCGGGCCATCGGATGCTCGCCGGTGAGCGCCTCGGCGTGGGCCGCGGAGAACTCGTGATGTGGAAAGATCAGGTCGGAGCCGCCGCCTTGCACGTCGAAGCCGGTCCCCAGCCGGTTGAGCCCGATCGCGCAGCACTCCACATGCCAGCCAGGACGACCCGGACCCAGCTCGGAGTCCCAGGACGGCTCGCCAGCCCGGGCGGTGCGCCACATCAGGGCATCCAGCGGGTGGCGCTTGCCAGGCCGCTCCGGATCCCCACCGCGCTCAGCGGATAGCCGAGCCATGGTGGCCCGGTCGTAACCCGACTCGGCTCCGAAGTGCTCAGCAGCCTGGTGGTCGAAGTAGATGTCCGGGTGCTCGGGATCGTCGATCCGGTAGGCCGCACCGCAGGCGTGCAGCTTGCCGACCACCTCGACGATCTCGCCGATCGCTTCGACGGCACCGACGAAGTCCCGCGGGGGCAGCACCCGCAGTGATTCCATGTCCTCGCGGAACAGCGCGGTCTCCCGCATCCCGAGTACCACCCAGTCGTCCTGATCGCGGATCGCCCGTTCGAGCAGCGGATCGTCGACGTCGGTGACGTTCTGCACGTAGTGCACCTGGTGGCCGGCATCACGCCAGTACCGGTGCACCAGGTCAAAGGCCAGGTAGGTGGCCGCGTGCCCGAGGTGGGTGGCGTCGTAAGGGGTGATCCCGCAGACATACATCCGTGCTGTGGGGCCGGGCGCGGTCGGCCGGACTCGCCCGGCTGCGGTGTCGTGTAGTCGCAGCGGCGGGCCCTGACCGGGTAGCTGCGGTAACGCCGTCGACGTCCAGGGCTGCATGGATTCGACACTACGTCACCGCCCGGCGCTGGCCGGCGGGCTCGGCACGGTGTACCGGGGCGCGAATCGCCGGGTCAGGGGCGCTTTCTGTGGCGGAGGTAGTCGCCGACCACTGCGGCGCCCAGGCCGTCCACCCCGGGGTCGAGCACGCGACCGCCGCAGCGTCGGGCGAGTGCGTGCACGAATCCCGCCAGCCGGGGATCGTGACCCAGCATCACGATGCTCACCGCCGTACCGTTGCGCGCCAGACTGTCCATCTCGCGCACAGTCAGCGCCAGCGTCTGGGGCTGCGGCGGGTAGCTGAAGACCGCCTCGCCATCGGGTTCCAAGTGCGCGGTGGGCTCGCCATCGGTCACCACCAGAAGCACCTGGACGGCGTCGGGGTGGCGGCGCAGATACCGCCCGGCCAGTAGCAGCGCGTGGTGGAGGTTGGTGCCCTGCTCCCACACTCCGGCCAGCCCGGTGAGCTCCGCAATGTCCACCCGTTGGGCGTGACGCCCGAAGGTGATGAGGTCCAGCGCATCGGAGCGGAACCGGGTCTTGACGAGATGGTGCAGCGCGAGGGCGGTCCGCTTCATCGGCACCCAGTGCCCGTCCTGCACCATCGACCACGAGGTGTCGACGCACAACGCCACTGCGGCCCGTGCGCGCTGTTCGGTGTCGGCAACTTCTACGTCCTCGACGGCCAGCAGCGGTCCGCCGCCCCGTACGGCGGACCGGCGCAGCACACTGTTGCGCACGGTTTTGGCGACGTCCCACCGCTCGGAGTCGCCGAACTCCCAGGGCCGGGTGCCACCGTTGGGTTCTCCTGCTGCGCCGGCCCGGCGCAGCTCACGCTCGCCGCGACGGCTGCGCAGCACCTCGACCACGTCGGCCAGCGCCTGCGAGCCGAGACGGCGCATCGCCTTGGGCGATAGCCGCAACGACCCGTCCGGGGCGCGCTCGAAGAAACCGTGACGCTCCAGCTCACGTTCCAGCTCGGCAAGCCGGCGGGCGTCAATCCGGGCCTCCTCGCCGAGTTGGCGGTCCAGCGCGTCGAGGTCGACGTCCTCGGCGCGCGCCCCCGCATAGGGAAAGGCGGCCAGTAAGGGCACCCCCAGGCGCACGGCGCGGACGGCCC
>CAXUFG010000237.1:0-7829 GCA_964250265.1 uncultured Pseudonocardiaceae bacterium | reverse complement strand
GATGGGGATCGAGCGACGCGTGGTGCAGGCCCATCTCGACGGGCTGCCGCGCGCGTCGGCGGTGTCCGCGCTGGTCGGGGCGGGCATCGGGGTCGAGGGTGTAGCCGCGCGCCACCAACTGGAGGAGGCGTTCCTGCAACTGGTGGGCGAGGAGGCGCTCGAGTGAGACGCGCATCAGGGGCAGCACCGGGTTACCGGGCTGCCGTGACCTTGCCGGTGCGGGTGGAACTGGTACGCCAGCTGCGCCGCAGGCGGACTCAGCTCACCATGGGATTCCTCGCGTTACTGCCTGTCCTGCTGTGGCTTGCCTTCAAGATCGGCCGGAACGACCAGCGCGGTGGTGGCGGAGCCACCCTGGTTGACCTCGCTACGGCTGGCGGCCCCAACTTCGTGGTATTCACCATGTTCTCGACGGCGAGTTTCCTGCTGGTTGTTGTGGTGGCGCTGTTCTTCGGGGACACGGTGGCCAGCGAGGCATCCTGGTCGAGTCTGCGTTACCTGCTGGCCGCTCCGGTGCCGCGGGGACGCCTGTTGCGACAGAAGGCGGTGGTGGCCGCGTTGCTGTCGGTGTTCGCCCTGATCCTGCTCCCCGCGGTGGCGATGGCGGTCGGTGTGCTCGCCTACGGCGCAGGTGACCTGGTCTCCCCCACCGGCCAGTCGCTCGGTTTCGCCCAGGCCGCAGGCTGGTTGGCGCTGGCTCCCGGGTACCTGGCGGTGCATCTGGCGTGGGTCGCGGGGCTGGCGCTGCTGCTGTCGGTGAGCACCGATGCGCCGCTCGGGGCCGTCGGTGGCGCGGTGATGGCTTCGATTCTCTCGCAGATTTTGGAGACGATCGACGCGCTCGGTGACCTGCGGGACTACCTGCCCACCCGGTTCAACTCGGCGTGGTTCGACCTGCTGGCCTCCCCCATCGACTGGTCGCACGTGGCCAATGGTGCGTTCTCCGGCCTGGCCTACGCCACCGTCTTCGGACTGGCAGCCTGGTACCGCTTCGCAACCAAAGACATCACCTCATAACCGAGGACCGGCCCGTTGGTGGATCCGACGTCCCGCGTACTGGTTCGGGTACCCAGATGTTCATCTCAGGTGGCTGCGATGAAGCACACCCACCGCACCCGCTGAAGAGGACACGATGGTCACCAGACGTACCGCTCTTGCCGGTCTGACAGTTACCGCCCTCGCCGGATCACTCAGTGGCAGCCTGGGTGGCGTGACTGCGCTCTCCGACCCTCGCCCACCCGAGGACGATCAGAACCGGCAGAGCTCGATCGTGATCGGTCACCGTGGCGTCGCCGGTTACCGGCCCGAACACACGTTGGCCTCCTATGAGCTCGCCGCGCGTCTGGGTGCCGACTACCTGGAGCCCGACCTGGTAGTGACCAGCGACGGGGTGCTGGTCTGCCGGCACGAGCCGGAGATCGGCGGCACCACCGACGTCGCCAACCACCCCGAGTTCGCCGCCCGGAAGACCACCAAGATGCTCGACGGCGTGGCCGTCACCGGGTGGTTCACCGAGGATTTCACCCTCGCCGAGCTCAAGACGCTGCGAGCGATTGAGCGGCTGCCACAGATCCGCCAGCACAACACCCTGTTCAACGGGCGGTACGAGATCCCGACGTTCCAGCAGATGCTGGATCTGCGAGCCTGGCTGGCCGACGAGCTGCGCCGGACATTGGGGGTTTACCCGGAGACCAAACATCCCACCTTTTTCCAGCAGGCCGGCCTGCCGCTGGAGCCACGGCTGCTGGAGATCCTGCGGCGCAATCGGCTCAATCGATCAGATGCCCCGGTGTTCGTGCAGTCCTTCGAGGTGACCAATCTCAAACAGCTTCGCCAGGCCGGCCTACGAACGAAGTCCGTCCAGCTGCTGTCGGCCTCTGACGCGCCGTTCGACACCGTGGCCGCCGGCGCCGGCCCGACCTATGCCGATCTGGTCACCCCCGACGGGCTGCGCGGCATCGCGGGCTACGCCCAGGGGATCGGGCCGGACAAGCTCCAGGTCATCCCGCGGAACGCGGAGGGCGCTCTGGGTTCGCCTACCACGCTGGTGGCCGACGCACATCACGCCGGCCTCGTGGTGCATCCCTACACCTTCCGTGCTGAGAACAATTTCCTGCCAGTCGACTACCAGATCGGTGCCGAGCCGAGCGACTACGGGCGGGCGATAGACGAACAGGTCACCTACCTGCGAGCCGGGCTCGACGGACTGTTCACCGACCAGGCCGACATCGGTGTCGTCGCCCGCGCCGAGTTCCGCGCCACCACGCCGGGGTGAAACGTTCACCCGACGGAAAGGTCACCGCCACACAAAAGCAAGTAAAGGCGCGCACCATCGATCAGAAATAGCCGAGCACACAACCGGCGGGTCGATCGAAATACGCCGTGAGCGGTCGGGGTGGTGACGGCATGACGATTACTGACGATATCCGCGGTCTGTGGCACGCGTTGGTACCAGCAGCACAGGCGCTGGGCAGGGTGCAGCACGGGCTCGATACCGGGAAGCCGTCGGCCAAGCACCGCGCAGACACCGCGCGCCGTCCGTACGCTCCCCTCGGGCGCACGGGAGCCAGGATCTATCGACCGCCTTCGCATCACTCACGGGCTACCGGCACCGAATACCAGAATTGACGCGGTGAACCCGTGTACGTGGTTTCGGCCCCCGACGGGCCCGATTTCTCCCGCCGCGAAGAATCCGGCTACGCCGGTGATGTCTAGACCAGCGCGCACCGCCAGCACGTCGTGATCGGCACTCGGGAACATCGTCTTGCCCCGACCATTGCAGGAGAACAACAACGCGCCGCCCACGCCCTCGGACTCGGCCTGGAACCGGGCGAACAGCTCCTTGAGGTCCTCGTCGGCCGCTGACGCGTCGCGCACCTGGAAGCGGACCGTCCGACCCACCTCCACGACATCTGCGATGGCGATCGCACCTTGCTGCCGATCGGCACCGACCACCCCCCGGATGAGGAAGTCGCCCCGCTCGTGCTCCTCGGCGTACTCGTCCATCGCGACACCGATGTGCAGCCCCCGCGCGACAGCTTGCCGATCATGGGGAGACAGCGCGGCGACGATCTGCTCAAGCTTGGCCAACGCGGGCATCCCGGCCAGTTCCAGCAGCACGTTCCGCTCAGCTTTGGTGACGATCATCGGTGGACCGAAGGGGCGACAACCCTGGCTGACCACCGTGCGGACTGCAACGGAACCGCTGAGCACCACACCCACCGCACCCACCGGCACGGTGCGCCCATCGAGGAATAACCGGCTGCCCCGAGGACCGCTGGCCATACCGCCGATCAGGGGCAGAACGGCGGGCTCGGCGTTGGAGCGTTGCAGGAACTCAGCCGCGGGGAAGGTGAAGGGATCGGCGAGGATCACCGCGACGGCGTCGTCGTCGCGGTGATCGGGCATTCCGGTGATAGCAGCCCCGTCGGGGGTGTGCATCGACTCCAGCTGAAGCGGCGTGCACCTGACTCCGGGCAGGCAGGCGGCGAACGCGCTGACCGCAGGAACGTTCTCCACGCCCCGGCCTGCGCCGATCACGCCACCGGCGCTGCAGCCCAGGGTCGTGCGAGCCCCGGCCACTTCCATGGCGCGCGCGCCCGCCGACTCGACCATCGTCGGGTCGCCGCCGCAGACGAACACGCACAGCAGGTCGGGTTGCTGCCCACGTAGGGGGCCCAGGGCCTGGGTGACGGCAGACTCCGCTGCGGCGAGCAGATCGGGGCCGACCGCCAAGCCGTCACCAAAGCGGCACGTGAGCAGATCTGCTGGTGACGACACGGGTACCTCCGACCTCGGGTGGATGCTGACCCTTCCATTGTGCTGGCCGCACACTCCCGCCGTCACCCGTTCGGCAGGATGAAGAAACCGTCGCCGGGCCCGTCGCGCGCCGCTGCGATGGGCACCGCCACCGGGATGCGGCTTGTCGTGCCGTGCCACCGGGTGCTCGCGGCAGGCGGGAAGGACGGTGGCTGCTCCACTTACGGTGGCATCAGCACCAAGCGCCGGATGCTGGTCATCGAGGTGCGTTGGCGGCTGAACCCACGCTGTTCTACCCCCGGTAGGTTAAGGGCGAGGAGGCCGCGTCTGATTCGACGGTGGTGAACGCTGATGGAGGGTCACCAGCAGGTGGAAAACGGACAGCCGGCACCTGGGACGGTGCGACCCAAGGGGGTGCGACCACGGTTCCACTACGAGCTCATCGGCTGCGGCCTACGCGGCCATGAACTGATCGGCACCGACGTCGCGAAGATCCGACCTGTCGACGACCTGATCGTTCGGGAGCCCGGGGATGGGCTTCGCTGGCACCGCTGCGTGCGCTGCGATGCCTGGGTTCCGCTGCCACCACCGGCCGCACCGACTCGCGAGCATCTGCCCGAGCGGTCCAAGATCGCTTTGCCGCTACGGGGACGGCCGCTGCGGGACCGCTACGTGCTGCGCCTGATCGCCTTGGATCGGCTCGTTCACTTTGTTCTGCTCGGCGCGCTCGCGGTGGGGGTATTCGTGTTCATCGCAGATCGGGCGGCTCTGAGCCCCACGTTCTACCGGATCCTGGACGCGGTGCAGGGGGGTGTTGGAGGGCCGAACGGCCCCAGCGGCGGGGGCCTTCTCCACGAGTTGCAGCGGGCCTTCGCCGTGAAGGAATCCACCCTGTGGCTCGTGGGGTTGGTGCTGGCCGGCTACGCGCTACTCGAGGGGATCGAAGCCGTCGGGCTGTGGTTCGCTCACCGGTGGGCCGAGTACCTCACCTTTGTCGCCACAACGGTGCTGTTGATCCCCGAGGTGTACGAGCTGACCGGCCGGATCACCATTACCAAGATCATAACTTTGGTCATCAACCTCGTGGTGGTCATCTACCTGCTATACGCCAAACGCTTGTTCGGGCTGCGCGGCGGCGGGCGCGCCGAAGCTGCCGAACGCGCCCACGACACCGGCTGGCAGGCGCTGGAACGAACCCTGCCTGCCTCCTCCGCAGCCCGATCCTGACTACGGACCCTGAAACCCGCTCCTTAACTGGGAATTCTCTATCTGGGGAGGGCGGATTTACCTGTCCAGATGTCCCATGGAATGGTCCAGTCGTAGTAGTCGCCATCTCTGGATGCCAGTTGCCGGGAAGTACCAACGATCTCGACGGGATCTCCCGGCAACACGGTATCGAAGACCGCCGCCGCGTTGGCCGGAGAGAGGTTGATGCAACCGTGCGAGACGTTGGTTCTGCCCTGTTGAGCCACCGACCATGGCGCCGAATGAATGAACTCACCATTGCTCGAAATCCGCACCGCTGACCGCGCTTCGACATCCCGGTAATGATACTTCGGATTGCTCATATAGTAGACCGGATACTTGCCCATCACCACGTGTGTGCCACTGTGAGTCGTTCGACCAGGATCGGAGTCCAACCCGTAACTAGCCGGATAATCAGCGGCTCGGACCCCATTGGTATAGGTCATCAACCGATGACTTTGGGTATCACCCCGCAGCACGTAAGATCTGCCGATAGTGAAGGCGGAGGCGATGTCCTCGCGACCAAAGGCGCCCTTGCCCATCGCTAGGCCGTAGAGCTTCGCGGTCACGCTGACCCGGGTGTTGGGAGCAAAGTAGGTCTTCGGACGCCAGTGCGCACTCGTGTCATCAAGCCATGCCCAAGACCCCTCGGTGGGTACGGAGAGACTCACCGAAAGAGCGCGTTCTACGGCAGCCTTGTCGATCACCCTGGAGCTGAAGGTGAGCGCGATTGGCATGGCGATACCGTAGGTACCGTTATCGGCAACGTTGAGCTGGGCGCTGATCAGCCGTTCAGGATTGACTGTCTGGAACGAGCCAGTGATGGCACGAGGCAGGTGATCGATCCCAGTGGCCGTACCCGACCAGGTGTAGGTCTTCGCATAGCCCAAGGGCTCCGTGGCCGTCCAACTCGACCTGTCCGGTGCAAGCTGACCGGCTACCACCTTGCCCTCCGAGCTGGTCAGCGACACCTTGTCGAGCACGCCGCCGCTGACTAAGACCCGCACCGGCGCTATTGGGCTCACCGCAGCGGCCCCGTTGGGCGGTTCCGTGACGACCCGCGCCGAGATTACCGGCACCCCCGGCACGTCCACCCCGGCCGACGGCGCCGATCCGGATGGCAACCCCGGCACCTGGCCTTGGGCCGTGGGGCTGAATACCACGGTGATGCCTGCGGTGAGCACCACGATCACCGCCACCACCCATCCCAGCAAACGCTGCGGTGAGCGGTGTCGCCGACCCACCATTCTGCCTACCCCTGTCACATCCCATCCTCTCCCACTCTGTCATCCCGACTGAAGAACGACACAACGAGCGATGTGATGTGGGCATCGACCATCCCCGGACTCAAGGAGCATGTGAGCAGGAGCCGGCCAGGAGGGAAGTGAATATCCGCTCAAGCAGTTCGGCGACCACCGCTTATCGTCTGCGTGTCACTCCCACTTTATTGGCGAGACTGTGCTATCGTGATCGGTTGTCAACCGATAGCGTAATCAGCCAGGATCGCCGCCCGAACTGCCACCACCTCCGGGTTGGGCACCCGCGCCTTCTTCGGATGGATGCGCTCCTGCCAGACCCAAACAAAGCCCTTCTGCTTGCCTTTGTTGAGCACTGAGAAAGCGAAGTGATCCTCCCCTTCGGCGGTCTGCGGAAGTGACAGCGCAACACGCCGGCCGTCGTCCTGATCAGTCAACATTCCTCGCCATCGCACTTACCGGTACCCTGCCGCATGGTAGGCCGGGAGGGCGCGAATTCTGGCCGCCGCCGCACCGCTGTGGTGGTATGAGGGCCGAACGATCCAGGATCGACCCGGGAGGATGGATGTTCGGCGATCAGGCTCGAAGGGCGGCGCGGTGAGCCGGGAGAGCGCCGCGGAGTCCCGCGCGGGGGTCGGGCTGACCAATCTCGACCAGCCCCTGTTCGACGGCGCGGACGCGACCAAACGGGACCTGGTGGACTACCTGGATGCGGTCCGGGACCGCATCCTGCCCGAGCTTCGGGACCGGCCGCTGTCGGTGATCCGCGTGCGGCCCGGCCAGCAGCCGTTCATGCAGAAGAATGTGCCGAAGTACACCCCGGATTGGGTGCAGACGACCACGGTGTGGGCCGAGGCGTCCCGGCGTGAAGTGGCCTACGCCCTGTGCAACGACCGGCGCACCCTGCTGTGGTTGGCCAACCAGCGAGCTGTCGAGTACCACCCGACGTTGATACGCGCCACGGCGAGCCACCCGACGCACCTGGTGCTCGACCTCCACCCCCCCGCCGGCGACGCGTCCCCGCAGGGGGGGCGGGCCGCCCAGCTCGTACGGCAGACCCTGGCCGACGCCGGGCTGGCAGGCGCGGTCAAGACCAGCGGGGCAAAGGGCCTGCACGTGTTCGTGCCGCTGGACGAACACGTAGGAACCGAGGAGTCGGCGGCGGCGACCAGAGCCCTCGCCGCGCGGGCCGAGCGGCTCGACCCCGACGTCGCGACGACGGCATTCATCCGGGAGGACCGCGCCGGAAAAGTGTTCCTGGACTCCACCCGCTCCAGCGGTGCGACCATCGTGGCGGCCTACAGTCCGCGGACCCGCCCCGGCGTCCCGGTGTCCTTCCCGGTGACATGGGACGAGCTCGACCGCGTCGTACCGGGGGAGTTCACCATCCGCTCCGTCCCCGCGCTGCTAGCAGATCGCGACCCGTGGCACGAGCGAATGCCCGAACCGCAGCTCTTGCCCACGGACCTGGTCGAGGAAGGCCGCGCCATCCCGATCGCCCGGGTACAGGCGATGCACGAGGGCAAGCGGCGCGCCCGCGCCCGCCGGCAGTAGCCAATCCACCAGCGA
>CAXUFG010000236.1:0-7911 GCA_964250265.1 uncultured Pseudonocardiaceae bacterium | reverse complement strand
CTTATGTAGAACGTTTGCAGTTCCTTCGATCTCTGCCCGCGACAAGAAAAGGTCGGCTCGACAATGGCTTTAACGCGAGTAGGGAGAACTATATTTGCCGCGGAATAGTACGGAGTCAGGCGACCTAAATACAGCGGCTCTCGTCCAGGTATAAGCGAGGGCCTCCGTGAGGCCACGGAGGCCTGGTGGTCTCATCCGTCTGTGTTCGCCTACGTTTCCTATGTGCCTCATCTCGTATGATTTGGTTGGTCATCGGTGGTGCGAACGAATAGCGACCAGTGGTTACTCATTTTTCGGAGCGGGCCCGTCATGCGTATGTGAAGGTCGGCACCGAGCTGGCGGCATCTTTGCAATAGCTGTCGGTGCGCGTCACGTTCGTTGTTCGAAGCGGGTCGGATATGTCGACTTCCGAGGTCCCAGGGAAGTTCTTCGCCGGGGCGCAGCGCCAAGAGCTGCACCGGAGCCGGAAGGGCGGGCCCGGTCAGGTTCAGCACGCCCTCGCGCTCGGTGACGGTACCCGCGACCGTCACCTCCACGCCGCGGAAGTCGTAGCTCCCGTTGGCCCAGCGGGCGATCTGTTCTGGCCATCGGTCGAGATCGGGCAGCCCCTGATCGGTGAGGTAAACCTCGGCGGTCGAATCGGTGGTGTTCGGTATCGGGCGCACTGCGGCGACACCGCTGAGTTTGGTCAATGCCTCATACGCGCCGCCCCAGCATGGCCCGAGTCCGTAGGGGCATTTCGCGGTCAGACCGATGGTCACACGGGTTCCGGTCGACTGGCTTCGCACGGCGTCGTCGCGTTCCTGGGTGGGTGTGCCCTCGGCGAGGAGGGGCGGCAGCGTTGTCCCGCCGACTTCCGTCAGCTCCGAGGCGACCCTACCTGCGGGGGCAGTGCTGACCTGGACGATCCGTGCGAGGGAGGGCACCCCGGCCGCGCTGATGACGAAGAGCATGTAGTGCCCTGGTGGGCACAGGGCAGGTTCGGCTGGCGCGGTGGCGGTCAGGGTGGCTCCTTGTGCGCTGAACGCGAGGACGTTGATGCGCTGGTTCTGGTCGAAGGCGTGGGTCACCGAGGGCAGCCGCACCATGGTGACCTTCGCGATGTCGGGTCCCGTGACGTCGATGGGGAAGGTCTCTCCGTGGACGATCTCGGTGGGCGTTGCCGAGATCTGCGGGCGCGGGCCCTGGAACAGGTAGGGCGGGTGGAAGATTTGCCCGTCGCGGTGGGTGTCGCGAGGATCGTTCGGCGCGGAACCGACCATGAATTCGCCCCCACCGGCGCTGAGTACCGTCGCGTCCGGGAGCAACACCGCCGTCGCGTGGTAACAGCGGTCGACGTCCTCGGCAGCCAGTTGCCTCCACGTTCCGGTGGCGGGGTTCCACAGCTCAGCGACGTGCACTGGTTTGCCGGGCGACACGTCGTTGAAGCCGGGGCCGCTCGTTCCCCCGGTCACCAGGATAGTGCCATCGGGCAGGATCGTCGCGTTGTGCTGGCGACGCCGGAACCCCATGCTTGGGCCTGCATGCCACGCCGAGGGATCGGCACTGAGATCGATCAGGTCCGTCGCGGCGCTGGGCAGGTCGGTGCCGGCGTCGTTCCCACCGCCGATGTAGATCACTTTGTCGGGTTCGTACATCACCGATGGGGCGTACTGCCGCTCACCGTTGGGCCGCACTCCACCGGGCCCGGGCAGCGGGATCCAAGTGCCGGTGCCCGCGGTGTCGAGGAAGAAGGTGGCTGCGTTGGACCCGGACATGAACACCCGCGCATCTGGCGCGAGGTGCATCCGCGGATACAGCGGCAACCCGATGAAAGTGACGGTGTTGTGCCATTGGGCCCCGTCCCAGATCTGCGGAGTGTCATTGACGATCACATTGCCGTTGGTCACAGCGCTGCCCGAGGACACCAGCACCCTGCCATCGGCAAGGGTCGTGGCGGTCGGGTACCACCTACCCCCGTTCATCACGGGCAGGACTGTCCAGGTGTTGGTGGCGTGGTCGTAGGTACACACCTGGTTGACACCGTTGCCATCAGTGAGATGCCCACCGGCCACCAGCAGCCTGCCATCGGGCAGAAAGGTGTGTCCGGAACAAAACAGATTGACGGTCTTACCATCCGCAAGGGTCGGCTGCGGTGTCGAGGTGAACGTGCCGGTCTGAGGATCCCAGACGTGGGGGGTGCAGGCGTGTTCGCTCATCGAGCCATCCGGATCGTCGCGCCGACCCCAGAACAACACCCTGCCATCAGGCAGGACATGGGTGTGGATCGCGACATTCGGCAGCGGGAACACCGGGTCCCACCGGCCCACCTGCGGCCACGCTGGATCAATCACGACCCTAGCCGCCGAGGTCGGGACGGGGCTGTCAGCGGGCATCGTCGGATCTGATGCCATCTATCTGCGCTGGCCAAATAGAGCGTCGGCATAGAGCGTGACTTTCTGACGTGGGTTTCCGCACACGACGCAAGAGCACTGCGCCGAACCGGTCCTGCCCCGAGATGAGTCACCGGAGCACCACCCAGATACCCGCTGCCCCCACAAATACAGCGACACCCGCTCCCCTCCCGGGCGGGCCAGCTTTGCGGCGCGCTGCGGCACAAGCCGAACACACCAAGGGCCGTGTCCAGGCCAAGCCTCTCCCACCTACACCAGGCCACATCGGTGGCCTGCAGTTCAATCGATCCAACGAGAGCAACAGCCGTTGTCTGATTTGCGTTGAATATGCTATATAGTTAGTTAGCGGCGATCTTCGCAACACCGTTGGTCACGGGCCGACACCACCCGGATAGGCCATGCGGCGACTACCACGGCCGCACGATCCGAAGGCGACCGCTCCACCACCGACATCCAGACCTCCCGGAGGGCGGCATGGCCACCGTGACTCCGAACCATGCCTCCCCGACCGCCCCCGCCAAGGCGACGCCTGCCGAAATCACACGACCGCGCTACCGGGTGACCGGGCGGCGGGTGCTGCGCTCGGAGTGGGCCAAGCTGTGGTCCCTTCGCTCCACCTGGATCACCCTCGGGTTGAGCCTGCTGTTCCTGGTGGCCTTCGGGATCATCGCCGCGGTGCAATACAAGTCCATGATCAGCTCCGATCAACACATCGACGCGGACTTCGCCAAGGCCACGGCGGCCAGCTTGTCCCTGTTCGGCACGAACTTCGCCCAATTGGCGCTGGGTGTTCTGGGCGTGCTGGTCACTGCTGGCGAGTACTCCACCGGCATGATCCGCTCCACCCTGGCCGCGGTCCCGCGCCGCCTGCCGGTGCTGTGGTCCAAGTCGGCGGTGTTCGGCGTGGTGGCGCTGGTAGTGAGCACAGCCGGCGCGGTCATCACCTTCCTGTTCGCCAGCGGCATCGTCTCGGGCACCCCCGCAGCGGTGACGCTCGGGGACGCGGGCGTGCTGCGCAGCCTATTGGGCGCGGGCCTCTATCTCGGCCTGGTCGGCGTAATCGGCACCGCCCTCGGTGCCCTGCTGCGTTCGGTCGCGGGTGGCATCTCGGTCCTGGTCGGCGCGCTGCTGCTGGTCCCAGGTCTGATCTCGCTGCTGCCCAGCGCCTGGCACAACAACATCAGCCCGTATCTGCCCAGCAACGCGGGCGAGTCGATGTTCGCCCTGCACCACGCCGCGAACACCCTCACACCCCCCGCCGGACTCGCGGTCTTCCTCGGCTGGACCGTCCTGGCCCTGGCAGGTGCGGCCTACCGGCTGGTGCGCACCGACGCCTAACCCCCGTCCCGCACCACCCTCTGGGGGCACCCGACCCGGGCGGGTGCCCCGCGCCGTCGCTGAGAAGGCAGCTCACAGCTCACGACACGGACCGGAACTCACCGGACGGGGTGGCAGGCCCCGCGACACGCAGGTCGCGGCGCACAGGCCAGCCCGGTAGGGCGACCCACTTCGCGGCCGGTACTCGACCACCGGACCGCGCGACCAGCATGTAGTGTCCCGCGCCGGGCACGGTGACCTGGTAATACCCGTACCGGTCGGAGGTGGCGGTGAGCTGGGTGCCGTGGGTGTCGAACACGGTGACCGCGGCACCAGCGAGCGGCACCTCGTCGCCGTCGGTGACCAGGCCGTACACACCGTTGCCATCCGGGGCTTCGGGGCCGGGCACGGCGGCGGTCATCACATCTGTCGGCCGCGGGTTGTCGCCCCCGACGCTCGCCGAGTCCGCGGCGGGTGTTGCGGATCCGGGCACTGGAACGGTGGGTGGCGCAGCGGCTGGGCCTTGTTCAGCGCCCACCACCCTTCCGGGGGTCTGGATGCCGTTGATGGAGCTGTGGTATTCAACCGCGTCTCGGGTCAACTCTATGAACGCCTCTTCGAGGGAGACAGCCATGGCGGTGAGCTCGAACAATGCGATGCCGTGCTGGGCGGCCGCGAGTCCGATCGAGCGCGGGGAGATGCCGGTCACCCGCAGTTCCTCGGAGCCGGCCCGTCCGGAGATCTCCACGCCGGGTCCGGCCAGCACCTCGCGCAACCGGGCCGGGTCGCCGGTAACCACCTTCACGCTGTCGCCGCCGGCCTGGCGGACCAGATCCTGCACGGTCGTATCGGCCAGCAAACGTCCGCGTCCAACGATGATGAGGTGATCGGCGACCAGGGCCATCTCGCTCATCAGGTGGGAGGAGACGAAGACGGTGCGACCCTCAGCAGCAAGACCGGTGAGCAGATTGCGGATCCACAGCACACCCTCGGGATCCAGTCCGTTGACCGGCTCGTCGAGCATGACCGTAGCTGGGTCCGCCAGCAGCGCCGCCGCAATGCCCAGGCGCTGACCCATCCCCAGGGAGAAGGCCCCGGCGCGCTTGTTCGCCACCGACTCCAAGCCTGTCAGCTCGATCACCTCCCTCACCCGGCGACGCGAGATGCCGTGGGTGTACGCCAACGCCATCAGATGGTCGAAGGCCGAGCGACCGGGGTGAATCGACTTGGCCTCCAACAGGGCGCCGACTTCCTGCAGCGGGGCGCAGTGCTGGGCGTACCGGCGACCGTTGACGCTGACCGACCCGCTGGTCGGTACATCCAGGCCAACGATCATGCGCATCGTAGTGGACTTACCCGCACCGTTGGGCCCCAGGAAACCGGTGACGGCGCCGGGCCGGACGATGAAGTCCAACCCGTCGACCGCCGTCTTCTCCCCGTACCGCTTACTCAGCTGACGTGCCTCGATCATCGCTTACCTCTCACGCCCGGGCGCCGGACCGTCGCGGACTACCTTCATCCGCAACGCTAAGGATCCGGTCCCACGATTGGTGGTACCAGGGAATGAACTATCGAAGGCGTGCGGTCGGATCGTCCACGCCCTGCCGACTGCGTCAACCGCGCTTCGCGCCGCAAGCGATGACCTTTCGGGCCACGATTGACACACCCGGCCGACGAGATGCTCAGCCAGGACCGAGGGCACGCGGGTGGCAACGACAGACTAGTTGCGGGTCGCGCCGTCCCACCACGCGAGGACGCGTGTGCCGTAGAAGGTGAGCCACTTGGACGGCTCTCCGGGGGGCACGTCCATCTCGAACCAGACTCGCCCGAGGTGGCGGTGTTCCTGCAGCCAGGTGCCATCGGGGCGGCGGGCGGCGCGGATCACTTCAATCGCGCCCGCCAGCCGGGGGTCGGGCGCGATGCCGTCGTGCAGCGCCGCTGCCCGGAAGTACTCCGCCGCGTTCAGCACGCTGTAGATCCAGCGGAACGGGTAGGCGAATCGTGTCACCCACGGTCCGACGAGTTCGCCCGTCGACAGGGTGCG
This sequence comes from uncultured Pseudonocardiaceae bacterium, assembly GCA_964250265.1. Classification (GTDB taxonomy): domain Bacteria; phylum Actinomycetota; class Actinomycetes; order Mycobacteriales; family Pseudonocardiaceae. The sequence continues at coordinate 2,157 of CAXUFG010000236.1, read as the reverse complement.
GTGCAGCCGACGCTGCAGCAGGTACTGCTCACCGGATCGACGGGCAGCGCGCAGGTCGTCGCAGCCTCCGGTGGCGGCCTCGTAGTACAACAGTCCCTTCAACGAGTTGAGCGTGGAATGGAACGATGACCGGGTCGAGCCTTCGACCCACTCGCAGTTCCAGCCGCCGTCGGCCATCCGGTGGTCGAGGAACCACCGGGCGATTCCCGAAACATCCGCCCCGAGCCAGGCGCCGTTGGCGAGCGTGTAGGCGTTGATGCAGCAGTCGACCTCGCCGCCCCAGTACGGCAGGTTGTTGTAGTCCCATCGACTGTTCGCGGCGAGCAGGTCGGCTGTCCCGGTGAGCGCGGCGGCGTCGAGGCCCCAGTCGCGTAGGGTGTTGAGCGTCCACGTCGTCGCGGTCCACGGCTGCCCCGCACCCTCGGCTGCCTCGGGGCCGTGGAAGTCGAAGTCCCGCGGGAAGAAGGATCCGCCGGCCCACTGCCCGTCGGGATCCTGCAGCGCGAGTAGCCGCGCTCCGAACCCGTCCGTGGCGATTCGGGCACGAGTGGCACCCCAGACCTCCTGCGGCGCGCCCGCCAGGTCGCGCTCGACCTGCCAGCGCAGCGCCACGTCGGCGTTTAGCAACCAGTCGAGTACTGCCGGTTCGAGCACCATGGCCGACAAGCTACCGGCCGCCCGAAGGAACACCGCACATCCAGTGACGACCGCACAGGATCACGTCTCACGACATGGAAGTCACGGAGCCGGCTAACCAGATGATTTAAATCCACGCCCACCTGACTCTTATGCTGCCGTCGAGGACGTCAGGTAGGCGTCTACAATGATATTGTAGTCGACGTCGACGCCACCTTTGACGCCGCAGGTGATGAGGACCACTCGGTTCGGGGTGTTGGCCATGAGGGATTTCACGTCTCCAGCGTGTGATTTCGAGACGGCGAAGGTGCGTGTGACCGTATAGGTGAGGGTGCCGGTCGGAGTGCGGAGCACGATGTTATACCCATTGATCGCCTTTACCGGGAACGTCGGGACGCCGCTTTGCATCTCGGAATTCTGCCCGATGACTTCCTGCATCGCGAGTTCGGACAACGGGTTGAAGATCAGCGGGGTCTTCGCCCACGCGTGGCCGAGGATGTAACTCGTGCCGCCGGAGTCGCTGCCGGGTGCGACGCCGAAGCCCTTCCGCACCCAGCACACCGTGTGCTGCTGGTCGCCAGGCGGGTTGAGCGGTCGGACGTAGTTCATCTGGCAGACGTTGGCCTTGACGTCGAACGCCGGACCGGACATCTCGAAACCGGTTGGTGCGGCGGACGCGACGAACTCGTGGGGCAAAGCAGGGGGATCTGGGGGCGAAGCTGGTGGCTCGTAGGGCAACGTAGGCAGATTGGGAGCCGGGACGACAGCCGGCACGACCGTGGCTGCGCGACCAGACGACGACTCAGACGCACCGCAGCCGGTGACACCGAGGATCAGGGCGACCGCGACAGTAAGAACAACCTTCGTGCGACAGCGCATAGCGATCCCAAGCTTCTCCGTCCCTCAGCGTGGGTCATGATAGCTGGGTCAACCGATCACACGTGCGACGACACCGACCGCCGGGTGTACTGCCGAAGGCCCACTCACGTACGCCATGTACGCCAGCATCCTGATCGGCTCCGCTGTTGGCGGCGACGCTGCCACGTGGAATTGCTGGCCGGGCGTGTTGAGCAGGCGCTCGTCGGGTACCCAGAAGCTATGGACAGTGGTCGTGCCGCGCAGACGAGTGATAAGCGCACAGTTCCGGGCACCGGTGGTCCCGGTCCGGATGAGGCCTCGGTTGATGGGCAGAGAGCGCTTCGACTGCACGCTGGGATTGCGGCGATCGCGATCGTCCTCTGTGCCTTCGTTACCTGGGTGTTCGTTCGGCTTGGATCGGTGCCGCTGGCCGCAGGGTTCGGCGCCGTCGCGGCGATATCGCTGGTGATCCTGGGATGGGCGCTGTACCGCAAGCACCGCGTTGACTCAGGGCAGTAGGTGGCGCTGGCCACCGGACAGCTTGACCCCGCGTTCCCCGACCATGGCGTCGAGGCCGTCGGGCAGGGCCTCGGCGAACTCGGTGACGTGTGCCGCTTGCGCGGCGCCGCCGTCGACATCCATCAACCGCAGAGTGACCACGAT
>CAXUFG010000235.1:0-8016 GCA_964250265.1 uncultured Pseudonocardiaceae bacterium | reverse complement strand
CCGATACCACTGTGGTTTGGCCACCGCCGTCGGCAGACATGCCGCGCATTCCACCCCCCCACCCTGCCCCACCAGCGTGGACCACGGTCTCGCCTCAATACGAACCCAGCTACCCCGATCAGTACGTGCTCCCACGGAACGCCGCTTCACCACCGCAGCCTCCCGGTCCAACCGCACACTGAGACCTCGCTCCACATGAACGATCACGTCATCGCATGAGTGAGTCCTGAGATCCACTATTGCCTCCCGGCGCCGTATCCACGCCACCACATGATCCAGCCGCGGGCGGTCATGTCCAGCCAGCCGTAGTCGGCGTCGCGGGCGAGCCGTTCCGATGAAACGTATCTGGCGGAGCGCCGAGCGCTCTTCTCATCCAAGGGGTGCAGGGCGCCGGACCCTGCCACCGTTCGGAGGAGGTGGGCGTGTCCCCCGTGTCCCACGGCCAGATCACCAGCGAGGCGACCGTAAGCGACGAAGGCTCCTCGGGGGCCCAACCGGTGTGGCGGGTCACCAGCGCGCCCGTCGCGAGCTCGCGCACCGATGACATCTTCTTCCGCGACCCGCTGCGCGGCTGGGCGGTGAACAGCAACGGCCAGATCCTGCACACCGAGGACGGCTTCGTGACGTGGGAGGAGCAGTTCCACGACGAGGACGTCTACCTGCGCTGCGTGGGCTTCGCCTCCGACACCCGCGGCTGGGTCGGGACGTTGACCGAGGACAAGCGCCTCTTCGAGACCCCCGACGGCCACACCTGGACCGCCGTTGCGGGTCTCCCTGCGCTGGCCCCGTCCGCGGTGTGCGGGATGTCCGTCGTCGACGAGTCCGTCGTGTACGCCTCGGGGACGAACTTCCCGAACCTGCCGCCACGGATGATGCGGACCGTCGACGGCGGGGGGAGCTGGCAGTCCTGGGACATGTCCGCGCACGCCTCCCTGCTGGTGGACTGTTTTTTCACCGACGCCGACCATGGCTGGGTGGTGGGCGGGAAATCGCAGGCGGCCAACCCGACGCGAAGCGACGTCCGCGCGGTGGTGCTGCGCACCGAGGACGGCGGGCAGAGCTGGGTGAACACCGTGGCCGGCCTGAGCGCCGAACTCCCGCTCGGCGAGTGGGGCTGGAAGATCCAATTCCTCGACGAGCAGGTGGGCTTCGTCGCATTGGAAAGCTTCACCCGGGGCGCCATCCTCAAGACGGTGGACGGTGGAAACACCTGGACCCGCCTCAAGATCAATGACCCGCAGGGTAACGCGAACCTCGAGGGCATCGGGTTCGTCGACGAGAGCACCGGCTGGGTGGGAGGCTGGGGCTCAGCCTCCTTCCGGGACGGTTTCAGCAGCTCGACGACCGATGGCGGTACGACCTGGCAGAACGCCAACGAGATCGGCTCCTTCATCAACCGATTCCGGTTCTTCCACGATCCGGTCACCGTCGGCTATGCCTCCGGTCGCACCGTCTACCGCTACGCGGCCGATCCGCTGCCGGGGCCCCGGCACGCCGCGGCGCCTGCAGGCCTGAGCTTCCTCGCCGACAACGCCCCCAGGCGCAGCGAAGCCCCGCTGCCGATCACCATCATGGTTCCCAGCGACGCCGAGACGCTGACGATCAACATTTGGGATCGGTTCGGTGCGCGCGTGCGCCGGCTGCTCGACGAACCGCGGCCCGCAGACGGTGCCCGGACCCTTGAGTGGGACGGCACCGATGACGCCGGGAGGCCCCTGGACGACGGCAGCTTCCTGATCCGGGTGAGCGTGGACGGTCGGTCGGAGAGCCAGATCGTGTACATCACCCGCTGAATGAGCAGCATCGCCCCACCCCGCTGGCACAAAGGAGTATCTGGCATGACCTGCTCGGCGGACCATTGAACCTCAACCGGGAGCACTCCCCTATGCCAGCGAGATCTATCAGTTCCGCTTCACACTCGAAGCCCTGACGCTCGACTCCCTCGCCAAGTACGTCACGGCCGAGAGCCCGTCGATGCTGCCCGGCGACATGTCCGCCGCGGATCAGGCGCTTGTCGTACAGATCTCGGAGGTTGCGGCGCGGGCCAACGACGGGCAGCAGGTCCGGCACGTCGGCCGCATCTTCGAGCGGCTGGAGCACCTGTTCGCAGAGGTCCTCGCCGATGACGACTTCTGGCTGGACGCCATCGGGCGGCAGGCGAGGGAGCAGGACTGGGGCTTCGAGCCCAGGACGCCCGAAGACGGCGAGAAGCTGCGCATCGCAACATTCCTCCGGTGGATCGATGACGGAAAGCGTCCCTGAGCCCCGATGGGGTCATATCTGAGCGGTCCGGTATCCCGCGAGCCGCGCACTACCTCTGGTCAAGGGAGATCGTGACGACTTCAGTGATCATACTTCAGGTGCTGCGGGAGGCCCTCTCGCAGCCGGAAAGGGGCGAAATGACGGTGGATCTGACCGTGCCGTTGTCCTGGAAGACCGCGACGGGGGACGCGGCAATCATGCTGGACGAGCTCCAGCCCAACATCCTCAAGGCTCATGTTCGGGACTTCCTGGCAATGTTGTTCCTGAACTTTGCTGATCAGGCCGAGGGACGCAGCTTTCTCGCCGCACTCGTGCCGTTGATGAAATCGGCCAAGGCCCACCTCGAAGAGGTCGACGCGTTCGCGACCAACGGTATTGCGGGCAGCCCGTATCTGGGGGTCGGGCTGACGCGTGCTGGCTACGGCGCGCTCGGGATCGCCAACACGCCCACCGACAGCTCCTTCACGCGGGGAATGACCGATCCCGCCTCCCGGCAGACGCTGGCGGATCCGCCGACCTCGACGTGGGAAGCGCCTTACCGTCAGGCCACTCCAGCCGCAGCCATCCACGCTGTGGTGCTGATCGGGGATGCCCGCGATGCTCCCGCCAGCGCGCTACGCGAGCAGGTCCTGACGCTGCTGCCGGACTCCGCGACGGTGCTCGGCGAGGAGACCGGAGTCCCGCAGCGCAACACCCAGGGGGACGGCATCGAGCACTTCGGTTACATCGATGGTCGCAGCCAGCCGCTGTTCCTGACCGAGGACCTCGTCTCCGAACGCGATGGTTCCGACGGCACCAACACGTGGGATCCCGCCGCGCCGCTAGGCCAGGTGCTGGTATCCGACCCGGCGGCACCAGATCCGACCCACCATTTCGGCAGCTACTTCATCTTCCGCAAACTCGAGCAGAACGTGCAGCGCTTCTTCCAAGCCGAAGAAGGCCTCGCGGATGCTCTCGGGCTCATCGGCGCGGACCGGGCCAGGGCCGGGGCGATGCTGGTCGGCCGGTTCCGGGACGGCACCCCGCTTACGCTGCAGCAAGCCGCCGGCGCGCACCAACCGATCATGAACAACTTCACCTACGACAGCGACCCGCACGGGGCCAAGTGCCCCTTCCACGCCCACATCCGCAAGACCAACCCCCGCGGCTCCGGCGGCGCCCAACCCCCCGCTGACGAGCGCAAACACCTGATGGTTCGCCGCGGACAGACCTACGGGCAGCGGGCCGACGTGCCCTTCGACCCCTCGATCCCGAGCGCGCAGCGGCCTACCGGCGGGGTCGGACTGTTGTTCATGGCGTTCAACTCCGCCGTCAGCATCGACGATGACATCCTGTCGTCGCAGTTCGACTTCACCCAACGGCTGTGGGTCGACAACGTCGGCTTCCCCGCCGTCCCGTCCGGGACACCCCAGCCTGGTCTGGACCCGGTGATCGGCCAGGGCGCCCGCCCGCCCCAGACCTACCCCACCCGCTGGGCCGGCACAACGGCAACCGAGGTCCACGCCATCGCCCAAGCTGTGCATATGAAGGGCGGTGAATACTTCTTCATGCCCTCCCTGGCTTTCCTGCGCAGCCTCTGACCATTACGCCCCGCGGATCTTCAGCCCTCCTGCTCCCGAACTCAACAGCAGAGCTGTTTGATCAAGCCTCGGCAGCTCTGCTGTTGGGCTCGGGAGACTCAGAGCGGAACTTTCGGCAGGAGTCTCTTCGCTCGGCCCAGTTCCACACAGTTTCCGGCCAGAAAGGCCAGCACCAAAGGCAGCGCCACACCTATTGCAACGATCCACCACATGGGCCCATCGTCACCGCCTCCTGCGCGCGTCACGCTCCACACGGCCGCTGGGCGGCGCTGGTGAGGGCTGAAGGTCGTGCTTCTACGATGTCCAGAACCTTCGCGGACACGGCATAGGGGTACCTGGTGACCGGTGAGCTTCCTCGGCTTGATCAGGTGTCGACACGCGCCGAAGTTACCGGGTTGAGGTCTCCGCGATCAACGCTGACACGCACATGACCGCTCCACTGGAGGCCGCCGGCTCACCAGCCAACACGCAACCCGGGGCTGCCGGCGAGGGGACAGCAACGGGGATTCAGGGCCGTTCCCTCGGCGAGATCGCCTGGCTGCGCCTGAAACGCGACAAGGTCGCCCTCGCCGGTGGTGGTGTGGTCGTGGCACTCACCCTGGTCGCGATCTTCGCGCCGGTGATCGTCGCGCTGCTGGGACATCCGCCGCTGGAGTTCCACTACGACAAGGTCGACCCCGACTTACAGGTGCCCCGCGGCCACTTCGGCGGCATCAGCCCGGACTTCCTGTTCGGAGCCGAGCCGGTCAACGGTCGCGACGTGTTCAGCCGGGTGGTCTACGGTTCGCGGATCTCGCTGCTCATCGCGTTCCTCGCGACCATGTTCTCGGTGGTGCTCGGCACCGTGATGGGCGTGATCGCCGGGTACTTCGGGGGCTGGATCGACACCCTGATCAGCCGGACGATGGACGTCTTCCTCGCCTTCCCGCTGCTGCTGTTCGCGATCGCGCTGGCCGGTGTGGTGCCGGACCGGGCGTTCGGGTTGGAGGGTGACACCCTGCGGATCGCGCTGATGGTGTTCATCATCGGGTTCCTGAACTGGCCCTACATCGGCCGGATCATCCGCGGGCAGGCCCTGTCGTTGCGCGAGCGCGAGTTCGTCGACGCCGCGCGCAGCCTCGGCGCGCCCGTCCCGCGGATCCTGTTCACCGAGATGCTGCCCAACCTGATCGCGCCGATCCTCATCTACTCGACCTTGCTGATCCCGACCAACATCCTGTTCGAGGCGGCGCTATCGTTTCTCGGCGTCGGCGTGCGGCCGCCAACCCCGACCTGGGGCGGGATGCTCTCCGAAGCCACGCACTGGTTCCAGATCGCGCCGAACTTCATGCTCTTCCCCGGGCTGGCGATCTTCCTCACCGTGCTGGCATTCAACCTGTTCGGCGATGGTCTGCGTGACGCGCTGGACCCGCGGTCGCGCTACGCGCCCACAAGGAAAACCCGAGGGGGTAACCGGAAATGAGAACTCCTCGCCGAGCTGGGTTCGGCGCAGCCGCCGTGCCGGTGCTGGCTGCCGCGCTGATGCTGACCGCGTGCGGCGGGCCGGGTACCGGCGGCGGAGCTGGGAGCGGTGCGTCCGGTGGCATCCACAATCCCTCGGACGCCAGGGGCGGCACCCTGCGCTATTCCAACTCCGGCGACTGGGACTCCCTTGACCCGGCTGACACCTATTACGCCTACTCCTTGAACTTCGCCCGGAACTACGGGCGGGCGCTGGTGATGTTCAAGTCGGCCCCGGGCCAGCAGGGCGCGACGCTGGTGCCCGATCTCGCCGAGTCGCTGGGCCGCTCCAGCGAGGACGCGAAGACCTGGACCTACACCCTGCGCTCGGGGGTGAAGTTCGAGGACGGCACACCCGTCACCAGCAAGGACGTCAAGTACGCCGTGGAGCGGTCGCTGGACAAGGCGACCTTTCCGAACGGGCCGACCTATTTCAACGACTTCCTGGACCTGCAGGGCTACACCAGCCCGTACTCCGACCCCGACCCGAACAAGCTCGGTCTGAAGGCGATCGAGACCCCGGATGACCGGACGATCGTGTTCCGGCTCCGCAAGGCGTTCAGCGGTTTCGACTATTTCGCCCAGCTCCCGGTCACCATGCCGGTGCCGCGGGCGAGGGACACTGGGTCGAAGTACAAGGAGCATGTTGTCTCCACCGGCCCGTACATGTTCCAGACCAACGAGCTGGGCAAGGGTTTCACGATGGTCCGCAACCCGAACTGGGACCCGGCTACCGACCCGAACCGCCGGCCGCTGCCCGACCGTATCAAGGTCGACCTGAACGTCAACGCCGACGACACCGATAACCGGCTCATCTCCGGTGATCTCGACGTCGCGATCGAGGGATCCGGTGTCGGACCGTCAGCGCAGGGCCGGGTCCTCGCCGACCAGGGACTACGCGCGAACACCGATTCCGCGCTGGTCGCCCGGCTGTGGTTCACCGTGCTCAACTCCGACGTCGCGCCGCTGGACAACATCCACTGCCGCAAGGCGGTGCTGTACGCCGCCGACCGGACTGGCCTCCAGCGTGCCTACGGTGGCGCGACCGGCGGCGAGATCGCCACCAACCTCCTTCCGCCGGTGATCCCGGGCGCGAAGCGGTTCGACCTCTACCCCTCGCCGGACCACAAGGGCGACGTGACCAAGGCCAAAGACGAACTCGCCCAGTGTGGCCAGCCGGGCGGCTTCACCACCGGCATCTCCTACCGCTCCGAGCGACCCAAGGAGAGAGCCACCGCCGAAGCGCTGCAGCAGTCGCTGGCGCGGGCCGGGATCAAGTTGGAGATCAAGCCGTACCCGCTGAACGACTACTTTCGCCTCTACGCCGGCAAACCGGATTACGCGAAGTCCAACGGCCTCGGCCTGCTGATCCACGGCTGGGGCGCGGATTGGCCTGAGGGCTTCGGGTTCATCTCCCAGATCGTCGACAGCCGGGTCATCCGGTCTACCGGAGGCAACACAAACCTTGGGGTCAAGGATCCAGCGGTCGACCAGATGCTCGACCAGGCGTTGCTGACCATCGACACCGCGGCGCGGGAACAGATCTGGGTCGATATCGACCGGAAGGTGATGGAGGATGCGTTCATCCTGCCCGGCGTCTGGGCCAAGGGCCTGCTGTACCGGCCGCCGAACCTGACCAACGTATTCATCACCGACGGGTTCCAGATGTATGACTACCCGGCTCTGGGCACCACGCGAAAGTAGGCAGGCCGGTGGGCGTCTACATTGCTCGACGGATGATCGCAGCGGTGCTCCTGCTGCTGATCGTCACCGCGGCGACCTTCGCGGTTTTCTTCCTGGTGCCCCGGCTGGCCGGCTCCACGCCGGAGGACCTCGCCTCGCGCTATGTCGGGCGGACCGCCTCCCCCGAGGTGATCCACCAGATCGCGCAGAAGCTCGGGTTCACCGATCCGATCTGGGTGCAGTACGGCCGGTTCGTCAAAGCTCTGGTGCTCGGCGCGGACTACAGCACCGGCCCGACCACGGTGCACTGCCCGGCACCGTGTTTCGGGTACTCCTTCCTCACCCAGAACCCGGTGCTGCCCGACCTGCTCGACCGACTGCCGGTGACGATGTCGCTCGCGGCCGGCGGGGCGCTGATCTGGCTGGTCGCCGGGGTGTCCACCGGGGTGATCTCCGCGCTGCGCCGGGGCAGCGTGTTCGATCGGGCCACGATGGGCGTCGCCTTGGCCGGCGTGTCGCTGCCGATCTTCTTCACCGGGCTGCTCGGGCTGGCGATCTTCAGCTACGGGCTGGGTATCACCGCTCCGGGAGGTAGCTACGTGCCCATCGAGGAGAATCCGCTGCGCTGGGCGTATGACCTGATCCTGCCCTGGATCACGCTCGCGTTCCTCTACGCCGCCGGTTACGCGCGGCTGACCAGGGCAGGCATGCTCGACACGATGGGCGAGGACTTCATCCGCACTGCCCGCGCCAAGGGGCTCCCGGAGCGCACCGTGGTGCTCAAGCATGGACTACGCTCCGCGCTCACCCCGATCCTGACCATCTTCGGATTGGACCTCGGGGTGCTGCTGGGTGGCGCGATTCTCACCGAGAGCACGTACTCGCTGCCCGGCATCGGAAAGTACTCAGTGGACGCGGTGGTCAGCAACGACCTGCCGAAGGTGCTCGGGGTGGTGCTCATCGGCAGCATCTTCATCATCGTGGCCAACCT
>CAXUFG010000234.1:0-8036 GCA_964250265.1 uncultured Pseudonocardiaceae bacterium | reverse complement strand
GTTGGGGTCGGGGGGGCGATGGCGCGTACGCCGCGGCTGAACTTGGGCACCTTCATGCTGACCTTGGTGCCCGCTCCCGGTGCGGTCTCGACCACCAGGCCGCACTCGTCACCGAAGGCTCCGCGCAGCCGGTCGTGCACGTTGCCCAGCCCGACATGCGCACCGGTCACGTGCGAGTCGGTCATTTCATCGCGCAGCCGGTCGGGGTCCATCCCGATGCCGTCGTCCTCCACGCTGATCACGCAATCGGAACCGGAGTCCTCGGCGACGACCGACACCGTGCCACCGCCGGGCTTGCCCGCCAGCCCGTGCCGGACGGCGTTTTCCACCAGCGGCTGCAACGCCAGGAACGGCAACACCACCGGCAGGACCTCGGGCGCGATCTGCAGCTTCACCTGCAACCGGTCGCCGAACCGCGCCTTCTCCAGGATCAGGTAGCGGTCGATGTTGTTGAGTTCCTCGGCCAGCGTGGTGAACTCGCCTGTCGCGCGGAAGGAGTAGCGGGTGAACTCGGCGAACTCCATGAGCAGCTCACGGGCCTCCTCCGGGTCGGTGCGCACGCAGGAGGAGATCGTGGTGAGCGCGTTGTAAATGAAGTGCGGTGAGATCTGCGCGCGCAGCGCCCGCACCTCGGCATGTGCCAGCCGAGATCGGGACTCATCGAGCTCGGCGAGTTCAAGCTGGCTGGAGACGTAACGGGCCACTTCAGCCGTGGCCCGCATCACACTGGCGGCCGCGGGCCGCTCGCTGACCACTCCGAAGGTCCCAACCACCCCGCCGTCCACCTCCAGCGGGGAGACGATCACCGCGCGGATCGGGCAGTCGGCGCGCCCGCAGTCCATCTCACGCTGGCTGCGAACCTGCTGACGACCGGTGCTCAGCGCCTCCAGGGCAGCCTCGTTAACCCATTCGGCATGATGCTGAGCCTCGCCGTCCCAGGCCAGCATGACGCTTTCATCGTTGGTCAACGCGACGGCCGTGCAGTTCAGCAACGCCCGCAGGTGCGGCGCCGCAGCGGTCGCCGAAGAGGCCAACAGTCCGTCCCGCAGCGGCGGTGAAGCCTGCGCCATAGTGAGCAGCGCGTTGTAGATGGCGCGATCGGCGTCGGTGCCGAACTCCCGCCGGCTACGGACCCAGTACAGCAACCCGGCAGCCAGGGCGGCAGCGATGACCAAGGCGAGCGCCGCGATAACCCCGGGGTTGCCGAGCAGAGTCACGACTCCATAGTCGCGGTCCGGACTTCAGCTGACAACGGCGGCTCGCCGCTCGTCACGGCAACGACCGGCTCCGGGCACCTAACGCCTCGGCCAGTTCACCTCAGCGGCGATCCGGCGGGCCGCTGCGTCGACCGTGTACCCGCGCTGAACCCACCGGGCGGCCACGACCATCGGGTGATCGCGCTCCGCCTGCGCGACGTCAGTGAGCATCTTCGCCAACAGCATGAGCTCGGGGTCACGGGTGACGTAGCCGATCAGCCGGCGGCTGCGGATCCGCGGCGGGGATTCGGCTGGACCAACGGGATCGACCGGATCGACCGGAAACAGCAGCAGGCCGCGCTCGCGCAGCAGGTCAGCGGTCTGGCGTTCCGGCGCTGGTTGCTGAGTCGGTACGCCAGAACAGATCCACTCCGCCGGGCACCCCTGCGCTGCGCGGTCCACGGACCGCAGCTCAACCGTCCAGGTCGTTCCCACCGAGCGGCACCACGAGGCGGCGAACACGTCAGCGCTGGGGGTCGGCCCGTCATGGGCCCGACGGATGAGTGGCCGGCGTTCGGGTGCGCAGGGGTCGGGGCGCTGGGCAGGTGCGGTCCGGAACACAGCGGTAGCGAACTCTCCAGATGCCGGGCGCACTACCGCAGCAAGAGTGAAATCGCTTCACCTTCACCCCGATGGCCTCACTGCTGCGGTGTCAGCGACTGTGCTGTCAGCGAACCAGCCGGGACAGCCTGCGATCGGCCAGCGGCTTCCCCCCGGTCTGGCAGGTCGGGCAGTACTGGAAAGCACGGTCTGCGAAGGACACCTCGCGGACCGTGTCGCCGCAGACCGGGCACGGCAGCCCAGCGCGGGCGTGCACCGCCAGACCGGCCCGCTTTTCACCTTTGAGCCGGGCGGCGTCCTGGCCGACGGATCGGGCTACCGCGTCGAGCAGCACGCGCCGTAGGGCATCGTGCAACCGGTCCAGCGCGTCATCCGGCAGCCGCCCCGCAGTGGCGTAAGGCGACAGCCGGGCGGCGTGCAGCACCTCGTCGGAGTAGGCGTTGCCGACCCCTGCGATCATCGTCTGGTCGGTCAGCACCGTCTTGAGCCGTTCGGTCCGCCCGCGCAGCATCTCACCGAGCTCCTCGCGGGACAACGCCAGGGCGTCCGGACCGAGCCGGGCGATACCCGGCAGTTCAGCGACGTCAGCGGCGGCGGTGACCAGGTATACCGCGAGTCGCTTCTGCGTGCCCGCCTCGGTGAGATCAAAGCCTGCTCCCCCACTCAGGTGCACCCGCAGCGCGATCGGCCCCTTGCCGGGGCGCGGTGCAGCAGGTGCCAGCGAGTCCGACCAGCGCAGCCATCCCGCGCGCGCCAGGTGCATCACCAGCGCGGGGCCGCCGGTGTACATCGCGAGGAATTTGCCGTGCCTGGCCGACCCGGTCACCGTGCAGCCATGCAGTGCGCTCACCGCTGGTTGTACCGTTTTGAGAACCGTGAGGGAAGCGACGTCGACGCGGGTCACGGTTGCGCCGACGGCGTGCTCGCGCAGGTGATGCGCCAGCGCCTCGACTTCCGGCAGTTCAGGCATGCGCTCTAGTGTGCGCTCACCAACTCAGCGGCGTCACGACTTCCGACCGAGCGGCAGCACCCGCATGAGCGGCCCGTGGACGATGTCCGGTTCCCCATTGTCGTGCAGTTCATCCGCGATCTGTTTGGTCTCCTCGCGGGCCGACAGGATGCCGTACACGACGCCCTCCCAGCGTTCCCGGTCGCTCACGATCGGCTCATCGGTTTCCGCCGTGATGATCCAGGGCCGCTGCACGGCCCACAAGAACGGCAGCAACAGCAGGACCACCAGGAGGAACTCCACGAACCAAGCTGGTATCACCACATCATTCGGGATCCGGAGCACCACGATGAGGGTCAACACCAAGAGGATCACCAGGATAATCTGATTCTCCCGACCGGCGGCGACGTCATGCTCGAACTGGTCCGCCATCTGCGGCTTGGTCCAGCTGATCCGGCTCCGGACGGTCCATTTGCGCCTATTCTTGTCCCGCACCACCAGCTGCATGATCTGACCTCCGTATCCTGCGAGATGCCCACCCAGCGTAACGCCGAGCTGACGCCCCCGAGCGTGGACACGGACACAGACACGGGTGGAAGGCTGGCACGCCATGACGCAGCAACCGCCCTCATTCACTCGTCGCCGGGAGGACTTCACCTGCCTGCATTGTGGGACCCCGGTCCGCGGCAGCGGATACACCAACCACTGCCCGCGATGCCTGTGGTCGCGGCATGTCGACGTCAACCCGGGAGACCGGGCCGCGGAGTGTGGCGGAGCAATGGAGCCCATCGCAGCGCTGTCCGAACGCGGCGAGATCGTTGTGGTGCAGCGATGTGTCGTGTGCGGGCACAGCCGGCGCAACCGCAGTGCAGCCGACGACGACCGGGATGCGCTGCTCGGGTTGTTCGGTCGGCCGGTGCCTGATCCCTCATGAGGATCACCGCCCCGACCCTGGGCTGCCGTCGGGCGCGGACGCGGGCAGGGCCACCGTGAAGCAGGCGCCCCCCTCGGATGCCGGGTCCGCGCGGATCGTCCCACCCATGCGGGTCACCAGCCCGTGTACCAGTGCCAGGCCGACGCCGCCCGCGCCGACCGGGCGGTGCCCGCGGTAGCGGGCGTGCAGCGCGCCGCGTTGGAACACCAGGGGGTAGTCCTCGGTGGCCAGCCCGGGGCCGCCGTCGAGCACCCGCAGCACCCCGGTGCCGGGCGCGTCGTCCACAGCGAACCGCAGTGGCGCCCCGGCCGGCGTCACCCGCAGCGCGTTGTCGGCCAGCCCGTCGAGCACCTGGCGCAGTCGCCGCGGGTCGGCCCGCACCGGCACCGGCCGCTCCGGGGTCAGCAGCCCGAACTCCACGCCGGCGTCGCGGCATCGGGCCCGCCAGACCGCGGCCGCGTCATCCACCAGCGCGGTGAGATCAACGGGCATCAGATCCACCCGGAAGTCGTCGGCCTCCAGCCGGGCCAGCTCCATCAGGTCATTGACCAGCCGGTCGAGCCGCTGCGCCTCGCGGTCGATGATCCGCCCGGTCGGCGCCACCTCCGGGCCCGCCACCACGCCGTCGGCGAGCGATTCGGCGAACCCGCGCACCGCGGTCAGCGGGGTCCGCAGCTCGTGCGACACCGACAGCAGGAACTCCCGCTGCCGTTGCTCGCTGCGGGCCAGAGCGTCGGCGAGTTCGTTGACCGCAGTGGCGACCTCGGCGACCTCGCGGGGGCCCTCGACCGGCACCCGCACGTCGCGCCGCCCGCCGCGCAGCAGGTGCGCCGCGTGGGCGGTGCGGCGCAGCGGCCGGGCCAGCAGGCTGCCCACGATCACCCCCACCAGCACCGCGACCACCCCACCGGCGAGCAGCGCGAACCCGATGTTGCGCTGGATCCCCGCACGGCGCAGCGGACCGGACTCGGTCGTGCGCACCAGCGCGAACGCCCCCAACGGGGTTGGTCGAGCCTCCACGAGGTAGGTGGTGCCGGCGACGTTGACGGCCTCGGACACCGGCTGGCCCGCCAGGGCGCGATCCGCGCCCGCCTTCTGCAGCGCGGACCCGACTGCACCGGTGGCGTCTCGCCGGCCCCGCAGCGAGACGACGGCGACGCCCTGGCCCTGCAGGACTTCCACGACCCGGCGCAGGCCCAGCACGGTGCGGGGAGCACCGCCCGCGTCATCGAGCTGCGCGGCCACCACGTTGGCCTGCTGGACCAGCACGTCCCGGGTGACTTCCCGGGCGGTCGCCGACACCAGCCGCATCCCCACCAGGGCCGCCACCCCGACGGCCACCACCGCGACGAGCAGGCAGCTCGCGACCACCCGCCAGGCCAGCGAGGTGCGCCCGACCGGGGTCGGCCGCAGGGTGGTGGTCGCCGGGTCCGTCCCGGGCGGTGCGCTCACGGCGCGTCGGCCGCGTAACCGACCCCGCGGACGGTCCGGATCGGGCTGGCCGGGCCGAGCTTGGCCCGCAGCTGCGCGACGTGCACATCCACCGTCCGGGTGCCCGCCGACGCGGCGTACCCCCACACCGCGCTGAGCAACTGCTCGCGGGAGAAGACCCGTCCCGGCGCGCGCAGCAGGTGTGCCAGCAGGTCGAACTCGGTGGAGGTCAGCGCGACCTCGGTGCCATCCGCCCACACCCGGTGGCGGTCGACCTGCACCGCGACCTCGCCCAGCGCCAGCACCTCCTCCCGCCCCGGTGGCCCGCCGGCCCGGCGCAGCACCGTACGCACCCGGGCCACCAGCTCCCGCGGGCTGAATGGCTTGGTCACGTAGTCATCGGCGCCCATCTCCAGCCCGAGGATCCGTTCGACCTCGTCGTCGCGGGCGGTCACGAACAGCACCGGCGTCCAGTCCTGCTCCGCGCGCAGCCGCCGGCACACCTCGATGCCGTCCAGGCCGGGCAACCCCACATCGAGCACCACGGCCACCGGGTGCAACCGCCGGATCGCCGAGAGCCCGGCCGTCCCATCGGCCTCCACCTGCACCCCGAACCCCTCGCGGCGCAGGTACAAGCTCACCAGGTCCGCGACCACGCGCTCGTCCTCCACCACCAGCACGAGCCCCCGCGACCCGGCGGTCGGTGGGCAGTCGCGCGCTGGACCGGACGCAACCATGGTCCTCACCTCCGGGCCGGCCGGCGGCCGGTGCCTGGAAATCGTGCCACCGGCCGCCGCAGGCTCAGCCCGCGCCGTCGCCATCCACCTCGCGCTCGACCTGCTCCAGGTTCGCCGTGACGCCATCGAGTTGCCCGTCGGGGTCCGCCGAAGTTCCCGAGGACATGCCCGGTACGCCGGTCGTGGGCGCCGCGCCGCTGTCCCCGCAGCCTCCCACCGCCAGCGTCCCCACGGCGAGCGCGGCCAGGAACGCGGCCCGGGTGCCCCTCATGCCGGGCAGTCCTTGCTCTGCACACCTTGGACCAGGGTCTTCAGCTGGGAGAGCCGCTCGAGGCGGGCGGGTCGCGTCGCGGCGCGAGCATCGAGCAGGTCGGCGCGTGCGGTGTTCCCGGCGGCGCGGGCCTTGGTGGCCTTCGCCGTCAGCCAGGCTGTGGAGCCACGGGTGTTCGCGTCGCCGTTGATTCGCGTGGTCAGCCTGTCAATCCGGCTCAGCAGTGCCGGGATGCGCTTGGTGCACACCGCCTGCCCCTTTGGCGGCCCCTCTTGCGGCACAGGTGCGCTGCTCGACGTGGACGGCGGAGCGGGCGGATCGCTGGCGTCGGCGAGCGCCGTACCGCCGCCGGCGAGCAACACCCCCACCGTCGCAGCCGAGGCGACCAACCCGCCAATCCACCGGTTCCTGCCCATCATGACACCTCCGTGATCGGTGTCCGGCCCTGCGCCGGACGCCGACGACGATGGCCTACCGCGATGAGGAGCCGATCAGGGAAAGGTTCGGATCAGGTAAGGACGTATGGATTCTTCGAACCTGCGCCCATTGGTTACTAACGGTCACCAGCGGTGGGCGGCGTGGCGGCGCTGTTGGGGCCGCGCAGACATGCCGCTGGGGGCGCCACGGCGCTGGGGATCGATGCAGGGCCGCCGGACCCGCCGGCCCGTGCTTCCGAGCAGGCCGAGTGCTATCAGCAACACCGCGATCGAGACCAGGGCCGCGACCATCGCGTGCGCATCGATTCCGGTCACGGCGTCGGCCGTTGGAACCGGCGTGGCGTTGACGACCTGGTCGATGTGCTGTGCCGGGCCGGCGGCCGCGGCCGGTTGCGGAGCGGAAAGCCTGGTGTAGTCGACCAACCCGGTGCGCTCCAACACCTCCATGTGACGGGTGACGAGTGTGGCAGCGTTGGCGGCGAAGGACCGGACCAGCTCGTTACGGGTACCCGCCCGCACAGCGGTGATGGCCGGAAGCACTGCACCATCGGTGACCCGCAACCCTTGCGCGAACGTCCGGTCGTACTCCGCGCCGGAGCGTCCGGACAGATCCTTCAACCAGTCCTGCTGCGCCGCGGTGGGTAGGTCTGGCAGCGGTACACCGAGCTTGCCCGCTACCGCACGCACCTGATTGTCGAGATCGCCGTAGTCCACCCAGATGCGTTTGGCCACGGTGCGGACCTGCTGGTTACTGCCCTGTTGCTGAGCCCGCTTCCCGCTCGACCCCCCGGAAATGCCCGCCTGCCGGACCATGACCAGCAGGTCCCGATCGGCGGGACTCACCGGGCCCCAGCGCGTTTGCGTCCAGCCTGGATTCTGGCCTGTGGCTGGGCCGCTGATCGGTCGGCCGCTGACTTGGCTGCTCCGGGCGACCGCCGTCCCGTACTGCGACATACCCCAGTACTGGAATACGGCAAGGGTCAAGGCGGCGATCACGGCCAGGGCGACGGCCCATCGGACGAATCGGGGTACCGGGGGGCGCAAAGCAGGAACCTTTCTTGGCAGGGGCTAGCGAGTGGGGTTAGACGAGATCGAATTGCTCGGTGTGGATCCGTGGCGGCGGCACATCCAGCTCATCGAGCACGGTCAGCACATTGACGAGCATCGCGGGCGGCCCGCACAGGAAGTAGTCGAGCTGGTTGCGCCGGAACTTGCCGGGTAATAGCGCCGTGAGCAGCGTCTCGTCGATGTCGCCGGAGGCACCGATCCAGCTCGGTGGCGGTCGCCGGAGCACCTCGACGACGGTGAGGTCCATCCGCTGCTGAAGCTGCCTTATCTCCCCCCGGAACAACAGTTCGTCGACGGTCCCGGCGACCATCAGCAACCGGTGTGGACGCTGGTCGCGTCGGTGCGCCAGCGTCCGCAGCATGCTCATCATCGGGGTGATGCCCACCCCACCG
>CAXUFG010000233.1:0-8055 GCA_964250265.1 uncultured Pseudonocardiaceae bacterium | reverse complement strand
GTGGTCGACCCGAAGACCCAACGGGTGCTCCCGCCCGGGGAGCTGGGGGTGATCATGACCCGGACCAAGGCGCTGTGCCTGGGCTACCTCGGGGAGCGGGAGCGATGGGACGAGAAGGTCGACGGCCCCTGGTTCAACACCGGAGACATCGGCGTCCTCACCCGGATGGGCAGCGTCGTGTTCCTGGACCGGGAGGTGGACAAGATCCCCGGCATGAGCTGCGTCGAGCTCGAGGACGTGATCGACGACCGGCTTCCGGAGGTGCTCGAATGCGTCATTCTGGGCACGCCCGGGCGGCCCCCGCTGCCGGTCGTCATCACGAGCGACGGCTTCCTCGACATCGGCGCCTGGCGCGCTGCCATCCACGACCTACCGGTCCTCGACGAGCCGATTCTGTTGACCTGGGATCAGGTTCCCCGGACCGGGACGGGAAAGGTCCGGCGCTTGGTGCTGCGGGAGCAGTTGGCAAACCTCGACGTCACTTACGGCACGGGCCGCTGGACATGATTCCCCATCCGAAAGGACATCACACATGAGCGTCAATTTCGATTCGCGAGTAGAGGTCATCCGCAGCTCGTACGAAAGGGAAATTGCCAGCTATTGGGACAACAAGCAGGACGACAAGATCAACCTTCTTCCGGGCCGGATCGATGATCTGTACCATCATCATTACGGCGTCGGCGCCTTCGATCCTGGAATCTTCGACGGGCTCCCTGAATTGCGGGAAGACAGGATCGTCGAAGAGATGCATCGGCTGGAGAGCCAGCAGGTCGAGGTCATCATCGACGCACTCGGCGACGTGTCGCCCCCCGACCGCGTCCTCGACGCCGGCTCGGGACGTGGCGGTACGAGTTTCATGATCGGCGAGCGATTTGGCTGCCGGGTGGACGGCGTGAACATCTCGGAATATCAGATCGAGTTCTCTCGGCAACTGGCGATCAAACGGAAGTGCGCTGACCGGGTGAATTTTCATTATCGCAACATGCGCTCAACTGGATTTTTGAACCAATCATTCCAGTATGTCGTGTCGAACGAGACGACGATGTACGTCGATTTATTCGACGCATTCGGAGAGTTCGCCAGGATACTGGCGCCGGGCGGCCGGTACGTCGTCATCACGTGGTGTTACAACGACATCGTGTCGCCCCCACGTGACCAGATCGAGGAAATCAACAACTTCTACAACTGTCACATCCATCCGCGTAGTACCTATTTTGCGGCGTTGCGGGCCAATAGCCTCATTCCCTGCCAGGTGGTGGACCTGACGGACGAGGCGATCCCGTACTGGGAGCTGCGGCAACATTCCGAGCTCCGCAACGGTATCGAGCAGGCATTCCTGTCGGCGTACCGGGAACGTTGCATGAACTTCCTGCTGATTGCTGCGGACCGCCAGCAAGGTCCGCTCAGCGAGACGTCGGCCAACGGATCAGAACACGGATGAAACGCCTAACGCCTCCCATGACTGATGACGCCGTGCCCGCCACCCGGGTGAACCTTCTCATGATCGCCGCTGATGTCCACAGCGCGATGGTGGCCTTCGGTCACGCCGCCGAGGGTAAGCTCGACCCGGTCATCGGTGCGCTGGTGAAAGTCCGCGCCTCGCAGTTGAACGGGTGCTCGTTCTGCCTCGACCTGCACACCAGGGAGGCCCGCGCGGCAGGGGAGCGCGAGCAACGCCTGTACGCACTGGCAGCGTGGCGTGACACGCCGTTCTTCGACGACCGTGAACGGGCCGCCCTCGCGCTCACCGAGGCGGTCACCTTCCTCACGGACGGGCGGGTTCCCGATGACGTCTACCAGAGGGCGGCCCAGCAGTTCGACGAGACCGAGCTCGCCCACTTGCTGTGGACCATCGCGGCGATCAACGTCTGGAACCGGATGGCGGTGGCCACCCGCCTGACACCAGCCACCGTCGTTGATCCCGAAACACGACGATGAGCCCGCTCCAACGGCTCGGCGCCCCGCCGCTGCTCGGGGAATGGGCACTGGCGCGGCGGGGCGGATCGGTGGCCGCTGACGTCGCCGTACGCCATCTGCGGGCACTCGGGTGCGGGTCCACCAACAGCCCGGAAAGCGAGGTCGCCGCAGCCGGCCACCTGCGGCTGAGCCTGCCCGACGACGGGAAGCGCCCACTGCGCGTCGACTGCGCGATCCAGTGGGCCGGTCCCGTCGAGATGCCGCTGGAGGACGAGGCAGGTGTCCAGGCCGCTTGCGGGATCATGCACGTGCACGGGCGCAAGTCCGGCATCCCGGAGCCCCTCGGGGTCGACTACGCCTCGGTGACGGCGGGTGTGCTCGCTTCGCAGGGCGCTCTGGCGGCGCTGGTCGGCCGGCTGCGCGGCATGAACCTGCGCCGCGTCACCACCTCGGTTGCCCAGGCAGCGCTGCTGAGCGTGATGCAGTATCTGGCGGCGGCGACCGCGGACGACGACTGGACCGAACCGATGCGTCCCGGCGGGCCGCCGTTCACCTCGGCAGACGGCGTGCGCTTCGAGATCGAGGTGTTCGACGCTTCTGGGTGGCGACGCTTCTGGGCGCTTCTCGACGTCGACGACATGGCGGTGCGACGTGGTTGGCAGCCCTTCCAACATCGCTACGCCACCGCAACCTGCCCGCTGCCGACCGAGCTGCATCAGGCAGCCGGCCGCCGCCGGTTCGCCGCGTTGGCGGCCGCGGCGGCAGCGACGGGCGTCAGCATCCTGCGACTGCGCGACGTGGCTGAGCGCAGCGCCGAACTCGCCGCCGCACTCCCACCTTGGCGGATCACCGCGATACCGGCCGATACGCGGGCGCTGTCCCTGGCACCCCCGCCGGCCACAGCGCAGCTGCCGCTGGAGGGCCTCGTGGTCATCGAAGCTTGCCGGCGGCTGCAGGGCCCGCTCGCCGGCCATGTCCTCAGGCTGCTCGGAGCCAGGGTCATCCGCATTGAGCCGCCCGGCGGCGACCTGTTGCGCGGTGTGCCCCCGATGGCCGGTGATTGCTCCGCGCGCTTCCGCGCGCTCAACCGTGGCAAGGACGTCGTCGAGATCGACCTCAAGTCCGCGGTCGGTCGGCGGGCCGTGCTGGAGCTGGTGGCGGGGGCCGACGTGTTCGTGCACAACTGGGCACCGGGCAAGGCCGCGCAGCTGCAGCTGGACGCCGGGCACCTCGGCGCCGTGCGCCGAGGTCTCGTCTACGCCTACGCCTCCGGGTGGGACGAGGCGCTCGGCGCCGCGCCTCCCCTGGGCACGGACTTCATGGTCCAGGCCTACAGCGGCCTGGCGGCCATGGTCAGACCATCCGACGAGCCCCCGGCGCCGTCGTTGATGACGCTCACCGACGTGCTCGGTGGCCTGGTCTGCGCGCAGGGCGTACTGGCCGGGCTGCTCGCGCGGATCCACACCGGGTCGGGGCAGCGGGTGGATTCCTCGCTGCTCTCCGCCGCCATGGTCGTCCAGCAGCCCGTTCTCCGGCAGCCGCGGGTCGGCCCCCCGGCCGGGCCCCCGCGGCCCCGCCCGCGGGCCCCCGCCGACGGCTACATGGCGCTGTCCACCCGCACCCGGATGGAGCCTGATCGAGTCGCCGCAGCCTGCGGCGTCGGGTCCAGCGTCGGGGCCATCGCCACGCGCTTCCGTCAGGAGCCGAGCCACACCTGGGTCGAGCGGCTCTCCGACGCCGGTCTGGCTGGTATCCCGGTGTGCACCGACCTGGCGGCGTTGGCCGCGGACTCCCGCTTCGCTGCTGCGCTGCAGCGCGAGTGCTGCACATTCACCCGCCCTCCCTGGGAGTTCTCCTGATGACCCGGACCGCTACCACCATGACCTGGACCTCGACCAACGGGATCGTGCTGGGGGACCTGGTGCCCGCTGCGCTGCGGCGTCGATGGGTCGAGCAGGGCCACTGCCCCGACCGCGATCTCTACACGCTGTTCAGCGCGCACGTGCGCGCCCATCCGCGGCAGACCGCGGTGATCGACGCGGCCGGTGCGATCGACTACGCCACCCTCGATACCCGGGTGCGCCGCATCGCCGCTGCGCTGGCCGAAGCGGGGCTCGGCCCCCGCGACATCGTCGGCATCCAGCTACCCAACAGCTGGCGCGCCGTCGCCGCAGAACTGGCCGTCGCCGCCGTCGGCGCCGTGGCGCTGCCCTATCCCGCCGGTCGAGGGCGCCGGGACTCCGTCAGCCTGCTCGGCCGTTCCCGGGCCAGCGCCGCGATCGTCGCCGACGTCGCCGCAGGGGTGCCGCTCGCCGCGAACCTGGCCGAGCTGCGCCCCGCCCTGCCCGACCTGCGCACGGTGTTCGTGTTCGGCGCCACCCCGGAGGGATGCGAGCCGCTGGTCCGGTGGCTCGCCGAGGAAGGCACCGAACGACGGTGGCTGCCAGCGCCGATCTACCCGGAGGCGCCGGCCCGGATCCTCGTCTCGTCGGGATCGGAGGCCGAGCCGAAGATGGTCGCCTACGCCCACAACGCGATGGCCGGCGGTCGCGGCAACTACATCGGCGCGCTGCACCACCCCGGCGCCCTGCACCACCCCGGCGTGTCGCCCGGCCACCCGGGCGTGTCGCGCGGTGGTCCGGGTGTGTCGCGCAGGGGATCGGCACCCATGCGCAGTCTCGTCCTCGTGCCGCTGGCCTCCTCCTACGGCTCGTTGGGCATAGTCATACTCGCCCGCCTCGGCGGAACCCTGTTGCTCCTGGACGCCTTCGATCCCGCTGCCGCGCTTCGCATGATCACAGCCCACCAGCCCACGCATGTCTTCGGTGTGCCGATCATGCTGCGCCGGATCACCGATCGGCTCCGGGCCTGTGGCGAGGACACGTCCAGCCTGCGCGCCCTCGTCTCCAGCAGCGCCGCGCTGCCGGCGGCCACCATCGAGGCATGCGTGACCCGTTTCGGCGCTCCTGTCGTCAACATTTACGGGTCAGCGGACGGTGCCAACTGCCATACCGCTGGAGGAGGCTGCGCGCCGGTGCCGGGGTGTGCGGGCCGGCCCGATCCGACGGTCGCGGACATCCGCATCGTCGACGCGCAGGGGCAGCCGGTGCCGGTCGGCGAGGCAGGCGAGATCTGGTCGCTCGGTCCGATGACCCCGCTGTGTTACGTCAATGCACCCGAACTCGACGCCCGCTACCGGGCACCGGGCGGCTGGGTACGCACCGGGGACCGGGGCCTGATCGGCCCGGACGGCTGCCTGCGCTTGGTCGACCGCATGAAACAGATCGTCATCCGTGGTGGGTACCACATCAGTCCGGCCGAGGTGGAGCGGCAGTTGGCTGCGCACCCCGCGATCGCCGACGTCGCCTGCATCGCCGTCCCGGATCCCGACTTCGGCGAGCGGCTGTGCGCCTGTATCGCACAGCGGCCAGACACCTCGCCGCTCACGCTGAGCCAGCTCAACGCCTTCCTGGAGCGCGAACGCGGCCTGGAGCGCCGAAAGCTGCCCGAACTGCTCCTCGCCCTGCCCGAGCTGCCGCTGGGCCCCACCGACAAAGTCTGTCGCCAGACCCTCGTCCGGCTCGCGACCACCAGGCCCACATGTTCCGCCTAGCCCCTCATCGTGGGCGGCCTTGCTAGGGCGTCCGCACCTTGCTGGCCCCGGCCGGAGACTGGAGGGCTTCGACTCCGCTCAGCATGGCGTTGAGGCGCTGGCGGGACAGCAGCGCTCCGGCGGCGACCACCGTGTTGATCCGGCGGGTGTTGCGGATTTCAGCGAGTGGATCGGCGTCAAGCAGCACCAGGTCGGCTTGCTTGCCTTGCGCGATCGTGCCGGCCCGGTCCAGGTTGCCCAGGTACTGGGCTGGGTTGCGGGTCGCCGTCTGCAGCGCCTGCATCGGCGTCAGGCCTGCCTCGACCAGCAACTCCAGCTCATCGTGCAGGCTGAAGCCCGGGAAGCAGAACGGATTCAGGGTGTCGGTGCCGGCCAGCAGCCTCACATCGGCGTGGTTCATGGCGCCGACGGTCCGCAGCTGGTCACGGAACAATAGCTGCTGATCGGCCAGCTGCTGCGGGGTTCGGACAGCCTGGGGGAATCGTTGCCAGGACGCCGCTAGTTTCGGCGCGACGTACCGCAGCCGCTCGTCCTGGCCATACTGAGCGTCGCCCACCCGCGACAGCGACCGCAACACGGTCAGGGTGGGCACCTGCCATGTCCCGTTCCGGGCGAAGCGGGCGAACAATGCCTGGGCACGCTCCGGGCTGTGGGTCTCCGCGGCCTGCAGCTCAAGGGTGTTGCGTCGGTGGGAGGGGTCGTGCGCGCGAGGGATCTGTCCCAGCTCGGCGCGGATTTCCGCTTCGCGGGTCGAGATGGCCTCGATGACGCCGGTCAGGTGCTCGATGCTGCGCATGCCGGCATCGGAGGCCTCGGCGGTGGTGACGGCGTCAGGCACGTGGCCGGCGAAGGGGATCGCCTGCTTGCGGGCCTCATCGACCAGGGCGAAGAACGCCGACCGGGGCAGCAGCGAGTAAACCTTGACGAAGTCGGCGCCCTTCTTCTTGGCTTGTCGCACCGCTGCGCGGGCGTCTGCCTCGTCGGACACCGCGACCGATCCTGCCCAGATCGGATCGGGCCCGTCGATGAGATTGCTGGCGATCACCATCCGGGGGCCGAGAAGTCTGCCGGCCTGCACGTCCTGGCGCCAGCGGTGGTGGTCCTGATCGCCCTTCATCACGCGCACGCCGGTCACGCCGTTGGCGAGGAACAGCGCCAGCCAGCTCGGGTCATAGGTGTGGACATGCATGTCCCACAGCCCGGGGATGAGGAACTTGCCCGCACCCTCGACCACGCTCGCTCCCGGTGGGACGGGCACCTGGCGGCTGGCGCCGAGAGTCGCGATCCGGCCTTCCCGGGCGACGACTGTCATGTCGGGCTGCGCTGGAGCACCGGTGGCGTCGATCACGGTGACGTTGGTGATGGCGACTGTCGGGGTGGCTTCGACGGTCTGAGTGCCGGAGGCGTCCTGACGCAACGCGGCCACGGGAAGGGCAGCGACGAGCAGGGCAAGGATGCGTCGGCGCCTGATCGGGCTGTCGCTGGCCTGGGGCAAGTCGCATCCAGTACAGATGAGCGTGTAGTGTAGAGCACGCTGCTCGTGGCGCCCGATGCGCCCTGCCCCGGGCAACCACGCGGGAGAGGTCCGCGGGGATCGCGCTCAGCAGCGTGATCGCGATCGTGGTCCACCAGCGGCGGATCGACTCGCCCGCGAACGGCTTGTCGCAGCCGCCCGAAGGCGCCCCGGTAGAACGCGACCTCAGCCGGATCGGTGGTGGTCACCTGGCTTGTCTGGGTCTCGATAGTCACCACCGGATCGTCGTCGGGGCGATCCTCGAACACGGCGAACCCGTGCTCGTGCCAGGTGTCGACCTCGGTATCCAACGGGATCACCCCGACCTGCACGGTCTCCAGCCCGCCAAGCGCGGTGACCCGGTCAAGCTGGGCAATCATGACCTTCGGCGGACCGACTCGCCAGCGCAGCGCCGCCTCCGTGATCACGAAGTCGAACCGGGTGGCGCCCTCGTAGAGCGCGAGCTGGCGGTCCATTCTCCCAGCCACGGCGGCGGCAATCTCGGCGGTGTCATGCAGGGGTTTTCCGGCAGTAAAGAGCCGGCGGGCGTACTCGGGCACCTGCAGCAACCCGGGCACGATCACCGGATCGAATTCGAGAATGGTCTCCGCGGTGGCCTCGAACACCAAGCTGTCACGCTGAAATTGCACCAGACCCCGGGGTCTCGCGGTACGAAAAACGACGGCCTCAGTGCCCGCGGTCTCCGCCAACCTGACCAGCTCGGCGGCGCGGTCCTCCGACGTTTCGGTCACCTCTGCCCATCGGCGCACCAGTTCCGCCCGTGCTGCTTGCTGGCCAAGCTCGATCCGGCTGAGCCGGGACTGCGAGATCCCGAGACGCTCAGCAAGCTGCTCGCCGGAAAGCCCCACGTTGGCACGCATCGCCCGCAGGGACTCACCGAGCCGTCGCCGCTGCGCGGACAGCTCGCCGAACGGGTGCATCAGGCGAGGCTAACGCCCCGCACGACCTTCCCGTCCGGGACCGCGTACGCGACTGCCAGGTGGTGGTGGAA
>CAXUFG010000232.1:0-8065 GCA_964250265.1 uncultured Pseudonocardiaceae bacterium | reverse complement strand
TCGATGCTGAACGGCGCACGGAAATCGGTGCCGAGGAAAGGAGTGGGCGGTGGGCAGACGATCCGTTGATGCCGTCAGCGCGGCGGTTTCCGCGTGACGCATGGCCGGAGAGGTGTCGGTGTGGCGTGGCTACACCTGCCCCATAAACTCGGTGGTGGGCAAGCGCAGCACCCGAGAACAACTCAGCCAGCAGACCGCGAATGCGCCCGCTGACTGTTGCACCTTCCGCACGCACGGATTTCATTCCAGGGACACTGCGACCGGCAAGCGAACATCACATGTCCGCTAGACGAGCAGGAGACGACCAGGTCACTCACTAGGGACAGCCAGCGGTCCCCAGACACCCCTCAACGGGCACTCCGCATTCAGCGGGCTCAGCGGGGCAATGGGCACCCGAATAGCCCCGCTGAGCCTGCTGAATGCGTCTAACGGGCAGGGGCGTTAGCGGTCCGAGCAGGGCAAGAGACCGGCCTGGCTTTTTGCCTCGAGGATTCGGCGTTGCGAATCGGTGACGCGTGCGGCGAACCCGGGGTCGTCGAGTGCGGCGGAGAGTACGGCATCGATCATCGGGCTCAGGGTGGCCGGGTCAGCGGTCAGCACGATGTCTCCACCCGCGGCAAGGAACCGCACTGCGCGTTGTCCGGGCGCGACGGCGGCAACCTGCGCGGCCCGGCCCAGGTCATCGGAAACGATCAGCCCTCGAAAGCCGATCTGTTCCCGAAGCAGGCTGGTGACCACCGCCGGGGAGAACGCCGCGGCACGGCTTGCGTCGAGCTTGGAATAGACCGCCGAGGACATCATCAACCAAGGCGTTCCCGCTGCCGCGGCCTTGCTGAACGGCAACAGGTCCGGATCGGTCGCCGTCGTATGCCGATCCACGACGCCTGCTGAGAAATCTGTGTTGCCCCGAACCCCGCCCAGGCCGGGAAAATGCTTGGCCGTACTGACCACCCCTGCCTCACCCATGCCCCGAGCGAAGGCCAGTACGTGGTCCGAGACCACCTGCGGGTCGGTGCCGAATGCCCGGTCATACCGGCCGATCGGCGCGTTCTCGGCGCCTAGTGCGGGCGAGAGCACGTCTGCCACCGGCGCGAGATTGACGTTGACACCTGCGGCCCGCAACTCGCGCCCCCAGCTGTTCGCGGCAGCCTGCAACACCTCGGGTGTCCAACTGCCCTGAACTGTGGCCGAAGGTATCCGCGAGAATCCAGGCCCGGACAGGACCTGGACTTGGCCACCCTCCTGGTCGGTCGCGACGAACATCCCGACCCCACCGTTTGCCTGTGCCGCACGTCGCTGGACTGTCCCGACGGTGCCAGCCGTGGCCTCGACACCCGCGGCACTGCGACCGGTCAGAAATATCCCACCAGGAGCGAGCCGTTCGATCACCGATGCCAGCGGGTCAGTTCCGGCTGCTGGTGCCCCGAGCAGGAACAGCTGACCCACCTGGGCTCGTGGGCTCATCATGTCCAGGGTCGCCTGCGCGCAGGGCACTGGCGGTGCAGCGGATGGCTGCTGGGTGGGCAGCGGTGCGGAAGCCGGTGCCGGCGCCGGTGCGGAAGCCGGTGTGATCGGAGCCGGTAGCGGCCCCGCACAGGCGGCGGAGATCGCGCAGGCCGCTGCCGCGGCACCGATCCGTAGCGCTCGAAGCACCCCCGTCAGCTCAGCTCGACCCGGCGAAGAGGCTGGGCACCCACCAGCTGCCGTCCAAAGGCCGGAATCGCCCGATCCCCCAGCAGGCCCCCTCCACCGGCCAAACAGGCCGCATCCACCCATTCTGTCCGATAAAAGATCGCCAGCGTTGTGTCCGTCCAATCCTGTCCCATGATCGTGGGGCATTCCTTCCCGATCGCGCGCGACGGAGATGGTTGAGCAGCGTTCCATGGTTACCACGTCACTGACTGCGACCGTTCGCGCGTCGATACCAGCCCTACAGTTCCCGAACTCACTAGCAGAGCTGGTCAGGGACGGTACGGCCGGACTGTTACCCGGGCGTGGAAGGTGCGCGGAGTTTCCCCAAGTTGCGTTGCGGGTAGAGAAAGGTGTGTTTCTGCTCCGGCCTCCAGGGGTGTACCGAGCCGACAGCGATACCACCTTGCTGATCGACCAGCTCCGCGAGGGCGGTTACGCGACGGGGCGCCGCGTCTTGGACCTCGGAACCGGCACCGGCGCGCTGGCGCTGGCCGCCGTCCGGTGTGGTGCCGCGTCCGTCACTGCGGTGGATTTGTCGCTGCGCTCGGTTGCGGCCGCGTGGCTCAACAGTCGCCTCAACCGGGTTCCCTGCACCGTCCACCGGGGCGACCTGTTCGAGCCCGTGGCGGGCCAGCACTTCGATCTCATCCTGGCCAACCCGCCCTACGTCCCCGCAGCGACGACCATGCCGCGCCGGCAACGGATCAGCCGTTGCTGGGACGGTGGCCTGGATGGACGGGTCGTGCTGGACCGCATCTGCAGAGACGGGCCCGCCCTACTGGCACCGGAGGGGATGATGCTGGTAGTCCACTCCACGGTCTGCGACGAGGACATCACGCGCAAGCACTTTGCCGACGCCGGCCTGCAGGCTGAGGTCCTCAGCCGGTGCAGGGTGCCCTTCGGTCCCGTCATGCGCGCCCGCGCCGCCATGCTCGAAGCCCGCGGCCTGGTCGAACCCGGCCAGCGGGAGGAGGAGCTCGTGGTCATCGGAGCCCACCGTGTGCGCTGAGCCCCGTACCGCTGCGCCCGCCCTGCCGGCACCGCGTGGCCCGCTGTCCACAGCGGTGCTCGAGACGCTGGGCGGCAGCGCTGCGCCGCTGCCCGGCACGAAGAACGGGTCTGTGCCCCTCGAGCAGGCCGACCCGTACGGCGAGGACCTGCAGTTGGCCCTGTACTGCTGCTATGAGCTGCACTATCGGGGTTTCGCGCAAGCAGACGATGCTCTGGAGTGGGACCCGGAGCTACTCAGACTGCGCCGGCAGCTGGAAGGCACCTTCCTCACCGCGCTGCGGGAAGGCGTCCCAGGCGGCACCGACGTCGCTGCCGAGGTGGACGCGCTGCTGGTGGAGGTGGTGGACGCCGAGGGCATCTCGCACTATCTGGGCCGCGCCGGGCAGCTCTGGCAGCTACGGGAGTACATCGCGCACCGCTCGCTCTACCACCTCAAAGAAGCTGATCCGCAGGCTTGGGTGATTCCCCGGCTCAGCGGAGCGGCTCAGGCTGCGTTGGTGACCGTCGAGCACGATGAGTACGGCTCGGGCAACCCCCAACGCATGCATACCCGGCTCTTCGCCGACATGATGACCGGGCTGGGGTTGTCTGCCCAGTACGGCGCCTACCTCGACGCCGCACCGGCCGCGACGCTGGCTGAGGTCAACCTCATGTCGCTCTGCGGTTTGCACCGCCGGCTACGCGGGGCCCTCATCGGGCAGTTCGCCACCGTGGAGTTAACCTCCTCGCCCGGGTCGGACCGGATGGTCCGGGCCATGCGCCGGTTAGGTTGCAGTCCGGCTACGATCGAGTTCTACGACGAGCATATCGAGGCCGACGCGGTGCACGAGCAGCTCGTCCGGCATGGCGTGATCGCGCCCCTGCTCGCGGCCGAACCCGAGCTTGCCCGCGATGTGGTGTTCGGCATCCAGGCCAGCACTCTGCTGGCCGACCGACTTTCGGAGCTGCTGTTGCGGGAATGGACCCAGGGCCGCCCCACGTTACGCCATCCCCTCCCGGATGCCCCAACAGTCGAGCGTGATCTTCCGCAGGGGCGGACCTGAAATAGAACATCTCGCGTCCTTGCATTGACCCTGCACCGAAAGGGTGATCGAAATGGTCGGGCAGATGATCGCCAGGCGCGTGTTGGCGGTGCAGCGGGCCCTGCATCCCTTCTTCGAGACGGTGCTGCAATCCCCGTTGCTGAACGGCCGGCCAATGATCGCCAACTTCATGACGGGCGATCCGCAGGAGCCGCCCCCACCTGGCTTCGTCGAAGCGCTGCAGCGATACAGCGTTCCCGCCTCGCCCGACTGGTTCGCCTACCGCTTCCTGCATGATCCCGCGCGCCGGGCAGCGGCCGCCTCGCTGACCGCGGAGCTGGGTGCGAGTTTCGCTACCGAGGACGTGTTCCCCACCCGCGGCGCTGGCGGAGCCATCGCACTGGCCCTGCACACCGTGGTTGACCCTGGCGACGAGGTCGTCTACTTGAGCCCGCCGTGGTATTTCTACGAGGCAATGATCCTCCACAGCGGCGCCACGCCGGTCCGGGTCCAGCTCGAACCTCCGGCCTTTGACCTGGACGTCGAGGCCGTCCTCGCGGCGCTGGGGCCACGAACCCGAGCCGTCCTGATCAACACCCCGCACAACCCCACCGGGCGGATCTACCCGGCGGCTGACCTGCGGCAGCTGGCGGAGGGCCTGGCCGAGACGGCCGAACGGTACGGTCGTCCTCTTTGGATGATCTCCGATGAGGCGTACAACCGCATCCTGTTCGACGGTCACACGTTCACCAGCCCTGGCCTGTTCCACCCGTACTCGATGCTCGCCCGCACCTACAGCAAGACCACGCTGACCCCGGGGCAACGGCTCGGCTACCTGGCTCTGGCTCCCGGCCTACCGGAGCCCGAGGCCATGCGCGAAGCCCTCTTCCACATCCTGTTGTCCTCGGGGCTGGCGGTGCCGGACGCGGTCATGCAATACGCCCTGCCCGACATCGATGGCCTGTCCGTCGACGTCGCCACGATCCAACGCCGTCGCGACCGCATGGTGACGGGATTGCGGGAACAGGGTTACCAGCTGCACAGTCCGGAGGCGACCTTCTACCTGCTACCCCGGTCACCAGTGCCCGATGACCGTGTTTTCTGCGCGCTTCTTGCCGAGCAGGGAGTTGCCGTCCTGCCCGGTCATGTCATCGAGCTGCCGGGCTACTTCCGCATCTGCCTCACCGCCACCGACCAGATGGTGGAACGGTCGCTCCCGATCTTCGCGCGCGCCATTCAACACGCAAGCTCAAGCTTGGGTGCGTGACACCCGATGCATCGCGGCCGTGGTCAGGCGGGGCGGAGGCTGGGTTCGACGGCGTGGATGGTGACCGAACCCAGGAGCCGCTCCAGGGCGGCCTCGACGTCTTCCTTCCAGGTCAGCGCGGTGCGCAGTTCCAGGCGCAGCCGGGGCCAGCGGTGATGCGCGTGCACCGTCTTGAAGCCGACCTGTTGCAGGAACTCGGCGGGGACCACGCAGCTGGAGTCCTGGGTGGGCTTCGCGTCACCGAAGGCTTCGATGGCCTTGACGCCGCGCCGGGTGAGATCCTTGGCGACCGACTGCACCAGTATCCGGCCCAACCCGCCGCCACCGAACTCCGGCAGTACCTTCAGCGCGGTGAGCAACACCGCATCAGCGCTGACCGGCGAGGTGGGAAACGCCGATGCCCGCGGCACCGCCGCCGGGGGAGCGTAGAGCGCGTAGCCGGCAGGTACGTCCCCGGACATCACGATCCGCCCGCAGGAGCCCCACTCCAGCAGCACGCTGGAGACCCAGGATTCCTTCTCCAGCTCCGTCTGCCCGAAGTCCTCGGCCTGTTCCCGGACGTGCGGCGCGAGCTCCCAGAACACGCAACGCCGGCACTTCTTGGGCAGCAGGTCGAGGTTGTCCAGGGTGACACCGACCACTCGACGTGACACGGGGCCTCCCTGACAATCCACGAGCGCGACAGCGCCTGGCGCAGCATATGCCGATGGCCATCCGGAGTGAAGACTCCCGTAGCGTTCTCCGGTGCGCCTTTACACTGCCAGGGGACCGTAACCGGATACAGAGGCGCCCATGAACCAGCCAAGCCACCGCCCGCCCACCCAACGCGATCTCGATCCGCACCTGCGCCGCTACGCGCAACGCACGGTCGGGATGACCGCCTCTGAGATCCGCGCGCTGTTCGCCGTCGCCAGCCGCCCTGAAGTCGTCTCGCTGGCCGGCGGCATGCCCTACCTGCCCGCGCTGCCGCTGGACTCGCTGGCCGAGGAGCTCGCCCAGATGGTCAGGACCGACGGGATGGCGGCGCTGCAGTACGGCTCGGCGCAGGGCATCCCAGAGCTTCGCGGGCAGATCTGCGAGGTCATGGCGCTGGAGGGCATCCGGGCGCACGCCGATGACGTCACGGTGACCGTCGGCTCGCAGATGGCCCTGGACATGGTCACCCGGATCTTCTGCGATCCGGGTGACGTGGTGCTCGCGGAGGCCCCCTCCTATGTCGGCGCGCTGACCACCTTCGCCTCCTACCAGACCCAGGTCGTGCAGGTGGCGATGGACGACGACGGGCTGGTGCCCGCCGAGTTGGGCACCGCGCTGCGTTCCTTGCGCGCCCAGGGCCGGAACCCCAAGTTCCTGTACACCATCCCGAATTTCCACAATCCCGCTGGCGTGACCCTTGCTGTGGAGCGCCGAGCCGAGATCATGACGCTGTGTGCTGAGCATCGGGTGCTGATCGTGGAGGACAACCCGTACGGGCTGCTGGGCTTCGACGGCCAGATCTACCCGGCGATGCGGGCCGCGGACCCGGACAACGTGGTCTACCTGGGCTCATTCTCCAAGACCTTCGCGCCCGGCCTCCGCGTCGGCTGGGCGCTCGCCCCGCACGCGGTGCGGGAGAAACTGGTGCTGGCGGTGGAGTCGGCGACCTTGTGCCCACCGGTGTTCACCCAGTACGTGGTGTCACGATACCTGGCCCAGCATGACTGGAAAGGTCAGGTCAAGACCTACCGGGAGGTCTACCGCGTGCGTCGCGACGCCATGCTGGCCGCACTCGTCCAGTACTTGCCGTCAGGATGCACCTGGACGCATCCGGCGGGTGGTTTCTACGTCTGGCTCACCGTCCCGGAGGGGCTTGATACCAAAGCGATGTTGCCTCGGGCGGTGACGCAGCGGGTCGCCTACGTTCCCGGCACGGCCTTCTACGCTGACGGGCTCGGGAGCCGCCAGATGCGGCTGTCGTTCTGCTACCCGACCCCGGAGCGGATCACCGAGGGGGTGCGCCGCCTGGCCGCCGTGCTGGAGGGCGAGCTCGAGCTGCAGCGTACGTTCGGTAGCGTGCGCCCACGCGCGGTGTTCGGCCCGCAATCGCCCTCCCCGGACACCGCCTAAAGTCAGGAGGGGCTGGTGACCGATCGCACCGTTGCTGTGCTGGCCGGTGGGCTCTCGCACGAGCGAGACGTGTCGCTACGCTCGGGACGCCGGGTGTCCAGCGCGCTGCGGGACGCCGGCCTGCACGTCGAGGAGTGGGACGCCGACGCCACCCTGATCAGCCGGCTCACCAGCAACCGCCCGGACGCCGTCGTCGTCGCACTGCACGGCGGCACGGGGGAGAACGGCGCAGTGCAGTCGGTGCTGGAGATGTTGCGGGTACCCTATGTGGGCGCCGATCCGCGGGCCTGCCGCCGCGCGTGGGACAAGCCCACCGCCAAGGATGAACTGGCCCGCGCGGGGTTGAGCACGCCGGATTGGATCGCGCTACCGCATTCCACCTTCCGTGATCTCGGGCCACAGGATGTGCTCGACGCGCTGGTGGACCGGCTCGGCCTGCCCTTGATCCTCAAACCCCCCCAGGGTGGGTCGGCGCTGGGCGTGCACGTGGTTCGCGACGCGGCCGAGCTACCGGGCGCCGTCGTAGGTTGCCTGGCCTACGGGGACACCGTGCTGGCCGAACGGTTCGTCGAGGGCATCGAGGTCGCGGTGGCGGTGCTGGACGGGCCGGAGGGACCCCAGGCGCTACCGGCGGTGGAGATCGAGGCCACCTCCGGCTTCTACGACTACGAGGCTCGCTACACCGCTGGCCTGGCGACCTTCCACGCCCCCGCCCGGCTCGATGCTGCGGCGACCGCCGCGGTGGCCGAGCTCGCGCTGAGCGCACACCGGGTACTCGGGCTGCGCGACGTGTCCCGAACCGACGCGGTCGTCACCCCGGATGGAGTGGCTCATTTCCTCGAGGTCAACGTCGCCCCCGGCCTCACCGAGACGTCCCTGCTCCCCATGGCGATCGACTCCACCGGCGCGCACCTAGGCACCGTCTACGCCGCCCTCATCGACCGAGCCATCTCCCGCGCCTAACCCC
>CAXUFG010000231.1:0-8075 GCA_964250265.1 uncultured Pseudonocardiaceae bacterium | reverse complement strand
GTGCGCGGGGGGGCGGTGCGTTAGCGCGCCCGGGGCGGGGTCTGGGGAGCGGGGATTGGAGGGTGATCAGGGGGCGGTCGTGGGCGGTGTGGCCCATCAGGCCGATGCGCCAGCCGGTGCCGGCCAGTGGGCCCAGGCCGGCGCCGACCTCGATGCCGAAGTCCTCGAGGAGGCGCTTGCGGGCGGCGGCGTCGGCCATGCCGTCGGGTAAGCGGGCGGCGGTGAGTTGCGGGAGTCGATGGCCCGGCTCGGCGAACAACTCGAATCCGTGCTCAGGCAGCGCCGCCTGGAGCTGCTCGCCCGCCCGCGCGTGGCGCTCCCACACCGCGGGTAGTCCCTCCTCCAGCAGCCGTCCCAAGCCGCCGTGCACAGAAGAGATCAATGTGGAGCTTGCGGTGTGGTGGTAGCGGGGCGGTTGGCCCTGGTAGTAGGCGTCGAGCAGGCTCAGGTCCAGGTAGAACGAGCACACTGGCGCCTTGCGCTCCCGGATCCGCTGCACGGCGCGCTCCGAGAGCGTCACCGGCGCGATTCCCGACGGAGCACCCAGACACTTCTGGGTCGCCGAGTAGCAGGCGTCGACGCCCCAGGCGTCCACCTCGACCGGGATCCCGCCCAGTGAGGTGACGGTATCGAGAAGCAGCAACGTGTCAGTGTCCTGCAACTCGAGCAGCGGGGCGATCTCGTTGCGCACGCCGGTCGAGGTCTCGGCATGCACCACGGCGACCAATCTGGCGTGCGGCGCGGCGCGTTGGGCGTCGAGGAGCGCTTCGGGATCCAGGGCCCGTCCCCACGGAGCATGCACCGCCTGCACCTGCGCCCCCACCCGGCGGGCCACCTCACACAGCCGCTCACCGAAGTAGCCGTTCACGCCCACGATGGCTAGCTCGCCCGGCTCGAGCAGGCTGGCCAGGCAGGCCTCCATGGCCGCCGACCCGGTGCCGCTGACGGGGAGGGTCAGGCGGTTGCGGGTGCCGAACACGGTTCGCAGTCGTTGCGCGGTGTCCGCCACCAGAGTGAGGAATTCGGGGTCGAGGTGCCCGAGCACCGGGCGGCTCAACCCCTCCATGGCCTCCGGGTAGGGATTCGACGGTCCAGGCCCGAGGAGCAAGCGATCGGAGTGCACGCGGAAAGCTTTCCAGAAGCGACTACCGCCCGGGTAACTGCCTTGGTCGGGCTCATCCGCAGCGCAGCGCCGCGGGGAGCAGGTGTGGCAAATCCGCGATCGTGGCACGGTTGGTTGCTGTGGACAGCTGCGCGCGCATGTCTTGCACGGTGCTGCGAGCCAGGGTCCACCAGCCCGTCGCCCCCGGCCGAACCGGGTATCCGCATCTGGCTCAGTGCCGCGTCGATCTCTCGCATTGCTACCAGTAGCGCACCACTGATGATCAAGAGCAGGTAGCAGCCGGCGACCATCCATCGCATGCCCTTCACGGCGAATCCCCCGTCTCGCCGCTGTCCCGGCGAGGCGGGAGCGAGATTGTCGGGCGACGGGGCGTACGTCATCTCGTCCTCCCCGTCGCCAGATCCGCCAGGCCGGTCGCGGGATCGGCCGCCGCGGGCGCGCTCCCGCTTCGTCAACGGCATGGTGAAGAGCAGCGCAAGGGAGGGATAGATACCTCTCGTACCGTTGTCTGCCATGCAGAGCGTGCGCAGCGTGCAGCGGTGGCCGGTCGGCACCGTGGCCGTCGCGGTGGTCGACGCCGCCGGTGCCGTGGTGGGCAGCCACGGCCCGCAGGACCTGCCGTTCCAGCTCGCCTCGGTGACCAAGCCGCTGACCACCTACGCAGTACTGCTGGCCGTGCAGGAGGGCGCGCTGGAGTTCGACCAACCGGCGGGGCCACCGGGTGCCACGGTGCGCCACCTCCTCGCGCACGCCTCGGGGCTGGCGTTCGACACACCGCGGGTCGCCGTGGCACCGGGCGCCAAGCGGATTTACTCCAACACCGGGTTCGTGGCGCTAGCCGATGCGGTGGCCTCCTCGTCCGGCATCGCCTTTGCTGAATACCTGACCGAAGGGGTGTTGCAACCGCTGGGAATGTCCTCGTCCCGGTTGACCGGCACAGCCGCCGCGGGCGCGGTGTCCACCTGCGAGGACCTGGCCCGGTTCGCTGCCGAGTTGCAGGCACCGAAACTGCTGGCGCCGGAGATCCTCGCCGAGGCAACTCGGGTGGCCTACCCAGGTCTGGACGGGGTAGTCCCCGGCTACGGAATGCAGCGCCCCAACGACTGGGGACTGGGTTTCGAGCTGCGGGACCACAAGTGTCCACACTGGACGGGTAGCCGGAACTCGCCGGAGACCTTCGGCCACTTCGGCCAATCCGGCACCTTCCTGTGGGTGGACCCAGTTGCCGGGGCGGCCGGCGGGGCCCGACCCGACCGCGCCTGCGGCCCCTGGGCCCGCACCGCCTGGCCAGCGTTCAACGACGGGGTGTTAGCCGAGTTGGCCGCTCGCCAAGTGCCGGGCCAGCGCCCGCCGTGAACGCGATGCTTACGGCTCCAACAACTGGAAGGGGACACCCTGGTCGTCGGTGCACTCAGCGATGCGGCCGTAGGGCTGTTGCTGAGGCTTACCGGCGTGCCCACCGTGCTCGCGGACCGCGGCCAGCGCGGCGGTCAGGTCCTCGACCTGGTAGACGGGGGTGATGCCGGGCTGCGCCGCACCGCCGTGCATCCCGGCTGGCGGGTGGGTGCCTTCGATCTGCCAGCCGTCCTCGACCCGGCCCGGGCTGAAGGTCCAGCCCAGTACCGCTCCATAGAAGGCTCGGGCGCGCTGGGTGTCGCCCACCGCATGGGTCAGGTAGGCAAGGTCGCCGTGGGCGGTGCTCGGCTTGGCGGCCTGGACCATCCAACGGTGCCCGAACGGATCGACGATGATGCCGATGCGCCCGTACGGTCGATCCTCCACCGGGCGCTCCAATTCCGCTCCGAGCTCCACGGCTCGCCGGACCACGGCGTCGGGATCGGAGACCTGCAGGTGCAGGGAGGCGCGGTACCCAGCTATCGGCTGCGGGACAGACCCCCCGGGCGCTCCGCCGGCGAGCATCAGGACCGAATCCCCGATCAGCAGCTCGGCGTGACCGATCCCGCCATCCGGCATGACATACGGCTCCCCCCGGCGCCGAGCGCCTAGGGCCGCGACGTACCAGTCCAGCGCACGGTGACCGTCGTCGACACCGATGTACGGGGTGAGGCTGCGCAGCGCGGTGTGCTCGGTGGTGGTCATGGGTGCTCCTTCCGGGGCGAGCAGTGCGCTCTCCAGGCGGGAGCGCAGTTCGGCGGCGAACGCCGGGTCAGGATCGACCGGCGTAATGGGTTCACGGAGGGCGTTCAGCGGATCGGTCATCGGCCCTCCTCCGGGCCTTCGTAAGCCGCGCGGAACGCGGCGCGGGCGCGGGCCAGCAGTGCCTCGGTGGCGTGCACGGTGCGCCCGAGGTGCTCAGCGACCTGCGCGACGCGCAGCCCGTCGAGGTAGCGCAGGGTGAGCGCGGCGCGGTGGTGCGGGCCCAGGGCGTCGAGCACCTGGTGGGCGACCACGGTGTCGATCTCGACGTCCCACGGGTCCTCGGTGTCACCGGCGCCGGCGTGCACCAGACGCAGGCCGCGTTGCTCGCGCTGGGCACGCCGCCAGTGGTCGGCGAGCTTGTGCCGGGCCACCCCCACCAACCAGCCGGTGCTGATCGGTGGCGCCGGCTGCCGGCGGGCCGCGTCGACTGCGGCGAGGAACGTCTCCGCGGTCAAGTCCTGGGCCAGCGTGCTGTCCCGGCACCGGGACAGCAGGTACCCGTAGACCTGGGGAAGCGCGATCTCATAAATGTCCAGCAGCCCGAGCGCCGGGTCCGGTCGCGCCCGTGGTTGCTCGCTCACATTCTCATCGTCGTCCGAGGGGCCGGTTCTCCGACGCCTGACACCCGGACTTCTTTCATCTGGGATAGCGCAACCAAGGCCACGCCTGGGACCACGACAGGCGCTGCCCGCGGCAGATCACACGGTCCGGCCCTGCTCGGCGGTGTCGACGCCCACGCCGTTGACCCGCGGAACAAAGCGCTCAATTCGGGTATCGAAGTAGAGCCATTGCCGCGTAACCTCGAGGAATGGCGGAGATCCGGCTGAAGTGCGGCGCGCTGTTCGCGTCGCGCCGGATCCGCGCCTCGGCGACCGTCAGCGTCTCATTGGTGATCGGATCACCACAACCAGCGGTCGGCGCTGAGGCGCAACGGCACCGAACCGCCGCAGAGACCGCGGATCATCCTGAGCTTCGCGCCCGGTGGCACGCCCTTCCCAAGACGATCCGTCCGCAGGACTGGGTCACCGAGACCGGCAGCACGCAGGTTCCCGGATCCCTGCTGATCGCCGAGGCGCAGCGACCTCCGGAGGGTTATTACCCCGCCGGCGGATGAGGTAGCCGGGGCGGGAAGACCGCCCAGCCCGCACGCTAGGCGAGCCGCCCGGCCAACGAGATCGCGTTGGCCGGGGCGTGCACCTTGACGTCGTTGTCGAAGTAGACGAACACATCCCTGCGCCGCGCTGGGGCGGGCGGGGCGATGGTGTGTTCAGTGCGTGGGCTCGCACCAGCCTGCCAGCCACGGATCCGCTGTGCCCAGGTGTCCAGCACCTCATCGGTGTAGCCACTGACATACAGTTCCGTGTCGCCGTGCAGCCGGACGTAGACGAAGTCTGCGGTGAGGTCCTCCAAGTACGGCCAGCGGCCTGCGGTGTCCGCTACCACCAGCGCGACGCCGTGCGTGCGGAGCAATTCGATCAGCGCAGGATCACGGTAACTGGCGTGGCGCACCTCCAGCGCATGGCGCAGCGGGTAGTCGTCCTCGGTGCAGGTCCAAGCTCGGCCCGCAAGCCGCTCGTCGTGCTGCCTCGCGAGGTTGGCCGCCTCGGCGGTGCTGCGCGGCAGCAGGGCGACAAAGGTGGCCAGCCGATCGGCGTCGAAGGACAGATTGGGCGGTAACTGCCAGAGCAGCGGCCCGAGTTTGGCGCCCAGCGCAAGAACCCCAGAGGCGAAGAAGTTCGCCAGGGGCGTCTGGACGTCGCGCAGCTTCTTCATATGGGTGATGAACCGGCTGCCCTTGACCGCGAAGACGAAATCCTCAGGTGTCAGGGCCGCCCAAGACTGGTAGCTGGACGGTCGCTGCAGCGAGTAGAACGACCCGTTGATCTCAACGCTGTTCACCTGCTGTGACAGGTAATGCAGCTCGTCGCGCTGCGGTAGACCCGGCGGGTAGAACCTCCCCCGCCACGGCGGGTACACCCACCCTGATGTGCCTACATGCGCCATGGCACCCTCAGCCACTCACGAGCATCCGGCACTCCCCTGTAGCGGCCGGCAGACCTCGTCGATCTCGGCAAGCAGGACCGTCTTGTCCCAAGAAGCTCGTGAGTGGGTAACAGTGTTATGACACTGTTACCCACTCACGAGTTATCCACATATGGCGCCGTCCGCGGCGGAGCCCACCAGTCGGGCGTACTTGGCCAGCACACCGCGTAGCGGGCGCTGCGGGGCCTTCCATTCCTGCCGGCGACGAGCTAGCTCGTCGGCGTCGACCTGCAGGTTGTGCTCGCGGCGCTCCCTGTCGAGCACGATCGAGTCACCGTTACGGGCCAGCGCGATCGGGCCCCCGTGCGCCGCCGCGGGCGCCACGTGGCCGACGCACAAACCGGTGGTGCCCCCGGAAAAGCGCCCGTCGGTGAGCAGCAGGACTTCCTTGCCCAGCCCGGCGCCCTTGATCGCGCCAGTGACCGCGAGCATCTCACGCATCCCCGGCCCGCCCCGCGGACCCTCGTACCGGATCACCACGACGTCACCGGGCTGCAAATCGGAAATGGCCTCCATGGCGGCCTGCTCCCCGTCAAACACCCGCGCTGACCCAGCAAATCGGGTGGAGTCGAAGCCGGCGCTCTTCACCACCGCGCCCTCGGGGGCCAGCGAGCCGCGCAGGATGGTGATCCCTCCTGTGGGGTGGATCGGGTCGGCGAGGCTGTGCAGGATCTTGCCGTCCAGGTCGGGCGGGTCCAGCTCGGCGAGGTTCTCGGCCACAGTGCGCCCGGTGACGGTGAGGCAGTCGCCGTGCAGCAGACCTGCATCCAGCAGGGCCTTCATCACCACCGGCACACCGCCGACCTGATCGACCGAGGCCATCACGTGGGCGCCGAAGGGCTTGACGTCGGCGAGGTGCGGCACCTTGGCGCCGATCCGGTTGAAGTCGTCCAGCTCCAGCGGCACGCCGGCCTCGTGCGCGATCGCCAGCAGGTGCAACACCGCGTTGGTCGAGCCGCCGAAGGCCATCACCACCGCGATCGCGTTCTCGAACGCTGGGAGAGTGAGGATCTGCCGGGCGGTGATGCCACGTCGAATCAGCTCCACCACCGCGCTGCCACTGGCCCGGGCGAACCCGTCGCGACGCCGGTCCACCGCGGGCGGGCTGGCGGAACCGGGCAGCGACATGCCCATCGCCTCGGCCGCGCACGCCATCGTGTTGGCGGTATACATGCCGGCGCAGGCGCCCTCGCCGGGGCAGATCGCGCGCTCGATCGCATCGACCTCCGCGCGGCTGATCCGGCCACTCAAACACGCCCCCACCGCCTCGAAGGCGTCGATGATGGTGACCTCGCGGCCATCGACCCGGCCGGGCAGGATGGTGCCCCCGTACAGGAACACCGACGCCAGATCGAGCCGCGCGGCGGCCATCAGCATCCCGGGCAGGCTCTTGTCGCAGCCGGCCAGCAACACCGTCCCATCCAGCCGCT
The DNA here is from genome assembly GCA_964250265.1 of uncultured Pseudonocardiaceae bacterium. Classification (GTDB taxonomy): domain Bacteria; phylum Actinomycetota; class Actinomycetes; order Mycobacteriales; family Pseudonocardiaceae. The sequence continues at coordinate 1,319 of CAXUFG010000231.1, read as the reverse complement.
CAGCCTCCACCACGGTCTCCACCGAGTCGGCGATCAGCTCCCGGGACACCAGCGAGTAGTGCATCCCGACGTGTCCCATGGAGATGCCATCGGAAACCGAGATCGTGCCGAACTCCATCGGGAAGCCCCCGGCAGCGTGCACGCCCTCCTTGCTGGCCTTGGCCAGCCGGTCCAGCGACAGGTTGCACGGGGTGATCTCATTCCACGACGAAGCGACACCAATCTGACACTTGGCGAAGTCGCCATCACCCATACCGACCGCCCGCAACATCCCACGCGCCCCGGCACGTTCCAACCCATCAGTGACCTCACGGCTACGAGGTTTGACATCCATACCCCGTAGCATCCCGCACAACCCCCACTCCCGACATGGAGACATGTCGGGGTAATCAGGCGCTTGGTGACCCCGACATGTCTCCATGTCGGGACAGCAACCCGGTGAGGGGGACGGCGGGATCGGCGAGACGGTGGTGGTCGACCGGCGTGCCGCTGCGGATGAGGTCCTGCACGGGCGCGATGCCCTGGTCCCACTGGTTGACGTGCATCCCGGCCACGACCCGATCGCCGGCCAGCCAGAAGGCGTAAAAGGCCCGCGCTTCGAGATCACCGCGGATGACCAGCGCGTCGTACCCACCAGCGGCGAACCACCCGGTGAACTCCATGCCGACGTCGTACTGATCGGTGAAGAAGTACGGCACCCGGTCGTAGTTGACCTGCTGGCCGAGCATGGAGCGGGCCGCGGCGGGCCCCCCGTGCAGCGCGTTGGCCCAGTGCTCGACACGGATCCGCGCCTGATACAACGGGTTGACCGCGTTGGCGACGTCGCCGGCAGCGTAGATATCGGGATCGTCGGTACGCAGCGCGGCATCGACGAGAACGCCGTCGTCGATGTCCAGAGCGGCTTGCTCGGCGAGTTCGGTGTTGGGCTGGACTCCCACGCCGACGATGACCACATCGGCGGGGATCTGAATGCCGTCGTCGGTGGTCACTGCCGCGACGTGGTCGGTACCGCGGAACCCGGTCACCGCCGTGCCGAGTTGGACATCGACGCCATGCTGGCGGTGCACCTGCGCGAAGAACCCCCCGACCACGGAGCCACCCGCGCCGGGACCAAGGGCGGCTTGGAGTGGAGCCGGTTGCGGCTCGATGACGGTGACCTCGCAGCCGCACTCCCGGGCTACGGCCGCGGTCTCCAATCCGATCCAGCCGGCACCCACAACGACAACCCGACCGCCACCGCGGATGGCCTCGCGCAACCGTTCGGAGTCCTCGAGCCGGCGCAGGTAGTGCACGCCGCCCAGGTCAGCACCGGGGAGATC
>CAXUFG010000230.1:0-8097 GCA_964250265.1 uncultured Pseudonocardiaceae bacterium | reverse complement strand
GACGAGTTCCACATCGGAGGCCGCCAGGCGACCATCGACTTATTCGAGCAGCTCGACCTCGCCCCCACCATGCGCCTCCTCGACGTGGGCAGCGGGCCGGGCGGCACGTCCCGGTATCTCGCCGCCGAGTACGGCTGCCACGTCACTGGCGTGGACCTCACCCCTGAGTATGTGCAGCTGGCCACCGAGCTGGCCGTCCGGACGAACCTCGCCAATCTGGTCGGCTATCAGGTAGCTGACGCCACGGACCTGCCGATCTCACCCGGCAGCTTCGACGGCGCGTACCTGCTCCACGTCGGGATGAACGTGCCGGACAAAGCGCTCCTGTGCGCTGAGGTGGCCCGGGTGCTTGCCCCGGGTGCATTCTTCGCGGTCTATGACGTGATGCGAATCGGCGACGGTGACCTCCATTACCCGATGCCGTGGGCCGGCGACCCGGGAATCAGCTACGTCCAGACACCCGAGCACTATCGTTCGTGCTTGGAAGCAGCCGGCTTTGTGATCGACCCACCACAGGAACGCCGACAGTTTGCGATCGAGTTCTTCCGCGAAATGCGCGAGCGCGTTGCGGCCAACGGGCGGCCCCCCCTCGGACCGCACCTGGTGATGGGCGCCGACTTCAGCCAGAAGATCGCCAACCTGGTCGACGGACTAGAGCAGGCAGTGATCGCTCCGGTACGGATCATCGCCCATCTCCCCCGCTGAACAAGCCTCACACCACAACGACATAATCGCTACGGTGACTTCGGGCAGTCTCGCACAGGCGGTCGCCGTCCGCTTCGGCACGTCAAGCGCTGCGCAGCACCGCCTCCACCTCGGCAAGCTGGGCGAGCCGTTCGATCACCAGCGGATGCGCACCCAACGGCTCGGCCACCACATCGGCACCCGATGAACCGAGCCTGCTGTGGAATAGACCCGGAGCGAGCAGCCAGGACGCGACCGCGACCCTCGGTTGCCCGGCCGCCCGCAAACCGGCGACCCGCGGTACCACCCGCGGTGTACCGGTGGCCACGAACCCGACCCGCACCCGGCTGCCGACCTTGCCCGACAGCCGGCCAGCCGCAGCCCGCACGTCGGCCACCGCCCGCCGGTCCGATGAACCGGCCGCGGCCAGTATCACCCCGTCGCCACGGCGCCACCCGGCCGCACGCAACCGGTCGGCCGTAGCGGCAATCAGTAGCGGGTGCGGCCCGAGTGCTGCGCTGATGGTGACGTCGCGCCGGCCCGTGGCCCACACCTCCCGCGGCACGTCGACCCGCACGTGATAACCGGAACTCAAGAAGGCTGGGATGACGGTGACCGGACCGGGCGCTCCGGCGACCACCTCGCTCACCCGAGGACCGAGCACGTCGACAAAGGCCAGCATCACCTCTCTACCCGGTAGCCGCGTCCCCAGCTCGTCAACCAGCTGGTGTACCACCGCAATACCCGCTGGGTCGCGGGTACCGTGCGCGGCCACAACGACACAGTGCGGCAAAATCACTGGCAATCTCCGGGTTCCAAGGCCAGCCGGTAACCGCGCTTGACCACGGTCTGAACCAGCCGGGGGGCACCGAGCGCAGCTCGTAACCGGGCCACCGCGGTCTCCACCGCATGCTCGTCGTCACCGGCCGCGGGCATCACGGCCAGCAGTTCGGGGCGCGGCACCACCCGGCCGGGACGGGCCGCAAGCAGCCTCAGCAGGGCCATTGGGGTTGGTGGCACGGCACGCAGTACCCCATCGACCACCGCGGCGTGCCCGCGCAGCTCCAGCAGGTGCCCGGCGACCGGCCACCGTGGTGCCCGGGCCGGCAGTGCCTCGGACAGCGTGCGCACCAGCGCGCCGATCCGGGACCGCTCCGGCTGCACGGTGGGCACGTCTCGGGCCACCAGTGGACCGGCGGTGACCGGCCCTACGCAGGCGACCACCACATCGCGGCGCAGACGATGCAACAACGGCAGCAGCGCTCCGAGCTCGTCGGCTCGGCTGAGCACGCTGGCCGCAGCGGGTGCGCTGGTGAAACTGACCGCATCGACGCCACCATCGAGGATCGCCCCCAGCAGCCGATCCAGCGGCGCAAGGTCCTCCGGCAACACCCACCGGTAGACTGGTACCTGAATGACCTGCGCACCGGCGCAGCGCAGGGCGTCGACGAAGTCCGGCAGCGGCTCGCCGTGCAGCTGCACCGCTACCCGGGTTCCCTCAAGATCGCCGGATAGCAGGTGCTCCAGCACCTCCGCGGAAGACTCTGATGGGGGGGACCAGGCGTCTGTCAGGCCGGCGGCGCGGCCCGCGCCGCGCGACTTGGGCCCCCGGGAGAGCAAGGTGGCGCGGCGCAGCGCACTGATCAGCGCCTCCCCCAGGCCCCACCCGTCAGCGGCCTCCACCCAGCCCCGGAACCCGATGCCGGTGGTGACCACGACGGCATCGGGCGGGTGGCTGATCAGCGCTTGGGTGGCGGCGTGCAGCTCGGTGTCATCGGCCAGGGGCACGATCCGTATCGCGGGTGCGTGCAGCACCTCGGCGCCCCGGCGCTCAAGTAAGGCACCCAGTTCTTGGGCCCGCCGAGCGGCGGTGACCCCGACGGTGAATCCCCCGAGCGGCAGCGGCTCGGATCGTGACCTGAGCGACGGCACGGTCATGCCGACGCCAGTTCGGGCGGAGCCGACGGCGCCTCCGCGGCGAACGGTGCTCCGGCGCGCAGCGCGCGACGCGCGGGAACACCACCCGCGGGGTGGGGGGCGCGGACATGCGGGAGGCGGATCATGGGGAGCAGACTTCCACGACGCCACTCGCCACCCGGACTGGATAGGTGTTTACCGAGACGGTGGGGTCGTCCAGGCAGGTTCCGGTGGCCAGCTCGAAGACCTGCTTGTAGATCGGCGAGGCCACCGTCGCCCGCCCGCCGCGATCTCCAACGATCCCCCGGGAGAGCACCGAGGCGTTACTGAAGGGATCCACATTGGACAAGGCATACAGTTCGCCGGCATGGGTGCGGAACACCGCTACCGCTGCGCCGTCCACGAGCGCCGCGATCCCCCGTTCCGGGATGAGGTCCTCGTAGCGGCACACCGCGGTCCATTGGGCCTGCACCCATGCGGTCATGGGACCACTGCCAGCTTGGGTCCGGCGATCAGCACCGGCTGGCCGGGCCGGCGGTGGGCAGGTGTGGGCTGACCACGTTCTTGGACGAACTCGATGGTGGGATCGGGCACCCCGGGCGCGTTGACGAACGAGGTGAACCGGGCCAGCTTGGCCGGGTCTTCCAGCACCCCGCGCCATTCATCGGAGTAGCCCACCACGTGCGCCTCCATCGCGGCGTCGAGCTCCGCACAGATCCCGAGGGTGTCGTGCACGATCACGTCACGCAGATGATCCAGGCCGCCCTCCATCTCCTCCAGCCACGGCGCGGTGCGCTGCAGCCGGTCAGCGGTGCGCACGTAGAACATCAGGAACCGGTCGATGGTGCGCACCAGCGTCTCGGTGTCGACGTCGGACACCAGCAGGTCGGCGTGGCGGGGCCGGAAACCGCCGTTGCCGCAGACGTAGAGGTTCCAGCCGTTCTCGGTGGCGATCACGCCGAAGTCCTTGCTGCGGGCCTCGGCGCACTCCCGGGCGCAGCCTGACACCGCGGACTTGAGCTTGTGCGGCGCGCGCAGGCCGCGGTAGCGCAGCTCCAGCGCGATGGCCATGCCCACCGAGTCCTGCACCCCGTAACGGCACCAGTCGGTGCCCACGCAGGACTTCACGGTGCGCAGCGCCTTGCCGTAGGCGTGGCCGGATTCGAAGCCTGCGTCCACCAGCCGGCGCCAGATCGCCGGCAGTTGCTCCACCCGGGCCCCGAACAGGTCAATCCGCTGCCCGCCGGTGATCTTGGTGTAGAGACCGAAGTCGCGGGCCACCTCGCCGAGCACGATGAGCTTCTCCGGGGTGATCTCCCCGCCGGGGACCCGGGGCACCACCGAGTAGGTGCCGTTGCGCTGCAGGTTGGCCAGGAAGTGGTCGTTGGTGTCCTGCAGGGTGGCCTGCTCGCCATCCAGGATGTGGCTTCCGGGGGACAGCACCCCGGAAAGCGAGGCCAGGATCGAGGCCACCGCGGGCTTGCAGATGTCACAGCCCCGGCCCGTGCCGTGCTTGGCGACCAGCTGGGAGAATGTCCGGATCCGGGTCGCGGCTACGATCTCGAACAGCTCCGCGCGGCTGTGCGTGAAGTGCTCACACAGCGCCTTGGATTGCTCGACGCCCTGCGCGGCGAGCAGTTTCTTCAACATCGGCACGCACGAGCCACACCCGGTGCCTGCCTTCGTGCACGCCTTGAGCGCGGGAACGGTGGTCGCCCCCGCGCACACCGCGGTACCGATCGTCTCGACGGTGACCGCATGGCAGGAGCACACCTGGGCGCCCGCAGGTAGCGCGCCAGCGTCGAGCTCACCGCCGGAGGGGGAGATCAGCGCACCGGGATCACCCGGTAGTTCCGCGCCCACCAGCGCGCGCAGCGTGCCGTAGGCCTCGGCGTCGCCGACCAGGACCCCACCGAGCAGGATCCGCGCATCGTCGGAGACGACGAGCTTGGCGTAGCGACCGGCGAAGGGGTCGTTGTGGATGACTTCCAACGAACCTTTGGTGCTGCCGTGGGCATCGCCAAAGCTGGCTACGTCGACCCCGAGCAGCTTGAGCTTGGTGGAGGTGTCCGCACCGGGGAAGGTGGCGTTGCCGCCGAGCAACCGATCGGCCACCACCTCGGCCATCGCGTAGCCCGGGGCGACCAGCCCGTAGCAGCGGCCGTCGACCGCAGCGCACTCCCCGATCGCCCAAATGTCCTCATCGGCGGTGCGGCATGAAGCGTCGACGAGCACGCCACCCCGCTCACCGAGCGGAAGCTTCGCCTCGCGGGCCAGGACGTCACGCGGGCGCACCCCCGCGGAGAACACCACGACATCGGTGTCGAGCTCGGTATCGTCGGCCAGCCGGACCAGTAACCGGCCCCGGTCGGGTTCGATGGCCTTGGTGGCACTGCCGCAGTACACCCGGACCCCGAGAGCCTCGATGAACCGGCGCAGCAGCGCCCCGCCACCCTCGTCCACCTGCATCGGCATCAGCCGGGGCGCGAGCTCGACCACGTGCGGGGACAGCCCCAGTTGACGCAGCGCATAGGCGGCCTCCAGACCGAGCAACCCACCACCAACCACCACACCGGAGCGCCGGCCCGCCGCTGTAGTCTGCATCGCGCGCTGTGCTGCCGCGCGGATGGAGTCGAGATCCTCCGGGGTGCGGTAGACGTAGCAACCGGGCAGGTCGTGGCCGGGTACCGGAGGCACAAACGGGGCCGACCCGGTGGCCAGCACCAAGGCGTCATAGGGCACCCGGCGCCCGGATGCGGTGCGCACCCGGCGCCTGCGCCGGTCAATCGACACACACGGGTCACCCAGCCGCAGCTCCACCCGGTCGTCCGCGACGGCCGGCAGGGTTAACGCCTCGGCATCCCAGGAGTCCACATACGACGAGAGGGCAACCCGGTCGTAGGCTGGCCTGCCCTCCTCGGCGAGCACCACGATCCGCCACTGCCGATGGACGTCCCGACCGACCACGGCTTCCACCAGCCGGTGGCCGACCATGCCATGGCCTGCAATGACGACTGTGCGCATCGCGGGAGCTCCTTCCTACCCAGCTCACCGGCCGAGGATTGAGCAGCGGAGGAGGTGAGCTGCTCGCGATGACGCAGCAGCTCAGCAGCCGCTCCGTTCCCCTTGCTGACATCTTGAGCGTGTTGCATGAACGCAGTGTTTCCGGCCTGTTTCGTCACACTTTGATTCATCACACCTTGTCCATCACACCTGGGCGTACGCCAGTTGCGGGGCCTCGGACGTCACGGCGGCGGGCGCCCGGCGCAGGTAAACGACGTAGGTGACCACAACGCACGCTCCGTAGAAGATCAGGAAGGCCCAGCACGCAGGCACCCCAGATTTCGTGGTCAGGAAGGACTGGCGGAAAGCGAGGTTGATGAGCAGCCCACCCATCGCCCCGATGGAGCCGGCAATCCCAATCACCCCACCGGAGAGCCGGCGCGCCCTCATCAATGCGCGCTGCGTCGGCTCGCCATTGGCGATGGCCACCCGGGCCTTCACATTGAAGATCGACGGGATCATCTTGTAGGTGGAACCGTTGCCGATCCCGGAGAGCACGAACAGTGCGATAAAGCCGACCATGAAAAGTGCTAGCGACTTCTGGTTGGAGGCCATGATCACCACACCGGTGGCCACAGCCATCCCGACGAAGTTCCAGAGGGTGACCTTGGCACCACCGAACCGGTCGGCCATCCAACCGCCGACGGGCCGGATCAGCGAGCCGATCAGCGGGCCGATGAACACGACCGACGCCGCCTGCAGCGGGGTGCGGCCGAACTGAGTTTGCAGTACCAGGCCGAAGGCGAAGCTGTAGCCGATGAACGAGCCGAACGTGCCGATGTAGAGAAACGACATCGCCCAGGTCTGCGGCTCACGGATCGTCTCGCGCAGCGCTCCGGTGTCGTTGCGCACCGAGGAGATGTTGTCCATGTACCGCGAAGCACACAGCGCGGCGATCAGGATCAGCGGGATGTAGATAGCGAGCACCATACGGGGGTAGGCGGTGCCCACCGTCGCGATCACCAGCAAGCCGAGCAACTGCACTGCGGGCACGCCGATGTTCCCACCGCCGGCGTTGAGCCCCAGCGCCCAGCCCTTCTTACCCTCCGGGAAGAATGCGTTGATGTTGACCATGGACGAGGCGAAGTTGCCACCGCCCAGCCCACCGAGCGCCGCGACGATCACGAACGTCGTGAAGGACGTGCCCGGATGCATGACGATGATCGCCAGGGTGGTGGGGACGAGCAGCAACAATGCGCTGACGACGGTCCAGTTGCGCCCGCCGTACTTGGCCGGTGCCATGGTGTAAGGAATCCGGATCAGGCCGCCGACCAGAGCTGGCAGGGAAACCAGGAGGAACTTTCCGGCCGGATCGATTCCATAGGCGTTGCCCATGAAAAGCACCAGGACCGACCAGACAGTCCACATCGAGAACCCGATGTGTTCGCAGAAGATCGAGAACCACAGGTTCCGATTCGCTACCTTCTTCCCCGTCGTCTCCCAGAACCCGGAATCCTCCGGCTCCCAGTGGTCGAGCCATCGCCCCCCGCGGGCCGGTGTCTCCGGCACCGTTATCTCGGTCGTGCTCATAGCGCCTCCAGAGGTGGTGGGTATGCGGAGTGACGCTATGTGCCGGTTATGGCCGCTATGTTGCTACTTGTTGCAGCGCCGAGAACTCCCGTTCACATGGCGGTGCGACCGTGCCGTGAGGCTGGGTGCCCGCCGCCTTCGCGACCCGCCGGGAAACCTGGATGCGGCGGGGGGTGCTCCGCGCTAGCGTGAGCGCATGATCTGCTGATGTTCCTCAGCCACCCCCCGCGCGTGGACGTGTTACCGCACTCCAGCGCCGGCGCTCCCGTACCTCACCGCTGATGCCCTCGGACGGGACGGTCCCGGTTGACGTCGACTCCGGACGCAGGGCGCTCCCTGATGTTGAATGTCGAACGAGGAGACCTGATGGCGCAGCAACCCGAACCCCAGGACCAGTCCGAGGACGCCGCATCTCCGGTACCCAATCGCCGCGAGCGCCGCGGGAAGAAGGCAGCGACTGCGACGACCCACGGTGGCAAGTCCGCCGTACCGCGCCGGTCCGTCCCCGCAGTGCCGTCCCGCCAGTACTCTACCCGCCGTCGCAGCGGCTGACGGTCTGGCGGCCTAGGTTGCACTGCATGGATCCTTCGGGGGGTTGATCCAGTCAATGGGAGGCTCGGGTGGATCTCCAACCTCACCGGGTCTGCGGGTGGCTCAACCGGCCCGCGGGCCCGGGGTTCCCACCAACACCGTCGGCGCGACGCGCCGCCCCCCGGGGGGCCGTTGGGGCAGCGGGTGGGCGGGCGCGCCGGGGGTGCGGGACTCCACCAACACCACCACGTTGTCCATCGCCCCGGCCAGCTCGGGAGGGATCACGTCGAGCGCCTCGGCCACCACCTCCTCGAACCTCTCGGGCCTCACCCACACGGACATCAGGCCGGCGGAGCTGCAGGATCGTCGGCC
>CAXUFG010000229.1:0-8124 GCA_964250265.1 uncultured Pseudonocardiaceae bacterium | reverse complement strand
CGAAGCCCTCGAAGCCGCGGCCGCAGGCTGAGCTATGGAGATGCGGCGAACAATTCGGCCGAGCGATGACCCCCCGGGTTACCGGGGCTATTGTCACTTTCGGGTGTCTTGACCAGTGACGGCCCGCCACTCGAACAAGCCTCTCGCCGAGCAATGAACTGCGGCTCCGACGTAGCGGAGCTGCTAGCGCCGCTCGTACCAGAGAGCCAGTGCGGTGCGCGAGGTCAGGTCGAGCTTCGACAGGATCCTGCTGATGTGGTTCTCGACGGTGCGCTCCGACAAGGTGAACTGCCGCGCGATCGCGGCATTGCTCATCCCCTGGGCGACCAGCGCCGTCACGTCGGCCTCGCGAGGAGTGAGCACCGGGTCTCCCTCGCCCGACCCGAGCAGCGCGTCGAGCTCGTCGACCAGTGGCGCCATGCCGAGCCGCCGCGCCAGCTCGAGGGCGCCGTGGGCGTGCTCGCGGCGGGCGCGCGAGCGGGTCGGCTCGAGAGCGGCGAGCTCGGCGAGCACGTACGCCTTTGACGGGAGGGCGTGGACCTCCTCGGCCCTGGTCAACGTGGACAGCAGATGCTCGTCTGCCGCCGTCAGGTCGCCGAGAACTCGAGCCAGGCGGCCAAGAACCAGGCCTACGGGGCCTTGGTAGGGCGCGTGGGCGTGAGCGATGACGTGCTGCTGCTCGTACGGCAGCAGGGTGGCGTACAGCCTGGCCGCGTTGGCCTCGTCACCCAGCCAGGCGCAGACGTCCGCGGCGTCTACGACCACCATCAAGAACTCCGGCCCCCCCCCCGGCGCAGCCGCCCCAGGCGCCGCGCGCGCGCCCCCCGCGCCGCCGGCCGCCGCGCGGCGGCCGGCACTCTTGAGAGCCACGCACAGCCAGGTGCGTGCGACGAACGGGAGGTGCTCGACCTGCTCGCGCACCGCCTCGAGCAGGGACTTCGCCGTGCCCTGATGGCGAGCGGCCTCGAACGCGAACGGCAGCCGCAGGAACGCCGCGTCGCTGAGCTCTCCGCCGATCCGGGCAGCGTCCTCGGCAAGCCGTACGACGTCGTCGAACCGGCCATCCAAGAGTGCCTGTGAGGCCCGCACCAAGAGCACCCGCGACTGCCATGCCGGACCCAACTGCTCAGCGAGCACAGTCAGTGCCGCCAACTCGCCCAACAGCTCCATCCGCCAGCCGTTGGCGGCGTGAACGTCCATCGACCACAGCCGGCCCCACGCCTGCACCTCCCGGTCGCCGATGGTAAGGCCCAGCGCAACCGCGCGGCGTGCGAGCGCCAGGCGGTCAGCTGCCAGTAGCGGGTCCTGCAGGGCGGCGACGCGCGCCTGGATCTCGACGAACTCAGCCTCCGCATCGATCCCGTCTTCGACGTCGACCAGCTCGATTGCACGGAACACGTCGCGGGTCGCCTCGACCTGGGCCACCACCCGCGCTGCCGCATCCTGCCCTGCCGGTCCCGCGCGATGCAGCAGCGCGAGCGCCTCGCTGGCCAACGCGTGCACTCGCGCGCGAAGCAGAGGATCGACCGGCCGGCGGACCAACGTGGCTGCAGCCGCAACCAGCAACGGGTCGGTGGTCTCGGTGCAGCCCTCGACAACGGCAACGCAGCTGCGCACAGCGTCCGCCACGGCACCCGCGGCGTACTGCTCACGAGCCCGGCCGAGCTGCTCGCGGAGAACGTCCTGCATGCGCCTCACCGTAAGGCTCGCGATGGCCGGCGGTCGACGCCCAGCTGAGCGGCGCACTTGAGTGGTTCCCCTCATGTGCACCCGGGGCGGGCCTTCCTAACGTCGACAGCACCCCAGCAGTGTCGTCCAGGAGGACCCACCATGACGACCCACTCCGTGCAGCCGACCGCCACAACTCAGCCGCTGGGCGCCGCCCTTGCACCGGGCTTGCTCACCATCGTCGCCGGAGCTGTGATGGGCGACGGTGCCCTCATCACGGCGGTCTACCGCAACGCCTCACCGATCTCCGACGAGCAACTGTCCTACCCGTGGGCGGGCGCCACCGCCATCACCACGTCACTGATCTGGGGTGTCACCCAGGTGCTGATCGTGGTAGGCCTCATGGCGTTCGCTCGCAGCGGCGCGGCGCCCACCACAGCGGGCCGCGTCGGGGGGCGGCTCGCCGTTGCGGGCGCCCTGCTCTACGTCGTCGCTCACGCGCTGTCGCTGGTCGCGTACGACGCCGCCCTCGACGACCCGATCTCCGTCGCAGTGCTGTCGTGCTTCGGCGTCGGCACACTGCTCACCGCGGTCGGCCTGATCATGGCCGGTACTGCGGCGCTACGGTCGGGACTCTGGTCGGGCTGGCGCCGTTACACCCCGCTCGTCCTCGGAGTCTGGATGGTCGTGATGATGCCGCTGCAGTTCACCCCGGCGCTCCCGGTCGCCGTAGGCGTCTATGCGCTCGCCCTAATGGCCCTCGGTCTGGCGTTGATCGTGGAGAGCTTGGGATGGGAGCCACGTCAGTGACGAGTATGTCGCTGCGTCGCTCGGCCGCAGGGCTCGCGGCGGCCGCCGCCGGGGCGCGGGGTCAGCAAGCGCGGACCGAGCGTGCACGGCTCTGCCGGAGCACGGTGTCAGCCGCAGCGGCGACCACCGTCATCGGCGTCCGAGAGACGGCAAGTAGCCCGCGCGCAGCGCGGGGTCCTCGCCGCCGGTGCGATCTTCGCCTGTTAGCCGTCAGTCTGGTGGGAGGGCTGCTTCTGATGGCCGACGAAGGGTTCGTACTCGGTGCCCCCAGAGGTGATCTGGCGGATACCATCGACCTCCGACGCGTCGGCGACGGCGTCGGCCGCGGCCGCGCAGCGTGGGCGGCGTCCTCCGTGGCCCGCGTCACCAGCTCGTCGGAGGAGCCGGCCTCGCGGGTGGTGCCCGCGATCGTGGGCAGGACCTCGGTGAAGGCGCGGGAGACGCCCTGGAGCGCGGAGGTGACCTCGCTGGGGATCACCCAGAACGTGTTGCCCTCGCCCTGGGCGAGTTGTGGCAGCACCTGCAGGTACTGGTAGGCGAGCAGCTTGGGGTCCGGGTCGTTGCGGTGCACGGCTTGGAACACCTCGTCGATCTCACGGGACTGGCCTTCGGCCTTGAGGATCGCCGCGGTACGGGCACCCTCGGCGCGCAGGATCGCGCCCTGCTTGTCACCCTCGGCGGTCAGGATCTGGGACTGGCGCTGGCCCTCGGCGCTCAGGATCGCGGCGCGCTTGTCCCGCTCGGCCCGCATTTGCTTCTCCATCGCGTCCTTGATGCTCATCGGCGGATCGATGGCCTTGATCTCCACCCGGTTGACCCGCAGGCCCCATTTGCCGGTGGCGTCGTCCAGCACGCTGCGGAGCTGGTTGTTGATGCTGTCGCGGGAGGTGAGTGTGCGCTCCAGGTCCATCGAACCGACGACATTGCGCAGCGTGGTGACCGTGAGCTGCTCGACGGCCTGCAGGTAGCTGGCGATCTCGTAGGCGGCCGAGCGCGGGTCGGTCACCTGAAAATAGAGCACGGTGTCGATCTCGACGACCAGGTTGTCCTCGGTGATGACCGGCTGCGGGGGGAACGACACGACCTGCTCACGCAGGTCGATGGCTGGATAGACCCGGTCGATGTAGGGGATGACGAAGCTCAGGCCGGGCTGCAGCGTCCGGTGGTAACGGCCGAGCCGTTCGACGTTGCGCGCTCGGGCCTGTGGCACGATGCGCACCGCCCATACCACGGTGAAGACCGCGAGCAGCGCGATGAGCAGTCCAGCGGTCAGCAATGGGGAGACTTCCATGATCACTCCCGGGGGTAGACGACGGCGGTGGCGCCGTCGATCTGGATGACGTCAACCGTGGCGCCGGTGGGAATCACCAGGCTCTGATCGAAGGTGCGGGCCGTCCATTCCTCACCGCCGATGCGCACCGTGCCGTGCCGGCCTGTCACCTCCTGGACGACGTATGCGGTCCTACCGACGAGCGCATCTACGCCGAACCGTTCGAGCCGCGGCTGGAGCCTGTACCGCGCAGCGATGGGCCGCAGGACCACGAGGCCGGTCACCGCAGCGATGGCGAACACCAGGAATTGCAGGGGCGTAGCCAGTCCGATCGCCGCGAACACCGAAGCGATCACGGCGGCGCCGCCGAGCAGTCCCAAGGCGGCGGTCAGCGTGAAAATCTCGGCGACGCCCAGCACCACAGCGATGATCAACCAGATGACCCATACGTCCACGGCGCCGACCTTCCTGAACCGCGGTGACAGAGGTCCCACACGGTGCGTTTCTGGTCGGAAGGCTTGACCGGCCGCACCACCTCTTTCACAGCTCTCCTCGATGGTCCTGCGAGGCCAAGCCGGGGTCGATCTGTTCGCCGTCCCGCGGGGCAGGACGTCAATGGATCTCGTGTCGCGTAGTTCGCTTAATTGCGGCATAGGCGGCCGTCCCAAGGAACAGCACCGCGCCAACGATGGCCAGCCAGAACAGCCCTTCGATGACCGCCCCCAGAATCGACAGTGTGGCCCACACTGCTAACAGTGCAAAAATCACACCCATCATGAGTGAATCCCTTTCTGTAGGAAGCTAACGAATGACGTCTCATTAGCCTCACCAGTGTTTGGAACTGAGGTCGCCGCCCAACTGGGGGCATCGTGCGGTGGCGTCCGTCATGTCAAGACGTCCTGATCAGTGGGTCCTGTCTGCGGTGTTCTCGGAACATTGCCGAACCGCCGTTCCGCCGCCCGTGAGGCGCTCACGATCCACGGCACGATCAGCATCCCGGTGAGAATCGCCGACCCGGCCAGACTCAACTGCGGGACGAGTGCATGCAGGATGACCAGCGCGAGCAGCGCGAGGATCAGCAGGTACGTATGACGTGCCAATTGCGGGAACCGCTGCAAGACGGGCGACGGCGATCGTGTTTCGGTGAAAGTCGCAACGAGAATAGGATCGTTCTCGCTGAGCTCGTTCTCGATCGCGGCCAGTATTTCCTGTTCGCGTGATGAGAGCGGCATGCCGTCCTCCGGTCGTTCTTGATCTGGACGCTTTACGGCTCGCTTGGGGCGTTGTCTCTGAACGCGGTCGTCAGGTTCGAGCCGGCGGTGTGTCGCGCCGCGGGCATTCGGCGGGCTGGTGGACGCAAGGCGTGGGCCTGCTGTGGAGCGGCTGGCGAGAACAGCTCATGCGCCCGCACGGGGAGTTGACGGTCGACGAAGCTGAGTAGCCGCTGGATCGCCTTCGGGTCGTCATCGAGCTCGACACGCCAGGGCGGTGCGGAGTGCCCGGCCGTGGGGCCGTCGAGGACCCCGATCGCCCACTCCAGGACCTCCGAGGCGGTGGGCACGAGGTGCAGCGGGGCGGCGTGGAGGCCGGCGTAGTACCTGAAGGGTGGGTGTGCCCCGGTGCAGGACAACGACCAGCCATGCGCGGGACACCACCGCAGCATGCGGCCGGCGAGATCGGCACGGCCCGGGGTGTGGAGGAAGGTCAGCCGGAGGTCGATGGGGTCGACGAGGCGGGCATCCGTGCAGCGCGGCGCGACGTCTGGGGGTGCTTTGCTGACCAGTTGCAGCCCTCGCCGCTCGGCCTCGGAGATCACCTGTAACCGGTAGCCGTGCACCGCGGCCGCGGCGTGCATGCCAAGAGCGGCCACCAATGCGTAGTTGTTCATCTCAACCCTTCCCGAGGACCCGACACGCAGCTGCGAACTCGCCCGACCCGGCGATCCGGTCCGTCATCAGGCCTCCTCTGGGGCCGGTAATCCTGGACCAGCCTGTCCGCTGTCGAACTGGGTGGCTATCAGGCCCAGCACCCATCTCCGGGGCCTCGGACATGTAGACGTGGCGCCCGTGCGGCTCAGAGGGCGGCGAGAAGTGGGGTCCAGGCCCCATGGACAGATGGACACCGTGAGGTAACGCTGTTGGCATGTCAGGGGCCGTCGATCAGCGTCCGCAACAAGTTCGAGGCGATCACCGGACCGGCAGGACACCGGCGGCGGCGTTGTTCTGGCGGCTGCTCCTGTTGAACGGTCTAGTGTTCGTCGTCGGAGCAGGAGTGCTCGTGCTGTCGCCCGCGACCGTCTCGGCGCCGGTCTCGGTCAGAGAAGTCAGCGTCCTTACCGTCGGATTGGCCGTGATGCTCGCGGTGAACGCGATGCTGCTCCGGGCCAGCCTGCGGCCGCTGGACGGACTCACTGACCTGATGGAACGCGTGGACCTGCTGCGTCCCGGAGAACGTGTCGCGATCAGTGGTAAGGGCGATGTCTTGCACCTCATCCGCACGTTCAACGACATGCTCGACCGGCTCGAGACCGAGCGCGGCGCGAGCAGCGCGCAGGCACTCGCCGCCCAGGAGGGCGAGCGGCAACGGATCGCCCAGGAGTTGCACGACGAGATCGGTCAGAGCCTCACCGCAGTACTCCTGGGCCTGAAACGAACGGTGGATCGCGCGCCGGATGACCTGCAGGATGAGCTCCGAACCGTTCAGGAGACGATCCGCGCCAGCCTGGACGAGGTCCGGCAGGTGGCACGGCGACTCCGCCCCGGGGTGTTGGACGACCTGGGTCTGTCCAGCGCGATGAGCGCGTTGGCCACCGACTTCTCCGAGGCCAGCGAGGTACCGGTCGCACAACGGCTGGACCAACGGCTGCCGGCATTGAGCAGAGACGCGGAGCTGGTGCTGTACCGGATCGCGCAGGAGAGTCTGACGAACATCGCGAGACATGCGGGTGCCTCCCGAGTCGAGCTGGCGCTGACCGGCGAGCGGGACGGTGTGGTGCTACGCATCACCGACGACGGGCGAGGCCTCAACGGGTCGGGCGAGGGTGCCGGCATGCGGGGCATGCGGGAACGCGCCCTCCTCATCGGCGCGCACCTCACACTCGGTCCGGCGCCGGCGGGCGGCACCGAGGTGTGTCTGGTCGTCCGCGCTGAAGCAGAGCGGGGGTAGACGGAGTTGGACCCCGGCAAGACACGAATCCTGCTGGCCGACGATCACGCGCTGGTGCGGCGCGGTCTGCGCCTGATCCTGGACGGCGAGCCGGACCTCGTCGTGGTCGCCGAGGCCGGCGACGGCGCGGAGGCCGTCGAGCTCTCCTCGGGTGGCGACATCGACCTGGCCATTCTGGACATCGCCATGCCGCGGATGACGGGCCTGCAGGCGGCTCGGGAGATGTCCCGGCGTGCGCCCGGGGTGCGCATCCTCATGCTGTCCATGTACGACAACGAGCAATACTTCTTCGAGGCGCTCAAAGCCGGCGCCTCGGGCTACGTACTGAAGTCGGTCGCCGACCGCGACCTGGTGGAGGCATGCCGGGCCGCAATGCGCGGCGAGCCGTTCCTGTACCCTGGCGCGATCACCGCCCTGATCAGGGACTACCTGCAGCGCAACCGGCAGGGCGAGCGGATCCCGGACAGCATCCTCACCCCCCGCGAGGAAGAGATCGTTAAGCTGATCGCCGAAGGACACTCATCCAAGGAGATCGCCGACACGTTGGTCATCAGCGCCAAGACCGTCGACCGGCACCGAGCGAACATCCTGCAGAAACTCGGCATGCGCGACCGGCTCGACCTGACCAGGTTCGCGATCCGCGCCGGACTGGTCGAGCCCTGAAATCTGCCAGAAGCCCACGGATGTCTGTCCACCGTGTCGAGGCCACGAAGGCTACCGCCGCTGAGGAATCAACGACCGTGGCATGCTGGCCAACCAACCCGATGCTGGCCCGCACCTGCCGTGCCTGCCGGGCCACATCGAACCCAGCCACTACTGCCCGGCCAGAGTCGGCTCGCAGCAGCGTGGTGAGGACTCGAACCGTGGTGGTCTTGCCCGCGCCGTTCGGACCGAGCAGCCCGAGCACACTTCCGGTTGGTACCTGCAGGTTCACCCCGTCCAGCACCGGTGTCTTGCCGTAACGCTTGGTCAGTTCCTCGGAGATGATCGCCATCCCAGAGCTCGCCATGAACTCCTACGCAGAGTAACTACGTACACCATACCGTACATTGTACGTGATAGTTCGGCTAGGGATTACGATGAGTGCGTGGCGACTGTCCGGAGCGGAGGGGGAGACCCGTCGCGGAGCCTGGCCCTGCTGTGGGGTTCCAATCAGCCCGTGCGGGCCCGCGGCCCCAAGCCGGGCCTGACCGTGCAGGGCATCGCTCGGG
>CAXUFG010000228.1:0-8141 GCA_964250265.1 uncultured Pseudonocardiaceae bacterium | reverse complement strand
AAAAACAGCACACTGTTGAGTTCTCAAAGAACAAGCACACACCATCACGAACCACCGTAGCGGTAGTTAGATCCGGGATGACTCTTGCCAACTTACAACCCGAGCAAACCTAACCCGAGCCAACTTACCGGTCCCGTGCTGTCAACCTAGTCAAAGGTTCGCTAGCGATCCCGGCGACTCATCGAGCCTACCAGGCCCTCCGAATCGAGCTCCCCGCGGGTCCGACCTAACTCTCTCCAACCAACTGTTTGCTGAGCGCTTCGACCGTTGCTCTGCGGGGCGAAGGGAAAGGTACGGCCCACAGTACGCAGAAGTCAAATCGGCGTGCACGCACAGGTCTCACAGCAACCGCAGAGAGCATCATCACTGGCAATCACTGCACCCGGACGCCCGCCGTATGGCGCCGGCCACGCCGCAACACCAGCCACCCGCCAGGCAGCAGATCGGACTTTGCGGGCGTCCAGCCCTCGTCTCCGACCTTGGCGTTGTTCACCGATGCACCACCTTCGCGGACCGTCCGGCGTGCCGCGCCCTTGCTCTCAGCCAGGCCACTGACCACCAGCAGGTCGACGATCGTGGGCCGATCGGCGAGCAACACCGCTCCCGTGGGTGCCTCCGCCATGGCCGCGTCCAGCGTGGGCCCATCCAGATCGCGCAGCTCCCCACGCCCGAACAGGGCCTCACTCGCCAGGATCGCACGCCGGGCCTCCCCCGGCCCGTGCACCAGCGCGGTGACCTCCTCAGCCAGCACCCGCTGTGCGCCCCGAGCGTGCGGCCGCTCGACGGTCTTGTGTTCCAGCTCGGCGATGGCGTCCGGGGTCAGCTCGGAGAACACCTTCAGGTAGCCGATCACATCCCGGTCATCAGCGTTGATCCAGAACTGGTAGAACGCATACGGGCTGGTCAGCTTGGGATCCAACCAGATGGTGCCAGTCTCGGTCTTGCCGAACTTGGTGCCGTCCGCCTTGGTGATCAGCGGTGTGGCCAGCGCGTGCACGCTGCGCTGCTGCGCCCGATGCACCAGATCAACGCCTGCGGTGATGTTCCCCCACTGGTCGCTGCCACCGGTCTGCAGGGTGCAGCCGTACCGCCGGTAGAGCTCGAGGTAGTCCATGGCCTGCAGGAGCTGGTAGCTGAACTCGGTGAAACTGATCCCCGATTCGGAGTTCAATCTCGCGCTCACCGCGTCCTTGGCGAGCATCCGATTCACTCGAAAGTGTTTACCGACATCGCGCAGGAAATCAATCGTTGGCAGCTCCTGCGTCCAATCCAGGTTGTTCACCATGGCGGCGGCGTGCGGTCCCTGGAAATCGAGGTGGGGCTCGATCTGGGCGCGGATCCGCTCCACCCAGCCCGCGACGACGTCCTTGGTGTTGAGCGACCGCTCGGCGGTCGGCTTGGGATCTCCGATCAGCCCGGTAGCGCCGCCGACGAGGGCTAGCGGTCGGTGACCGGCACGCTGGAACCGGCGCAGCGTGAGGATCTGTACCAGGTTGCCCAGGTGCAGACTCGGCGCGGTGGGGTCGAACCCGCAGTACAGGGTGACCGATCCGGCGTCGCAATCGCGGCGCAGCGCGTCGAGGTCGGTACTGTGCGCGATCAGACCGCGCCAGGTCAGCTCGTCGAGAATGTGCTCTCCCACACCCGCATCATCCCGCACGCGCCGCGCCGGGTGCCCGGTGCCGCCGGTAGGTCGATACGGCCTGGCTGCCATGCACCCAGAACCGCCAAGGGCGGTCCTGCGCCGCAGCGACACCGACCCTTGGCCCGGTGCGCACCCGGCAGGCAGGCACCGGATCACCGGGCAGCAGCCGCACCGGCGAGGTCGGATCAGCGAGGTCCAGACCGTTGTGCTCCCGTCCGAGCCCGAGCAACGTCGCCAGCCGGGCAGGTCCACGCGCAAGTTCGACGTCGGATCGTGCGGTGGGCCGGTACCGCCGAGCAACCTCAAGGTCGGAGCCGACCTCAGCGGCGCGCAGCAGCACCGCGCCGGCTTGCCCGTCGGGCAGGCACGAGATGTTGGCGCAGAAGTGCATCCCATAGATGAAATACACGTACAGGTGCCCGGGCGGCCCGAACATCACCGCGTTGCGGGCGGTGCGGCCGCGGTAGGAGTGCGCAGCGGGGTCGTCTGCGCCGCGATAGGCCTCCAGCTCGACGAGACGGACCATTATCTGTCCGTCAGGTCGGTCAGCCACCAGCCAGCAGCCCAGCAGCAGCCGGGCGGCCGGCAGGACGTCCACGGCGAGACGGTCCCGGGCGAGGGTCCCCACCGTCACGAGGTGATCCAGCCCCGATGCTCGCCGACGGCCTTCCTGGCGCGCTGCAGTTGCTCGGTGACACGATCAGGAGCAGTGCCACCATAGGCGTCTCTAGATGCGATGGACCCGCCGACGTTGAGCACCCGGCGAACGTCCAAGGTCAGCTCAGGGTGGACGGCAGCAAGCTCCATTTCCGAGAGCTCCGCCAGCCCGACCCCGCGGGATTCGGCCAGCCGCACGCAGGCCCCCGCCGCCTGGTGCGCAGTCCGGAACGGCACTCCCTGACGTACCAGCCACTCGGCGAGATCGGTGGCCAGGGTGAACCCGGCCGGGGCTAGCTCAGCGAGGCGGTAAGTCTGGAAGCTCAGAGTGCCCACCATCCCTGCCATCGCCGGTAGCAGCAGCTCCAACTGGTCGACGGAATCGAACAGTGGCTCCTTGTCCTCCTGCAGGTCCCGGTTGTAGGCCAGCGGCTGTGCCTTCAGGGTGGCGAGCAAGCCGGTGAGGTTTCCGATCAGCCGGCCGGCCTTGCCCCGGGCCAACTCGGCCACATCGGGGTTCTTCTTCTGCGGCATGATCGAGCTGCCGGTCGAGTAGGCATCATCCAGTGCGACGTAACCGAACTCGGCGCTGGCCCAGAGGATGATCTCCTCCGCGATCCGGGACAGGTCGACCGCCAGCATCGCCAGCACGAACGCCGCTTCGGCGGCGAAATCGCGGGACGCCGTGCCGTCGATCGAGTTCTCCACGGGAGCGTCGAAGCCGAGTTCAGCGGCCACCGCCGCCGGGTCGAGGCCGAGCGACGAGCCGGCCAGCGCTCCCGAACCGTAGGGCGAGACCGCGGCGCGGGCATCCCAGTCCCGTAACCGCCCGACGTCCCGCAGCAGGGCCTGCACGTGCGCTCCCAAGTGGTGCGCGAGCAACACCGGTTGGGCGTGCTGCAAATGAGTCCGGCCCGGCATGGGCGCGTCTGGGTGCGCCTGCGCCTGGTCGAGCAGCGCGTCGATCACGTCCAGGGTGCCGGCACCGACCCGGCGAGCACCGTCGCGCAGCCACATCCGCAGTAAGGTCGCGACCTGGTCGTTGCGGGATCGGCCGGCGCGTAGCCGGCCGCCGAGCTCCGGCCCGGCGCGCTCGATCAGGCCACGTTCCAGTGCGGTGTGCACGTCCTCGTCCTCGGGTGCCGGGACGAACGCGCCGGACTCGACGTCGGTATCGAGGCGGTCCAGCGCGTCGAGCATCGCGGCCAGCTCACCGTCGTTGAGTAGCCCTGCGTCGTGCAACACGCGGGCGTGCGCTCGGGAGCCCCGGATGTCGTAGCGGGCCAGGCGCCAATCGAAGTGGGTCGAGACGCTCAGTGCCACGAGCGCATCAGCCGGTTTCCCGCTGAACCGAGCACCCCAGAGTCCGGTCATGACGAGAGGTCCCGGTGGGTGGCCTGCAGGTCTCGCTGCGCGGCGAGTTTCGATGGAAGTCCCCACAGCTGCACGAAACCCTTGGCCAGGGACTGGTCGAAGGTGTCGCCCTCGTCGTAGGTGGCGAGGTTGAAGTCATAGAGCGACTGCGCGCTGCGCCGTCCGGTCACCGTGGCCCGACCGCCGGCCAGCTCGATGCGGATCTCGCCGCTCACGTGGCGCTGGGAGTCGGCGACGAAAGCGTCCAGTGCCCGTTTGAGCGGGGAGAACCACAACCCGTCGTAGACCAGCTCGCTCCAGCGCTGCTCGACGTTGCGTTTGTACCTGGCCAAATCGCGCTCCACAGTGACGTTTTCCAGTTCCTGATGCGCGGTGATCAGGGCGATCGCCGCGGGCGCCTCGTAGACCTCACGGCTCTTGATGCCGATCAGCCGATCCTCGACCATGTCCAACCGGCCGATCCCGTGGGCCCCGGCCCGTGCGTTGAGCTGCTTGATCGCCTCAAGCACCGTCACCGGTGTGCCGTCGATAGCGACCGGCACGCCGGACTCGAAACTAAGCACCAACTCCTCTGGTGCCTTCCACTCGGTCGGATCGCAAGTGTAGGAGTACACGTCCTTGGTCGGGGCGTTCCACAGCTCTTCCAGGAACCCGGTCTCCACTGCCCGGCCCCACAGGTTCTGGTCGACGGAGAATGGCGAGCGTTTGGTGACGTCGATCGGCAGGTTGCGCTCCTCGGCGTAGGTGATCGCCTTCTCCCGGGTCCACGCATAGTCCCGGACCGGGGCGATGACCCGCAGGTCCGGGGCGAGGGTACCGATGCCGACTTCAAAGCGGACCTGGTCATTGCCCTTGCCGGTGCACCCATGCGCGACGGTGGAGGCGCCGTGGTACTTCGCCGCGGCCACCAGGTGCTTGACGATCAAAGGGCGGGACAGCGCTGATACCAGCGGGTATCGCTGCATGTACAGGGCGTTGGCCTGCAGCGCCGGCAGGCAGTACTGCTCAGCGAACTCGTCGCGGGCGTCGGTGACGACGGCCTCTACCGCCCCGCAGGCAAGGGCACGCTGGCGGATGGTCTCCAGGTCCTCGCCACCCTGGCCGACATCGACTGCGACAGCAACGACCTCAGCTCCGGTTTCCTCGGCGATCCACCCGATCGCCACCGACGTGTCCAGCCCGCCGGAGTAAGCCAGCACCACCCGTCCGGCCATTCCGCCCCCCCTTCGGCCGCACTCGTCAGGGCCAAACAGTGTTAGAGCCCTGTTTGCCACTCACGGGTGCGCCAGCGCCGCGATCTGCTGCACGAGATGCTCTCCGGTGAGCGGTTCACGGGCGACGACCAGGATGGTGTCATCGCCGGCGACGGTGCCGACGATCTCATTCAGCGCTGCCCGGTCCAGTGCGCTGGCCACGAAATGGGCCGCCCCGGGCGGGGTGCGCAGTACCGCAAGATTCCCGCTGGCGTCGGTGGAGACGAGTAGCTCGGAAAGCACCCGGGCGAGTCGAGCGGTGCCGCCGGCCACCGCGCGCACCGGGCTGCCATCTTCGGGAATGACATACACCGGCGCCCCGCCGTTCACGCCGCGCAACTTCACCGCGCCGAGCTCGTCGAGGTCCCGGGAGAGGGTGGCCTGGGTGACCTCGATGCCTTCGCCGGCAAGCAGCGTGGCCAGCTCCGTTTGGCTGTGCACCACACAGTGGGTCACCAACTCGACGATGCGGGCCTGCCGGCCGACCCGTGTGCGCGTCATACCCTTCGCTCCGGGTCCAGTAACCAGGTCAGCAGCGCCTTCTGCGCGTGCAGCCGGTTCTCGGCCTCATCCCACACCGCGCTGACCGGACCGTCGATCACCTCGTCGGTGATCTCGACGCCGCGGTGCGCAGGCAGGCAATGCAACACGGTGATCTGCTTGACTCCCCCGCCGGACGCGCGCTCGACCAGATCGGCGTTGATCTGCAGCGGCCGGAACGGAGTGCAGCGGTCGAGCCCGTCGCTCTCCTGGCCCATCGAGGTCCAGGTGTCGGTCACCAGGACGTCGGCGCCATCGACCGCTGCGTGGGGATCAACGAGTACGGTGGCGCTCCCGCCGGTCTCCGCGGCACGGTGTTTCGCGGCGAGTAGTACGTCGGGCATCGGTTGGAAGGCCTCCGGCGTCGCGATCCGGACGTTCAGCCCGGCGGTGGTGCCGCCCAAGAGTAAGGAGTGCGCCATGTTGTTGGCCCCGTCGCCGAGGTAGGTCAGGGTGAGCCCGGCCAAGCTGCCGTGCCGTTCCTGGATGGTCTGCAGATCGGCGAGCACCTGGCAGGGGTGGAACTCGTCGGTGAGCGCGTTGATGACCGGGACCCGGGAGACCTTAGCCATGGCGTCGAGGCGGCTCTGGGCGTAGGTGCGCCAGACCACCGCGTCGGCATAGCGGGACAGCACCCGCGAGGTGTCCTCGATGGACTCCTCCCGACCCAGCTGCATCGCGGCGGCATCGATGATCACCGCGTTGCCACCCAGCTGTGCGATACCGATCTCGAAGGACAACCGGGTTCGCGTCGAGCTCTTCTCGAAGATCACTGCGATCGATCGTGGGCCGGCCAGCGGAGTACGCCCGTACGGGTCGGTCTTGAACTCGCCGGCCATGTCAAGGATCTGCCGCTGCTCGGCCGGATTGAGGTCGTCATCACGCAGAAAATGCTTGGTCATCGCTGCACCCGGTCCAGGATGGCCGGTAGAGCACTGAGGAATTCGTGCGCCTGGGCCTCGGTGAGCACCAGCGGCGGTGCGAGGCGGACCCGGTCTGGTACTGCCGGGTTGACCAGGAAGCCGCCATCACGTGCGGCGGCGGCAATCTCAGCGGAGACCGGCGAGCTCAGTCCGATCCCGATGAGCAGACCCGCAGCGCTCACCGTTCTGACGAGCGGATGCCGCAATGCCGTCACCGCGGCGGCGATCTCCTTACCGAGCCGGGCGGAGTGGTCGAGTAACCCGTCTGAGGCGATCGTGCGCAGTACGGCCAGCGCCGCCGCGCAGCAGACCGGGTTGCCGCCGAGCGTGCTGCCGTGCTGACCGGGTTGCAGCAGGTGAGCGGCAGAGCCGATACCGATACACGCGCCAATCGGCAGCCCGCCGCCCAGGCCCTTGGCGAGGGTCACCACGTCGGGAACGACTCCCACGGACTGGTGGGCGAACCAGCTGCCGGTCCGGCCGATGCCGGTCTGGACCTCATCCAGCACGAGCAGCGCTTCGTGCTCCGCGGTAATGTCCCGAGCAGCCTGCAGGTAGCCCTCTGGCGGGACTATGACGCCGTTCTCGCCTTGCACGGGCTCCAGAAACACCGCGGCCGTGTCGCTGTCCACCTCCGACACCAGCGCCGCGGGGTCACCGTACGGCACGAAGACCACACCGGGCGGCATCGGCGTGAAAGGATCCCGTTTGGCCGGCTGCCCGGTGAGCGCGAGCGCCCCCATGGTGCGCCCGTGGAATGCCCCCTCGGTAGAGATGATCTTTGGTCGGCCGGTCCGTCGGGCGATCTTGAAGGCGACCTCATTGGCCTCGGTACCGGAGTTGCAGAACAGCACCCGTCCAGACCCGGTGGCGCCAAGCAGATCCAGCAGCGTCTCGGCAAGCGCGATGGCCGGCTCGGTGATAAAGAAATTCGAGACCTGCCCCAGAGTGCCGAGCTGCTCGGTGACCGCGCGTATCACAGCCGGGTGCGCGTGACCCAACGCGTTCACCGCGACCCCCCCGAGCAGATCGAGGTAACGCCGGCCATCCACATCCCACACTTCGGCGCCGGCGCCACGGGCCAGCGCCAGGGGTGGTGTTCCATAGTTGGCCATCAACGCGGCTTCCCAGCGACGCTGATAATCCGCGGTAGACATCAACCGTCTCCTCTCTCGGGCAACACCATCGTCCCCACACCCTCGGTGGTGAAGACCTCGAGCAGCACCGAATGCTCGACCCGGCCGTCGATCACGTGAGCCCGCGGCACTCCGCCCCGGACCGCGCGCAGGCAGGCCTCCATCTTCGGCGCCATCCCGGCGGACAGGCCCGGCAGCAGCCCCTCCAACCGGTCCACGGTGACTTCAGAGAGCAGGCTGGAACGATCCGGCCAGTCGGCGTAGAGCCCCTCGACGTCGGTGAGCATGACGAGCTTCTCAGCGCCCAGCGCGATGGCCAGTGCCGCCGCGGCGGTGTCGGCATTGATGTTGTGCACCACGCCGCCGGTGTCCGGAGCCAACCCGGAAACCACCGGGATACGCCCGGCGTTGACGATGTCGAGCACCGCCGCCGGGTTCACCGCCACCACATCACCGACCAATCCCACGTCGACCTGCTCGCCGTCCACTGTGGCGGTACGGCGCGCAGCGGTGAACAGCTGTGCATCCTCACCGGAGATGCCGACCGCGAACGGTCCATGCGCGTTGATCAGCCCGACGAGCTCCCGGCCCACCTGGCCGAACAGCACCATGC
>CAXUFG010000227.1:0-8242 GCA_964250265.1 uncultured Pseudonocardiaceae bacterium | reverse complement strand
CGGCGGCCGGGCAGAAGTGCGCGCCCGGGCCGCCACCAGTCACCATCCCGTCACAGCGGTCGGCCAGGGCCTGTCCCAGCAGGTATTCCAGCGGCCGGATCTTGTTGCCGCCCACCGCGAACCCAGCCAGGTCGTCGCGCTTGACCAGCACCGGCCCGCCTCCCACCGCCGCTTCCACCCGGTGCGCCCGCAGCAGCGGGGTGGGTAGCACCGCGAGCGGCAACCGCGGGGGGGTCACGGCCAGCTCTCCGGCTCGCCCGCCCTTGCCGCCGCGGCGCGGGCCAGCACCGCGTCGATCATCTCCCCTGCGGCGCCCACCGGCGACCGGCCGATCCAACCGTTGTCCCCCCCGGCTCGGGCCTGCCCGCGCCCGGCGAGCACAGCCGCGAGGTCCGCGAGGTTCGCCGCCATCGCGTCGGCGTTCACCTCCAACCCGCTGACGATCCTGCGCGCGATGCGCAGCGCGGCCCCAGTCAGCAGGCACACCTCAGGCAGCGCCACCCACTCGGCTTTCCACCCGCGGCCGTCCCGCTCGTGCAGCTGCACCAGCCCCTCTGTCAGGACCGCAGCCGAGGAGCGGACGAGCCTGGCCAGGGTGTCCAGGTGCTCGCTACCCTCTGGATTCCGCTTGTGGTGCATGGTGATGCTGCCGACCGCGGTGGCCGTGGTGGGTTCGGCCAGCTCACCGATCTCCGGGCGTTGCAGCTCATAGATTTCGCCGCCAATCCGGGCCAGCGTGCCGCACACCATGGCCAGCAGGTGGCCGAACTCGGCGGGCCGGTCCCGCGAAGTGAGCCAAGAGATGCCCGGGTCAGCGAGCCCAACTTCGGCGCAGAACAGCCGCCGCAGCGCCGCCCCGTCCGTCCCGAATACCGTCAACACCCCGACCGCGCCGCCGAGCTGCCCGACCGGCCACCTCGACCGCCCCTCGCGTAGCCGCTGCAGGTGCCGGCGCACCTCGTCGGCCCAGGACGCCGCCTTGAATCCAAAAGTGATCGGCGCACCGGGCTGGCCATGCGTCCGTCCTACTTGGACGGTATCCCGGTGGGTCCGGGCCAGGTCGAGCAGATCGGCCTCCAACGCCCGCAACTCACGCCAGACGAGTGCGCCCACTTCCCGCATCACCACCCCGAACCAGGTATCGGTGAGGTCCTGCACGGTGGCGCCGAAGTACACGTACTCGCGGGCGTGCTCGGGCAGCACCATCCGCAAGCCTCGAATCAGGCCGAGCGTGGAGTGCGAGGTGAGCCGGGTCTGTTCGGCGATGTAGTCCAGGTCAAGCGCCGGTACCCGCGCTCCGGCAGCGATCGCCTCGGCGGCCTCGGCCGGCAGGAGGCCGAGGCGGGCCTGCGTCCTGGCCAGCGCGACGAGAATGTCCAGCCAGCACTGCAGCCGGGCCGGCTCGTCGAACACCCGGGCCAGCTCCTCGGTGCCCCACAAATGGGCGTAGCTGGCCGAGTCGCTCAGCCGGGTGCCCACGCCGGCTCCAGTGCGTGGGCCAGGCCGGTCAACGCCTGCCGGACCTGCTCGAGCGAGGATCCCCACGGCACCGACACCCAACCCTCGCCGGCCTCGACGTGCTCCTCCTGCAGGCAGCACTTGGTCAGCATGCCGGGTGCCGGGTCCCGCTTCGGGCAGAAGTCCACGCAGGATGGGTCGCTGCCGTAGCACCAGCGGTGGATCTGCCGGGACCGCTCGCAGCCCAGCAGGGTCCAGTCCGCGAGTGGGGGCCGTTCGTCCAGATAAGACACCTTCGCGCCGGCGATGGTGACCCCGGAACCCCGGCAGGGCAACAGGTAGTGCCCGGCGGGGTGTGCCCTGGCCATCTCCGCCAGGTCCACCACCTCACGCACCAGTTCCAGCGGGGGTAGGTCTTCGGTCACCGCGATCACCCGCTGGGCCTGGTCGAACAACTTGGCCGGCTCCGGCGGGACCACCTCACGCACGACCACCCGGCGTGGCCGGGGATTGAGAATGAAGTTGACGTGCTCATACCGGCCACACACCACCACGGCCCGGGCGCCGGGCGCGTCGGCGAGCGCGGCCGCGGCCAGCGCAGAGGGGATCGCGGTGTCCACCTCGGGCCGGCGCAGAAACACGCATTCCTGCGGGTCGGCCAGCATCTCCACCTCGACGAGCGGGCTGAACAGCTCGCGCTCCGAGGCCTTGGTGACCCGCAGCACCGCGGTGCGCTCGCCGTTGCGTACGACGAGGAAGCGGGTGCGGCGGTAGGCTTCCCGGCCGAGGAAATGTGCGCGCAGCGCGGCCTCCTCCAGCGGACCCGGCACGGTGGCCACCGCAACCCCGCGGTAGCGCCCAGGTACCAGGTTCGCCGCTGTCACCGCACCAGCGCCCCGGCCACGGCGGTGTCCGAACGCAGGCCCAGCCGCAGCGTCTCCGCCGCCATCAGCTGATCCAGACCCACGTTCCCGAGGTTCACCTCGGGTCCGAACCGGCGAACAAACCAGGCCTGCTGCTCGGGACGCGGTGCCTCAAAGATCACGTGCTCCAGTCCGACTCCGTCCACCACCGCGGCCACCATGTCCTCGCGGATCCGCCCGGCGGCATCGAACATGCCCACGGTGCCACTCGCCCGCCCCTCCGTGACCACCAGGCAGGCGCCGACGGCGAGATCGGCCTCGGCCTCGGTGCGCCACTGCGCCGGTACCTGCTGCTCCGCCGGATCCTTGGATCCCACCTCGGCGAGCACGGCGAAGCGGCTGGCAGCCAGCTTGATGAGATCGTGCTTGTCCTCCAGGCTCATCGGCACGGTGCCGCGGGACACCTCGACGTAGCCGAAGCCGGCCTCGTGCGCCCAGGCTAGGCACTCCTCAGCCCGGCCCTGCCCCCAGGCGATCTCCAGCAAGGTGCCACCGAGGCAGGCGGCGACGTGTGTCTCGGCCAGCAACCGCAGTTTTTCGGCCAGCCCAGGGTCGACGTAGGCGGTGCCCCAGCCGGTCTTCCACACGTCCACATAACCGGCACCGGTCGCAAGCACGGCGGCGGCGGTGCCCGGCGGCACCCCGGTGTCCAGCACGTGCGTCAGCCCGGTGACGCGGGGCTTGCCGCTGCGAGCGGGCAGCTCGAGGAAGCTCGGCGGGCGCACCGCCCCGATGTTAGATCAGATAGTGGGCGTGCACCTACTATCGGAAATGACCACGGGGATGGAGGTGGCCATGGCCGACATGACGGTGCGGGCCGGACCGGCCGCGCTGGCCGAGCTGGTGCAGATCCTGCGGGCCCACCCCGGACTGCGCGGCAAGGCAGTGATCGGGTTGGTCAGCGAGGTACTGGGACCCGCCGACTGGATCTGCGGGCCGGGCGATGACGGCGCGGCGGTGGACGCGCTGGACGGGCAGGTGGTGGCCTGCGGCGAGGCACTGTGGCCACCGTTCGTCGCCGCCGACCCGTACGGCGCCGGCTTCGCCGCGGTACTCACCAACGTCAATGACCTGGCCGCGATGGGCGCGTGGCCGCTGGGCATCGTCGACACCATCGTTGGCTCCGAGGAGGTGGCCCGCTCGGCGCTGCGCGGGATGCGGCGGGCCGGCGAGCTCTACAGCGTGCCGATCCTCGGCGGTCACCTCACGCTGCACGACGGGGAGCCCGCGGTGTCAGCGTTCGGCGTCGGTACGACCAATGGGCAAGCGTTGTCGGTGACCCGGGTGCAAGCCGGGCAAAGCCTGCTGGTGGCCGCCGCGCTGGAGGGCCGGATGCGCGCAGACTTCCCATTCTTTCCGGCTTTCGAGCAGCGCGGGTTGCAGTGTGCTGGAGACGTGCGGCTCTTCGCCGGGCTCGCCGAGTCCGGGGCGTGCGTGGCGGCCAAGGACATCAGCATGGCCGGGCTGGTCGGGTCACTGGCGATGCTCCTGGAGTGGGGACGCCACGGCGTCGTACTCGACCTGGACGCGGTACCAACGCCGCCCTGCGTCGAGTTGGAGGCGTGGCTGACCTGCTTTCCCAGCTTCGGGTTCCTGCTCTGCTCCCCGGCCGGTCGCGAGGCGGACTGCGCCCAGCCGTTTCTGGATCGCGGACTGCACGCGGTCGTGGTGGGCCGGATCGACGACTCGGGGCAACTTGCGCTGCGACTCGACGGCGCCTGCGCCACCGTCCTCGACCTGGCCGTCGACGACGTCACCCGGCTCGGCCGGCCCTGACGTGGTGTCCCGGTCGGCTCGCGGTCACGACCTCCTCAAGCGGCGGATAGGCCGCCCTGCGCCGGTCGGCTCGCAGCGCGATATCGGTGACCACGCTGAAAATGCGCGCCGCGCGCGCCGGATCCCGCCACTCATGGCAGGCGACGAACTCCAGCCACTGCCCGGGGGGCACCAGACCTGCGCTGGAATAGTCCAGCTCGTCCCAGGTCACCGCGAGCTCAACGAGCTCGAGCAGCTCGTCGACGTCGGACTCGACGGTGAGCAGCCGGTCGTGGTGACGACGCAACGCCGGATCCACGCGGCAGCCGGCTCGGCAGGGCAGCGCCGCGACTCGCTCGTTGGTACGGGGCCGGGGAACAGTCATCCGGGGCCTCCTGTTGCAGGGATGCTGGGATGAATGTCCCGGTCACAGTGCTCCGCCGCGTTGCAGGTGCGTTGCACGCAGGTGAAACACCGCACATTCCGGGCCGAGGAGGACACCAGTGAGTACTCGTTCGGTGGACGCCAGCTGGGATGGTGGGCTCCGTTGCCGGGTGTCCGCCGGGCGCTTCGAGCTGATCGTCGACGAGCCTGAGTCGGTCGGCGGGACCGACCAGGGTCCGCAGCCCACCGAGCTGCTGCTCGCCTCCATCGCATCCTGCTTCACGCTGGCGCTGGCCCATTCCGCCGGCAAGCGGGGCATCGAACTGGCCGGGCTGCGGGTACGGGCAACCGGCACCTACGACGGTCCCAGCTTCTCGGCGATCCGGCTCTCGGTGCAGGCTGACGCGCCGGACTCGGATACCCTGCGCCGCCTGGTGCCCGCCGCGAAGCGGTTGTGCTACGTCACCAACACTCTGCGCCGCGGCCCGGCCCTGGACATCGACTGCCCGTGAGCGCGCATTAGCTGTGACACGGCAGGCAGCCATCTAACGATCATGGGTGATGTTCCAGATGCCAGCGCTCCAACCGTAACCTTGCAGGGCGGCCGATCGTCAGCTCTCACAAAGGGGCGTGTGGCGCTGAAGCAGAACTGGACGCAGGCGAAGAAGAACTCGCCCCGCTGGTCGAGCTGTCGCTGCTCCGCTACCCACGCGGCAACGTCGCCCGAGGTGATGCCACGTCGGCTGGTGACGAACTGCGTGACGAAGTGCAAGACCGTCGCGGCGTAGCTGTCGGGGTCCAGCGCAGCAGTCGCGAAAGCGTGACCCACCATCTGGACGTCATCGAAGCCCACCGATCGGAGCTGTGCGGCCAGCGTCCGGGGCAGGCATGGGTGAGCGAGATGCTCGTCCCACGCCTGCAACACCCGATCCATCCGAGCGGGATCCGACGAGTGCCAGGACACTGTGCTCCAGTCGACATCCCAGGCCACCACTCGCCCACCGGGCCGCACCACCCGGCGCAATTCCGCCAGCGCCGCAGTGACGTCCGGGACGTATTCGATGACCTGCACCGACAGCGCGCGATCGAAGGCCGCGTCGTCCACCGGCAGGGCCGTCGCGTCCGCCTCGTGCAGGGTCACGTTGGGGTGGCCCGCGCACCGGCGCGCCGCAGCTGCAAGCATCTGTGGGCTACGGTCCACTCCCACGACCGACCCGGTGGCGCCCACCCGGTCCAGCAGTTCGGCGATGCCAAAACCCGGCCCGCAGCCGAGGTCAAGCACCCGATCGCCGGGGTTGACTCCCAGTGCGTCCCGGACCAACTCGCGGCGCCGCACCATGTCTCGAGTGCGGTAAAGGGAGTCCATATGCTCGGCGACGTCCTGGTCGAAAATCAGCTGTCCCACCCAGGCATCATGCCCCAGGTTTGGTGACGCCGCGTCCTCGTGGAGGGCGAGCGCGCATCGGTGCCGAATCAGCAGCCGACAGGCTGGGCCAGGTCACGGGAGAAGCAGCGTCTTGCCGAACACCGCCCGGTCCTCGATGGCGGTGTGCGCATCGGCGGCCTCCGTGAGCGGGAAGGTCTGGCCGATCACGGGCGTGATGCGACCGGCCGCTGCTTCGGCGAGTGCCTGCTCGGTGAGCCGCTTGAGGTCGATGTCGGTGAGTTGTACGTCCGTGATCCCGCGCAGGGTGACACCGCGACGCTCCGCTTGCCTGGGGTCGATCGCCGCGAACTGCCCGCTCGGAGTCCCATGCGCGGAGAACCGGCCGCCGGGGGCGATCGCCGCGAACGCAGCCTCGCCGACCCGCCCGCCGACGTTGTCGAGGATCACGTCGGCACCCTCCCCGCCGAGCGCGGCGCGGGCCTGCCCAACCCAGTCGGGGTCCTCGGAGTCGATGACCGCGTCGAAACCCAACTCCCTGATCCGCGCCAGCTTGCCCTCGTCACGGGCGAGGGCAACGACTCGCGCGCCGTGCGCTCCCGCCAGCTGGGCCGACACGATGCCCAGTCCCCCACTCGCTCCGACCACCAGCACCCTGTCCCCGGCGCCGATCCGCGCGCCCTCCGCCAGCGCCAGCGCGGTCGGCCCGTCGTGCAGCAGCGCCGCAGCCTCCCGCAGCCCCAACCCGTCTGGTAGGACCGACAACCCGGCTACGGGGACGGCGACCTGCTCGGCGTAGCCCCCACGCCGGCCGGTGCGAGCGACGACCTCACGGTCGATCCAGCTCGGATCGACGCCCTCGCCGACCGCTTGTACCCGGCCGGCGACCGCACCGCCGGGAACGTAGGGCGGCGTCACGTCGAAGTACTTGCCGCCGCCACCCCGCCGGATCATCGTCTCGACCCACAGCACATCCGCGGCCGTCACGTCGATCACGACCTCGCCGGGACCCGCAACCGGGTCCGACACCTCGCGGGTCACCAGCACCTCAGGGGCACCGAACCGCGTCACCATGGCGACCTGCATGTCTGCACGCTCCTGGAGTCGAATCAGTCGATGCAGGAAGTCTCAAACATGAATCGCAGTCGAGGTCTAGTGGACTGTGACCCAGATCCCGTGCCCGGGTCACCATTTCCAGCCCTCCCGCTCCCGAGCTCAACAGCAGAGCGCTCAGCGCGTGATAAAAAAGCGCTGCTGTTGAGCTCGGGAGGGTCAGGGCCAATCCGCCTCCAAACTCGCGGGATGCATTGGTGGGCTCGTTACCACCGGACGGCGGTGAAATCGATCGGTTGCGGGTCGAGCGCGCTGACCCGGGTCGCCAGCGCCCGCAACCGGTGCGTCATCTCCTCCGCGGACAGATGCTTGCGGTCACCGTGTCCCGGCAGCAGCCATTCGAATCGGAGTGAGTCGACCACCCGGGCCAGCGAGGCGGCCAGCTCTGCTATCGAGTACCAGGTGACGCTCTCGGCCACCTCGATATCCCCGGTAGTGCGCGACCAGTAGAAGCTGTCGCCGCTGAAGCAGTCCAGTTCGTCAACGACGTACAGCACGCTTCCTTCGGTGTGCCCCGGCAACGGATGCGCAACCACCCCGGCGGTCACGTCGACCGGCTCGGTGCCGCGCAGCACCCGGTCCGCATCCGGGGCCGCCGCGAGATCGCCCTCGTGGATCCAGAGCCGCGCCCCGAAACGGTCGGCGTAGCGACGGCCGTGCGCGGCATGGTCGCGATGGGTGAGCAAGACCTCCGTCACCGGGCCAAGCGACTCGTATCTCGATGCCAGTCGTTCGCTCCAGCGCGGCGTGTCGATCATCAGATTTCCGGCCGGGCGGCGCACCAGGTAGGCGTTGGCCCCTGCGGTGTGCGGCGAATTGTGTCCGCACAAGTAGACCCCGCCGTGCAGGCGCATCGGGAAGGGATCGCGCGCAGGTTCGAGCGGCACAGATGTGTGCCGGATCGATCGGGTTTGGCAGGCGTAGGCGGCGGCATGCAGCAGGTTCACCTCCGCCTCGTCGAGGGGCTGGCGAAGGACCGTCGAACGGCCACCGCTCTCACCGATCAGACCGGGAGCGATCTGACGTGCGACATCGCAGTTCACGCACCTCTCGTCGACATACCAGCCAGACACGTTCTCAGGCATGGCGGGGGCTCCTTCACAGTCGGCTACTGCTGGCGCGCTTCCAGACATACCATCTCGCGTGTGTCGTGGCTCCGTGCCCGTCGTGTCGCGCCCGTGGCGCGATCCACCGTGCCCGAAGGTGCACAAGCGTCCATAGGACC
>CAXUFG010000226.1:0-8248 GCA_964250265.1 uncultured Pseudonocardiaceae bacterium | reverse complement strand
CCCGAACTCAACAACAGAGCTTTTTGACCAAGCTCCAGGAACTCTGCTGTTGAGTTCGGGAGGAGCTGAGCGGCAGGGAAAGCTAGCCGGCACCGTTGAGATTCCGTCGGCGGTGTTGCTGGCGGGGGCGCTGCGGCGGTTGGGGTTGCGGGTGCACGTGGGGCCCATCTGCTCGGTGCCGCGGATCGCGTGGAAGCCCGTTGCCGATGGGTCGCTCGCGGTGGATATGGAATCAGCGCAACTCGCGCCCGCCGACGCCCCGTTCGCGGTCGTCCGCGCCATCGTGGATACGCCGGAGCACCCGTTGTGGCATCTCGGCACCTCACGCCGGGGAATCGCCGCACTGCGGGCGCTCAAGGCGTGCCGACCCGCGCTGGAATGGTGGGCAGCGGCGACGGGGCCGCGGGAGATCCTGCTCGCCGCACCGCGCTCGTTCTGCGCGGGGGTG
The DNA here is from genome assembly GCA_964250265.1 of uncultured Pseudonocardiaceae bacterium. Classification (GTDB taxonomy): domain Bacteria; phylum Actinomycetota; class Actinomycetes; order Mycobacteriales; family Pseudonocardiaceae. The sequence goes on along the minus strand of CAXUFG010000226.1, from coordinate 7,800 downwards.
GCCCGGGCGATCGACACGGTGGATCGTGCGTTGCAACGCTACGGCGCCCCGGTGTATGTACGCCGGCAGATCGTGCACAACGCGCACGTGGTGCGCGAGCTCGAAGCCCGTGGCGCGGTGTTCGTCGACGAGGTCGCGGCGGTTCCGGAAGGCAGCGTGCTGGTGTTCTCCGCGCACGGCGTCGCGCCCACCGTGCGCCGGGCGGCCGCCGCAGGCGAGCACACCGTCATCGACGCCACCTGCCCGCTGGTGACCAAGGTGCACAGGGAGATCCGCCGCTACGCCAAGCAGGGCAACACGGTGTTCCTGGTCGGCCATCCCGACCACGAAGAGGTGCAGGGCAGCCGGGGTGAGGCGCCGAGCGACGTCATCGTGGTGCCCGACGTGGCCAGCGCGCACCGCGTCCAGCCCCACGACCCGGCGAAAGTGGTCTACACCATGCAGACCACGCTCGCCCTCGACGAGGCCGACGAGATCGTCCAGGTCCTGCGCGAACGGTTCCCCGCGCTGAGGGCCCCGCGCACCGACGACATCTGCTACGCCACCACCAACCGTCAGCGCGCGGTCCGCGCGATCGCCCGCCAGGTGGACCTGATGCTCGTGGTCGGCTCGCCCAACTCGTCCAACTCGGTGCGCCTGGTGGAGGTCGCCCAGCGGGAAGGGGTGCCCGCGTACCTCGTCGAGGACGTCAGCGAAATCGATCTGCGCTGGCTGGCCAGCCCGACGCGGCTGGGCATCACCGCCGGCGCCTCCGCGCCACCGCATCTGGTGGACGAGATCGTGCGCTGCCTGAGCGGCCTCGGTCCCCTCAACGTGAGCGAATCACAGCTGATCGACGAGGACGTCACCTTCGCCCTGCCGAAAGAGGTGATCTAACGACATGCCCATGCCGCTGCGCCAATCCCTGAAGCTGGGCGGTTTCCTGCTCAAGCAGAAGCTGCGGCGCCGGGACAAGTTCGCCCTGCTCGTCGAGCTGGAGCCGCTGTTCGCCTGCAACCTCAAATGCGGCGGCTGCGGCAAGATCGCCCAACCCGCCGCGCTGCTCAAGCAACGGATGCCGGTGGAGCAGGCGCTGGCCGCTGTCGAGGAATGCGGGGCCCCGATGGTCTCCATCGCAGGCGGCGAACCCCTGATGCACCCGCAGATCGACGAGCTCACCCAGCAGCTGCTGGCCCGCCGAAAGATTGTCTTCCTGTGCACCAACGCCTTGCTGCTGCCTAAACACCTGCACGAATTCACCCCGCACCGCGACTTCGCCTGGATGGTGCACATCGACGGGCTGCGTGAGCGGCACGACGCCTCGGTGCGCAAAGTGGGCGGCTTCGACGCCGCGGTGGCGGCGATCCGGCAGGCCAAGGCTGCCGGGTTCCGGGTGATGACCAACACGACGTTCTTCAGCACGGACAGTCCGCAAGATGTCGTTGAAGTGCTCGACTATCTCAACGACGAGCTCGGCGTACACAACATGCAGATCTCCCCCGGCTACGCCTACGACAAGGCACCCGACCAGGAGCACTGGCTGGGCGTGCAGCAGACCCGCGAGCTGTTCGCCAAAGCCTTCGCCGACGGGCGGCGGCGGCGCTGGCGGCTCAACCACTCCCCGATCTTCCTGGACTTCCTGGAAGGCAAGCGGGAGCTGGCCTGCACCGCGTGGGGTATCCCGTCGTACTCGCTGCTGGGCTGGCAGCGGCCGTGCTACCTGCTCGATGACAGCTATGCGGAGACCTACGCCGAGCTGCTCGAGGACACCGACTGGTCGGCGTTCGGCCGCGGACGCGACCCGCGATGCGCCAACTGCATGGCCCACTGCGGCTACGAGCCCACCGCGGTGGTCGCCACCATGGGTTCCCTGCGGGAGTCCATCCGTGCCGCCGTGGGTGGGTGAGCGGCGTGCCAGCACGAGCTGTTTGCGGGATAGCTCAGCGCTTCGGCTGATCGGCTCGGTCGTGGGTGGGGCTGTACAGCTCGATTGCGAGGACGACGGCGAGCACGGCAACCGGCACCGTCAGGCATTGCAGTTGCCAACGTTGCTGCAGGTAGGAGCCGCCGAAGGCGCTAGCCGCGTACACCACCCAGATGGCGGCGAGCAGTGGGATCCGCGATGGCGACCGGCGTTGCGGTGTCAACCCCAGCTCGTCACGCAGGTAGCTGGGGCTGTGATTGGGTGATCTGGCCCGGTCATCCAGCGCGTAGCTGGCGAGTTCGTTGGCCAGACTGGTGAGCATCCCCGAGACGTAGGCCGTGCGAACTGTACGGCCGCCGATGCGTTGCAGCGCGGAGGTCTGCAGCCCGATCGCGGCCACGGCGGCCGCTGCCAGCCCGTAGTACGCCCCGGTCGACGACGGGGGCAGGCGGCCCGCCACGGTTACCGTGCTGCCGTAGATGCTCAGAGTCAGCAGCAGCACCGCTTCGAATCCCATGACCAGCGCTGCCGGCGAACGAAGCCGAGCCCGGGTGCCCAGCTCCATCGCCGCCGCACCGAGTGTGATCGACAGAACAAACACACCGATCGCGAAACCCGCAGGGGCGGCCCGCAGGTAGGCTCCCTGACCCAGGTAAACACCGAACCGCGCGCTGTTCCCGCTCATATGCGCGGTGAACAGGTCCAACGTCAGGTACCCGACAGCGTCGATGAACCCTGCCACCGCCGCCAGGGCGACAACCATGATCGCCCGTACCTGCGGCTTGCGCCCGCCGTCCATGCCCAACCTCCCCGGCCCGCGCCAGACCGTTTACCCGCCGGCGGCGAGGGTAAGCCGGTGGACCTCCGAAAGGGGTCATCAATCCGAGCCGTTCATGCGGTGCCGTAGGAACGCCAACGTCTGGCGGAGCATTCGCGAGACGTGCATCTGGGAGATGCCGACCTGCCCCGCGATCTGGCGCTGCGTCAGGTGGTGGAAGAATCGCAGCGCGAGGATGGTCCGCTCGCGGGGCGGAAGTTCGGCCAGTAGCGGCCGCAGTACCTCACGATAGTCGACGAGGGCCAGCTCGGCGTCCAGGCTGCCGATGTAGTTGTTCAGTGCCGCGGTGCCCGGTCCGAGGTCGTCCTCCCCGGTGGTGAGCGTCTCATCCAGGGACGATGTTCGGTAGGCCTCGCCAGCCCGTAATCCTTCGATCACCTCTGAGATGGGTAGTTCTAGCCGGTCGGCGATTTCGCTGGGCCGGGGAGGTCTGCCCAGTTGTTGGGACAGCTCCGCTACCACCCGTCTGATGGCGATGTGCAGATCCTTCAGCCGGCGCGGCACCCGCGTTGCCCAGCTGTGGTCACGGAAATACCGGCGCACCTCACCGGTGATCGTCGGTACCGCGAAGGACAAGAAATCGAAGCCTCGCGCGGGCTCGAACCTGTCCACGGCATTGATCAGTCCCACGATGGCGACCTGAACCAGGTCATCCAATGGTTGGCCACGGCCAGCGAACCGGCGCGCGATGTGCTCAGCTACCGGCAAATAGCCACTGATCAGTTGCTTCCGCAGCAGCTGCCGCTGCGGATCATCGGAAACAAGCTCGGCATAGCGGCGCTGCAGCGGAATGAGATGCGCATACTCGCCGTGCTCGTTCCCGACCGGTGACACCGAAGCGGTCACGATAGTCGCTCCGGTTCAGCGTCGGCATCCCCGTAGCGTTCGTGCAGGTCCAGCCTCCCTGTGGCGCCCACCGAACAGCACCACACCACCGCTGGCCCAGGCCTGGCCGCAGGTGCGTCATCTGAAATTAGTCGCCCAACCGCATACTTCCCAGCCGCCACCGTAGCGGCCTCGCCGACTGGCATCGTGGCTCCTTGGCAATCCGTATGGTCTCTACGGTGTGGCGGCATGCGCCGCACATGATCGCTAGGTCACCTGATCGAATGGCGGGAAGAGCGACACGGTCCGCAAAGCGGGCTGCGCAGACTAGCCAGCACTGCAATGATCACGATAATCGCCGCCAGGAGGATGGCGCCTGAGACGCTCCCGATGATCGTCCACATCCAGTTTGCATGGGTGCCTCCACTTCGGTACTACTCGAAGTGTTCCCCGCAATCGTTGCGCTTACACATATATTTCGGTGGCTACGTCACGGCCAGCATGGACTTGGTCGCCAGAGACCCATGCGACCGTAACGCCACGGTTGCTAGGAGCTGGGGCGCAGCCGCGGATCGCGCGGAGCGGACAATGAGAGCGGAAGCAGGAGCAGGGAATTCACCGGCAGTGAGCCCTGATGCCGCCACCATCACCGTTGCCCGCGCGACGTGCAGGAGCCGGGGTCGCTGTACAGGTCGACGGGTTGTTCTGTCGTCCAGCCCAGGGCCCATGCTCGGCGGAGCGGGATCTCGTCGGCGGCTTCGGCGAAGGCTAGCAGGGCAGGTAAGAGGTTGTGGCGGAGCCGGGACGGCATCTTGGCGAGGACCTTCGCGATGGCGGCGCGGCGCCGTTCGGTCATGGTTGCGACGAGCTGCTGGCCCGACTGCGTGAGTTGCAGGACCAGGTTGCGGCGATCGGTGGGGTCGTCGCTGCGGTGTATGAGGCCGGCGTCGACGAGTTTGTCGCAGGTGCGGGTCGCGTTGGAGGCATGTACGCCGAGTCCTTGGGCGACGGCGGTGAGATTATGCGGGCCACGGCTGGCGATCATCACGAGAACGCGGAGCTGCGGAAGGGTCACTTCGTCTTCCACGCTCGCTACCGACTGTGCGGTGACCGCTATCAGTACTCGAGCCGCAAGCATGACGGCATCGATCTCCTCAGCGGAGGGGCTAGCAGCACCTCCGCCGGGTTGCGTAGCGTTCATAGCGCAGTGTCCCCTGTAGTTGCGTTAAGCAAACATTGGGCATCAACAGGTAATTTGGGCCCACGGTAGCTGCAGGGATCTTCATTCTTGGCCACGTCCGGCCGCGACGCACAGGGACCAGAGGGGCGTCAGATGGCTGCCGCACCGTCCCGGTCACTCGGAGGGCTGGTCGCCCGGCTCGTCCGGCAGCCGCCCGGTGGCAGTAACGTGGTGGGCCACCTCCCGCAGCTCGCGGTGCAGCCGCTGGCTTGCCCTGTGCAACTGCGTGAACGCCTCGTCGGCAGCAAGTTCCCCGGTCGCCATGAGGATACCGATGGCGACGCCGATCTCCCGGTGCACGTTGGCGGCGCGGCGAGGGTGAACATCATCGCCGAGCACCTGAGTGACCAGGGCCAGCGAGCAGTAGGCAGCGAAGATCGCACCGATCGCGGCCGCGACGTCGTCGAAACCGTGCGGCCAGGTCGAATAGAAGCTCAGCGCCGCTCGGTGATCCCGCCCCAGGTACAGCCGGTAGCTGAGCATGCTTCGGACCTGGCCGACCTCGGCAGCCCGCCTCCCGAACTGCGGCCAGCGGGCGTCGTCGGCCAGGTCGTCGACACGGATGTGATCATCGGTGACCAGAACGTCCAACGACGGACCCTCGCCGCAGTCGAACTGGACCGCATCGACGTGGTCTGGCACCGCGTCGGTGCTAGCGACCGTCCGTGGTTGGCCCTGTTCGATCACCGCTACGGCCGCGTGCCGGCAGCCCGGCATCACACTCGCGGCCACATCCACGATCCGCTTCGGGGTTAGCTGCATCTGCCCGCCGTCCAGCAGTACCTCGACCAGCCCGCTGAATGCCGCCGCCAGTTCCTCCAACACCGCGCCGAGCTCCGGTCGCTCCACCGAATCCACATCTAGCCCCTGTACTCCACATCGGACTGTCTCCGGATATCGTGGCTACCCACTATTTCAGCCCGGCAAACGGCGCACGCTGCGTTCAACTCTGCGGTTCGGCGAGGAACTCGGGCGGGACGATTCTCCAGGTGTGCGCCGCTCATTGGCGTCCGTTCACCGCGGCCAGCTCCTGGCATTCCGGCGTCTGGTCGATGGCGGCGCGCATCTCGGGGTACGTGGCGAGGACGCCGATTAACCTGACAACGTTGCCAGCCCCACCGAAGGCCTGCCCGATCGCAGGGGAGTCCTTGGGATTGGCGGCGCCGAGCTGCGTCGCCGCATCGGTGAAGTTGGTACGCATCTGGACGAGCTGATTGCGTATCCGATCGAGGAGCTGCTGCCCGTTGGCCACCGGTGGAGCTCCGATCGAGGAAAACCGATCGATCGTCTGTTGTGTGGCGTCTCCCGCGTTGTTCAGATAGGTGACGACGGCCTGCTGCGCCGCGGCCGGATTGTCGACGTCGGGTTGCGGCGGCCTCTCGAGTTGACTGAATGCCGGTTGCAGCGCTTGGCACATCGACCTGGCCCAGGCGGAGGCCATGACCTGTGGTTCCGGCGGCGCGCCAGGTGTGTTGCCGGGATTGGCGCAGCCCGCCCCCGCGAGCCCCGCGGCGATGACGACTGTGGCAAACAGGCGACGCAGTGCAGCGCGTGGAGCATTGTTCGTGGTGTGCTTCATCAGTGCTCCCGCGGCGTTTCTCGGGCCGGGCCCGTCTCATCAATACCCGCTCGCGCCGGCGGTAAATCTCGCGAGCGCGGCGGTGGCCCCGAACCGTCAAGATCAGGCAATCGCCGCTGAGGCTCTCCCCGAGACAGCACCCAGCATCGAGCAGGCAGGCGTCTCGAAGACACGACCCGCCCACTGGCCGACGCCGGTAGCGATAGTCATAGCGCGGGTCATAACGTCTTCGTCGGAACACGCCATATGGCCAGTGTGCACGCCGGAGGCCGGTTCTACCGGGTCAGAGCTGGCCGCTCGGACGGCCTATGATCAACTCTTTCAGCTCACGCACACCTGCCGAACCCCGCACCCGACGACTTGCCCCCGACATGGAGACATATCGGGCTTGCTGACCGGTGGAATTCCCCGATATGTCTCTTTGGACAAATTGGGGGCTGGCCGCCGGTTGAAATCCCCTTATTTGTCTCCTTGGCGGGGACTTGAGCCGGTTCTGGTGGCGAGGCGGGCACGCTGGGGAATGATCACATCGCGAGGGTCGGCAGCAGACGCTTTGCCCGCTTCGAACACCCCGAACCGGGTCGCCAGTGATCCGGCCAGCAACGCCAACCCGGACCCCACCGACGTCGCCCGGTTGCGCCGGCCCACCAGCGCGCCGGCGATCCCAGCGATGGACAGGATCCGAGCGGCCCGCATCCACCGCCCGGCCTGCCCCGTGCGGTACCGCTCGCCGATCATGCCCAGCCGCCGCTCCATCACTGCACCGACCGCCAGCTCGACGGCGGCGCCGAGCGCACCCAGCCGGGCCGCCGGGGCATTCTCCGGCACGGCCGCACCGGTCAACCCCAACCCACTCAATCCCAGCCCACCGGCGGCGGCAAGCGCGCTGGCCGCAAAGAGCACTGGCAGCTCGCGGTGCGCGTCATGCCAGGCCGGTACGGCGGTGTCGGCCAGCAGCACGCCGGTGTAGCTGGTCATCGGGCCGCCCAACACGGCCGCGCCGATGCCGGCAGCGCGGCCGAGCGCCGGCGTGATCCCGGTGAGCTGTGCGGCCAACGCGACGGTGCTCAGCGCCGAGAACGGGGACAGGATCCAGGTACCGACCGACAGCGGCGACGTCGGCTTGAACACCCGCAACATGTGCAGGAAACGCGCCGGGCGGCCCAGGTCGTGGATCAGGCAGCCGACCCCGACCAGTGATCCGGCGCAGGCCCCGAGCCGGGCGGTCCTGGTCAATGCGGGGCGGCCGGTGGCCGCGGCGAACTCGGCCAGCACCGCCGAGGCCCCGGCCAGGCCGCCGCTGAACAGGTAGACCGGCACGTCCGGGCTCTTCCAGGTCGGCTGCTTGAGGATCGGCCGGCCGTAGTAGGACTGGAAATCCGGGGCCGGCGCCAGCTGCACCGGCGGCACTGCCA